>CANQFR010000016.1 GCA_947599905.1 uncultured Lachnospiraceae bacterium
GGGTGCTTTTGCCTGTCAATATGTTCCGCAGCGGCGAGGAAGTCCTGCTGGACGATGTGACCAGACAGCAGGTGGAAAATGCTTTACAAGTCCCGGTGAATATTGTAAAATCAAGCGGTCGGGACTTCGTGGATGCTGTGCTTGCGCCGCCGGAAGAGGATGGCCTTGCGGAGCATGGGGCCTATGAATTGCCGCGCCTGTAGCAGATAACAGGTATTGGCCGGATGGCAGGTTCCCCGGCGAAGAATCAGGAAGAACCCAGTTCCAGCAGAACTGAGCAGAAGGAACAGGACAGATTTAACAGATATAACAGGAGACAGATATGAGCAAACCAATCGTAGCCATCGTAGGCCGCCCGAATGTGGGCAAGTCCACACTCTTTAACGCCCTTGCGGGGCAGCAGATCGCCATTGTCAAGGACACGCCGGGCGTGACCAGGGACCGGATCTACGCGGACTGCACATGGCTGGACAGGAGTTTTACACTGATCGATACCGGCGGCATCGAGCCGGAAAGCAAGGATATCATCCTTTCCCAGATGCGGGAGCAGGCGGAGATCGCCATTTCCACGGCGGACGTAATCATTTTCATGGTGGATGTGCGCCAGGGCCTGCTTGACGCGGATTTTAAGGTGGCGGATATGCTGCGCAAGTCGCAGAAGCCGGTGGTACTTTGCGTGAACAAGGTAGACAGCGTGAAGAAATTCGGCAATGACGTCTATGAGTTCTATAACCTGGGCATCGGCGATCCCTACGGCATTTCTGCGGCGTCCATGCTTGGACTCGGGGAACTGCTGGACGAGGTGGTGAAGCATTTTGATATCCGGCAGTTCGAGGATGCGGAGGACGACCGGCCTCGCGTGGCTATCATCGGGAAGCCGAACGTGGGCAAGTCTTCCCTGATCAATAAGCTTGCGGGCGAGAACCGGATGATTGTTTCCGATATTGCCGGGACGACCCGCGACGCGGTGGATACGCAGATTATCTATAACGGCACGGAGTATGTGTTTATCGACACGGCGGGACTTCGGCGGAAGAATAAGATTAAAGAAGAGCTGGAGCGTTACAGCATCATCCGGGCTGTGGCCGCGGTGGAACGCGCGGAGGTGGTCATTGTCGTCATCGACGCGACGGAGGGCGTGACCGAGCAGGACGCGAAGATCGCCGGGATTGCCCACGAGCGGGGGAAGGGCGTTATCATTGCCGTCAACAAGTGGGACGCTGTCGAGAAGAATGACAAAACCATTTACGAATTCACGCGGCGGGTGCGGGACACGCTTTCGTTCATGCCGTATGCGGAGATCGTATTTATCTCGGCGGTGACCGGACAGAGACTGAACAAGATGTTTGAGACCATCGACATGGTGCGTGCGAATCAGAACCTGCGCGTCGCGACCGGCGTGTTAAATGAGATCATCACCCAGGCAGTGGCGATGAAACAGCCGCCATCAGATAAGGGCAAGCGGCTGAAGATTTTCTATGTGACGCAGGTGGCGGTGAAACCGCCGGCGTTCGTCGTGTTTGTGAACGATAAGGAGCTGATGCATTTCTCGTATCAGCGGTATCTGGAGAACCAGATCCGGGAGACCTTCGGCTTTAAGGGGACGCCGCTGCGGTTCATGATCCGGGAGCGGAACGCGAAGGAGAACGCATAAGGGAGGAGAAGATTATGGAGCGAATCATCTGTCTTGTGATCGGGTACGCCTGCGGGCTTATCCAGACCGGGTATTTCTACACGAAGGCCCATCATGTGGATATCCGCAGCGTCGGCAGCGGCAATTCCGGCAGCACCAATGTGATGCGGACCATGGGGGCGAAGGCGGGACTGATCGTTTTTCTGGGGGACGCGTTTAAGACGCTGATCCCGTGTCTGATCATTCGTGCGGTATTTTCGGCGCGGCTGCCGGAGATGGCGAATCTTCTGGTGCTCTATACGGCGTTCGGAACGATTCTGGGTCACAACTTTCCGTTCTATCTGAAGTTTAAGGGCGGCAAGGGAATCGCTTCCACGGCGGGCCTTCTGGCGGCCATGGACTGGCGGGTGATGCTTGTCTGTCTCGTGGCGTTCATAGTCATCGTGGCCGTGACCAGATATGTGTCGCTGGGTTCGCTGGTTGTGGTGAGCCTTTTCCTGATCGGTATGATCTTTTTCGGAAGCCGCGGCGATTACGGTCTGGCGCCGCAGTATCTGACGGAATTCTATGTGCTTTCCGCCGCGGTGACGGCGATGGCCTTCTGGCGCCATAAGGCGAATATCGTCCGGCTGCTCCATGGGAATGAGAATAAGATCAGCATCGGACATACAAAGTGATAAAGTGATAGATTCCAGTTTTCCGGTACAGTACAGAAAAGATGCGAATCATCCGGATGTGCGGTCATGACAGAGGCCGGCGTCCGGCAGAATCACAATGCGACAGAAGGGGGACGGTCAGCATGGCGGATATCGGGATTATAGGAGCGGGAAGCTGGGGGACTGCGCTTGCGGTTCTTCTTTCCCACAGCGGCCATCGGGTGACACTCTGGTCGGCGCTTCCGCAGGAGATCGCGGAGCTTAAGGAAAGGCGCGAACACCATAATCTTCCGGGGGTGATCCTGCCGGAGAACGTGGAATTTACGGCGGAGCTCGGTACGGCGATGGAGCGGAAGGAACTTCTGGTGCTGTCGGTTCCGTCCGTCTATACAAGACAGACGGCGGCTTCCATGAAGCGCTTCATCAGGCCGGGACAGCTTGTTGTCAATGTCGCCAAGGGCATCGAGGAGAGCACGCTGATGACGCTTTCCGAGATCATTGAACAGGAACTTCCGGAAGCGACGGTGGCGGTTCTGTCCGGGCCCAGTCATGCGGAAGAAGTGAGCCGCGGCCTGCCGACTACCTGCGTGGCGGCGGCCCATTCGAAAGAAGCGGCCGAGACGGTTCAGAACCTGTTCATGGGACCGGCCTTCCGTGTCTATACCAGCCCGGACGTCGCGGGTGTGGAACTCGGTGGCGCGCTTAAAAATGTAATCGCGCTGGCGGCCGGGATTGCCGACGGTTTAGGGTACGGCGACAACACCAAGGCGGCGTTGATTACCCGCGGTATCCATGAGATCGCCCGTCTCGGCATGGCAATGGGCGGCAGGTTCGAGACCTTTTGCGGCCTGTCAGGCATCGGGGATCTGATCGTTACCTGCGCCAGCATGCACAGCCGCAACCGCCGCGCGGGAATCCTGATCGGCAAAGGCTATACGATGCAGCAGGCGATGGACGAGGTGCAGATGGTCGTCGAAGGCGTTTATTCCGCGAAGGCGGCGCTGAAACTGGCGGAGAAATACCATGTTGCGATGCCGATTATCGAGCAGGTGAACCTGGTGCTGTTTGACGGCAAGCCCGCGGCGGACGCCGTCGGGGATCTGATGATGCGCGACAAGGCGGTGGAAGCGCCGGCGCTGCCGTGGCCGCAGTAAGATAACAGTCATACATATTTTACCCCCTTGCATATACTGTACCACCACAGCAAGGGGGTTATATTTTATGGAAATGTATTCGGTATACCGGGATTTGAAGGCCAGGACCGGCGGCGAAATCTATCTGGGCGTGGTCGGCCCCGTCCGAACCGGCAAATCCACATTCATTAAGCGATTCATGGAGCTCATGGTGCTTCCCGGCATGGAAGACGAGCATATGAAAACCCGGACCAGAGATGAACTGCCCCAGAGCGCTGCGGGCAAGACGATCATGACCACGGAACCGAAATTCATCCCGAAGGAAGCAGCCGAGATCCGGCTCGACGATACAACCGCCGCCCGGGTGCGGCTCATCGACTGTGTCGGCTTCATGGTGGACGGCGCTGCCGGTCATGTGGAAAATGACAGTGAGCGCCTCGTGAAGACGCCGTGGTTTGAGGAAGAGATCCCGTTTTCGAAGGCTGCGGAAATCGGAACGCGCAAGGTAATCACCGATCATTCGACGATCGGCCTCGTGGTGACGACGGACGGCAGCATCGGCGATATCAGACGGGCCGCCTATGTCCCGGCGGAGGAACAGACGGTCGCAGAACTGAAGCAGCTCGGAAAGCCGTTTCTCGTGCTGTTGAACTGCGTAAAGCCATATGCGGACGAGACAGAAAAACTGGCCGCGGAGCTTTCCGAAAGATACGGCGTCTCCGTGCTGCCGGTCAACTGTGAACAGCTGCGGCGCGAAGACATTTTCCGAATCCTGCAGACGGTGCTGCAGGAATTCCCGGTGACCCAGATGAATTTCAGGATCCCGAAGTGGATGGAGATATTGCCGGACGACCACCGGCTGAAGGCCGGCGTGATCACAGCCGTAAAAGACCTGATGGGAAAGATATCCCAGATGAAGGATGTGCCCGCGGCTCTTGCGGATGCGGCGGCCGAGGCGGTGCGCACCATGAAGACGGACCGTATGGACCTGTCGGACGGTACCGTTGACGTGGGCGTCGATGTGGACGACGGCTATTATTATCAGATTCTGAGCGATTATGCAGGACTCCCGATTTCGGGCGAATATCAGCTGATGCATACCCTCGGCACGCTGGCCCGGATGAAGAAAGAGTACGAAAAAGTACAGAATGCGCTCACGCAGGTACGCCTGCGCGGCTACGGCGTGGTAACGCCAGAAAAGAGCGAGATCGTCCTAGACGAACCCCAGGTAATCAAACACGGAAACAAGTACGGCGTAAAAATGCGCGCCGAAGCCCCGTCAATCAACATGATCAAAGCGCATATCGAAACAGAAATCGCGCCGATTGTCGGAAGCGAACAGCAGGCAGAAGATCTCATCGCCTATATCAGACAGAATGCGTCCGAGGGCGACGACGGAGTCTGGAAAACAAATATTTTCGGAAAATCAATCGAACAGATTGTAGAGGACGGCATTCAGGCCAAAGTAGCCCAGCTGACCGAAGAATGCCAGGTGAAACTTCAGGACGCCCTCCAAAAGATCATCAATGACTCAAACGGAGGAATGATCTGCATCATAATCTGAGCCAGACGCATCCGCTCATCCTTCCCAAGCGTCGAGAAGATCAAGCGCAGGCGGCCATACTTCATCCGCGGGCAAATCCTGAACCGCAGATGAAGTATGGCCGAACGCGCGTCCTCCCGCGAATATGCGCGCGTCCCATCGCATTCGTCTTATCGCAATCGTCCCATCGCATTTTCATCGTCCCATCACATTCAAATTTCAAATTGTAAATTCCCTTCAATAATGCTATACTAACTGAAAGAACACAAATAACCTCAATCAACCTCACAGGCAATGCCAAACCAGAATTTCGGAAGAAAGCGAGGATCCCCATATGAAACTGACATTTATCGGAGCCGATCATGAAGTGACCGGAAGCTGTCACTTCCTCGAGTGCGGCCAGACCAGAATCCTGATAGACTGCGGCATGGAACAGGGAGTCAATGAATACGAGAACGCCGAGCTCCCGGTCAGTTACGCGCAGATAGACTATGTCTTCGTAACGCACGCCCATGTAGACCATACCGGCTTACTCCCTCTCATTTATGCGAGGGGATTCCGCGGAGACATTATCACGACCGTGGCGACCGGCGATCTCTGCGCGATCATGCTTCGTGACAGCGCCCACATTCAGGAGATGGAGGCTGAGTGGAAAAACCGCAAGGCCAAAAGGGCCGGGAAATCGGAAGCCGAACCACTTTATACGATAAATGACGCTGAAGGCGCGATCCGTCTGATCAAACCCCAGGAGTATGACGAGATCGTGAAACTCAACGATGACATTTCTCTGCGCTTTACGGACGCGGGCCACCTGCTCGGCTCCGCCTCCATCGAAGTCTGGTGCCGTGAGGACGGCGTGGAAAAGAAAATCGTATTTTCCGGCGATATCGGCAACAAGCACAAGCCGCTGATCCGCGATCCCCAGTATATCGAAGAGGCCGATTATGTGGTCATGGAGTGTACCTACGGCGACCGCAGCCACGAGGTTGCGGGCGGCCAGAAGGCCACAGAGGAGCATATCGCCCGTTTTGCGAAGATTATTCAGGAGACGCTGGATAAAGGCGGCAACGTGGTGATACCGGCGTTTGCGGTCGGCCGCACCCAGGAACTTCTGTATTTCCTGCGGAAGATCAAGCTGGATCATATGATCCAGGGCCACGATGATTTTGAAGTCTATGTGGACAGCCCTCTGGCTATCGAGGCTACCCATGTATTTAAGCGAAATTTGCTGCGCTGCTACGATGAGGAGACCAAAGAACTGGTGGAACAGGGCATTAATCCGATCGAGTTTCCCGGCCTTAAGCTGGCGGTTACCAGTGACGAGTCGAAAGCCATCAATTTCGATATGAAGCCGAAGATCATCATCTCGGCATCCGGCATGTGCGACGCGGGCCGGATCCGGCATCATTTAAAGCATAATCTGTGGCGGCCGGAATGCTGCGTGGTATTTGCCGGCTATCAGGCTGTGGCTACGCTGGGGCGGGCCCTCGTGGACGGGGCGTCGTCGGTGAAGATCTTCGGTGAGACCATCGATGTGGAAGCGCGGATCGCCGAACTGCCCGGTTTGAGCGGACATGCCGACCGGGAAGGACTTCTTGCATGGATCCGCGCGTTTCGGAAGAAGCCGCAAATGGTGTTTATGGTTCACGGCGACGATAAAGTCTGCGATGTATTCGCGGAGCAGCTGCGCCGGGCGGAGAAACTCACGGCTTCGGCGCCGTTCTCCGGTTCCGTCTTTGACCTGGCGGCCGGGAAGTGGCTGGTCCGGACAGAGGGCGTGCCGGTGGAGAAGGAGACTGCCGGCAAGAAACGGGCTGACAGCGTATTTGCCCGTCTTGTGGCGGCGGCCGAACGTCTCATGCAGGTCGTGCGGAAGAATGAAGGCGGGTCCAATAAAGATCTTGCGAAGTTTACCGATCAGATCCACTCTCTGTGTGATAAATGGGACAGGACGTGACCGGTATTTGACGGTCTATCAGAGAATGTAAGGGAGAATCGGCAATATGGGCAAAGTGATGATCTATACCGACGGCGCTGCCCGCGGCAATCCGGACGGACCCGGCGGTTACGGGACGATCCTGCAGTATACAGACAGAAACGGCGATTTATACGAGAAATGTATCTCCGCCGGCTACGAGCGCACGACCAACAACCGCATGGAACTGATGGCTGCCATCGCCGGTCTGGAGGCCTTAAACCGTCCCTGTGAGGTGGAACTGTATTCAGATTCACGGTACCTGACCGATGCCTTCAATCAGGGCTGGATTGATAACTGGATCCGCAATAACTGGCGGCGCGGCAAGACCGGGCCTGTGAAGAATATTGATCTCTGGGAGCGTCTTCTGGAGGCCAAGCGCAGGCACAGGGTGACCTTTATCTGGGTCAAAGGACATGCGGGACATGAACTGAACGAGCGCTGTGATCTGCTGGCAACAGCGGCGGCGGACGGCGAGGATCTGCTTGTGGATGAAGGCCTGGAGGAAGGGCTGTATGAGAGACCGTAAATTCTTTTATGTTTTGCTGCTGACGGTCGTGCTGGGCTGCGCGGTGACGCTCTGCACCGGTTTTCTGACAGGCAGCTTAAACCGGCTGGGTCAGGTGACGGTGACGCTGGCCGGCGGTGCGGACAGGAATGGGGATAGCGACGCTTCGGACGCTGCCGGAACGGAGGATGAGGCCGGCGGGGCGCAGCCGCAGGAAGACGGACTTTTGCGGGACGCTGCCAGTGACGGAAACGCAGCTGCTTATCCGGGCGCCGGAGCAGGTGATGAGAATGAAGCGGCGGCAGATGAAGACGGATCCGGAGCAGACGCCGCCGCCTCCGCAGCGGAAGAAGGTGTGGAAGCTGCCGGGAAAGAGTCGGTCATGATGATCGGCTTCGATGCGTCATCGGCCGGCGCGGATATAAAAGTTGGGCCGGGGGCGGAATCGGCCGGGACGAACATAATAGTCGGCCCCGGCGCAGAAGCAACGGGAGCAGACACGAAAGTCGGTCCTGGCGCAGAAGCAACGGGAGCCGATACGAAAGCAGGGCCGGGAGCGTCATCGGCTGCAACGAACACGAAAGTCGGCCCCGGCTCGGAATCGGCCGGAACGAACATAAAAGTCGGCCCCGGCGGGGCAGCGGATGAAGGCCCGGCGGAGCCGGTGACCGGAACCGCGGACACCGTTTCTGCGGCTTTGATTGCCGGTGAAACGCAGCTGCAGGACGAAGCCGCACCACTGACGGAGAATGCGGGTGCAGACGCAGACGGGGGGGCATCTTTGGACGAGAATCCGTATTATATCCGCCTGACGGAGCTGGATGCGCAGATCCGGAAGAACCGGGAGGAACAGAGCGCGTCGAACACCACCGGTATGGGAGGCAGTTCCCTTGCCAATAATACAGTCAGCAATGAGCTGAAGCTGTGGGAGGGTGAACTGAATACGATTTATAATGAGGTGCTTAAGCAGCTGGATGAAACCCATACCCGCGAGCTGGTGACGGCGGAACGGCAGTGGATGAAGAACAGTGACGCGGCGGCTGTGGAGGCGGCGAAGAACTCCGCAGGCGGCTCTTCGGAGAGCGTCGAGTATATGGCGGCCAAGGCGGAGAGCACCCGCGCACGGGCGTATGAACTGGTGAGACTGTATGCCGCAGTGCTGACGGAATGAGTCAGGATTTTTTATCAGCCACTTGCGAAATGTGTGTTCTTGTGATAGGATAAGGTTTGATTAAGGCGAAGGAGGCGGCGCGTATGACGGCGATACTTGCAAACATCGCAGGTAAGCTGATTAAGATGGTGATATTGGGAGCCGTGGCGGTAGCCGGCGTAATCTGCGGAAAGAAGTACCGCGATAAGAAAGAGGCCGGTAAAGCAGCGGATGAGGAGAAACCATAGCACGGGAGGATAAGACATTGGAAAAGTATGGCGTAAATGAACTCAGGAAGATGTTCCTGGAATTTTTTGAAAGCAAGGGTCATCTGGCGATGAAGAGCTTCTCGCTGGTACCCCATAACGATAACAGCTTACTGCTGATCAATTCCGGCATGGCGCCTCTGAAGCCCTATTTCACGGGTCAGGAGATTCCGCCGCGCCGCAGGGTGACGACATGCCAGAAGTGCATCCGAACCGGCGACATTGAGAACATCGGCAAGACGGCCCGCCACGGCACCTTCTTTGAGATGCTGGGCAATTTCTCGTTCGGCGATTATTTTAAGAACGAGGCGATCGCCTGGTCCTGGGAGTTTCTGACCGAGGTGGTCGGACTGGATCCGGATCGGCTGTATCCGTCGGTTTATATGGACGACGACGAGGCCTATGATATCTGGAACAAGAAGATTGGCGTGCCCGCCGAGAAGATCTTCCGCTTCGGCAAGGAGGACAACTTTTGGGAGCACGGCGCAGGCCCCTGCGGTCCCTGTTCCGAGATCTACTATGACCGCGGCGAGAAATACGGCTGCGGAAAGCCCACCTGCACCGTCGGCTGCGACTGCGACCGCTATATCGAGGTCTGGAACAACGTATTTACCCAGTTCGACAACGACGGCCACGGCAATTATACCGAGCTGAAGCAGAAGAACATCGACACCGGCATGGGTCTGGAGCGTCTGGCCGTGGTGGTGCAGGATGTGGATTCTCTGTTTACGGTAGACACGAATAAGGCGCTTCTGGACGAGGTCTGCGCGATGGCGCATACAACTTACCAGGCGGACGAGAAGAAGGACGTGTCGCTGCGCATTATTGCCGACCATGTGAAGAGCTGCACTTTCATGATTTCAGACGGCATCATGCCCAGCAATGAGGGCCGCGGCTATGTACTGCGCCGTCTTCTGCGCCGCGCCGCCCGCCACGGCAGGATCCTCGGCATCGAGGGGCGTTTTATGGCGGAGTTGGCCAAGACGGTCATCGAGTTGTCCAAGGGCGGTTATCCGGAGCTGGAAGAGAAGAAGGTCATGATCTTAAAGGTCCTCTCCGAGGAGGAGGAGAAGTTCAATAAGACGATCGACCAGGGACTTGAAATCCTTGGCGAGATGGAACAGAAGATGGTGGCGGATGGCAGCACGGTTCTGTCCGGCGCCGACGCGTTCAAGCTTTACGATACGTACGGATTTCCGCTGGATCTGACGATCGAGATCCTGGAGGAGAAGAATTTCAAAGTGGACGAGGAAGGCTTCGCGGCCGCCATGAAGGAGCAGCGGGAGAAAGCCCGCGCGGCCCGCAAGACCACCAACTATATGGGCGCTGACGTGACGGTCTACCAGTCGATCCCGGCCGAGATCACGACGAAGTTCGTCGGCTATGACCGCCTGGTCCATGATTCGAAGATCACGGTGCTGACCACGGAGGACGAGATCGTGGAGGCTCTGACCGACGGTGAGAACGGAACCATCATCGTGGAAGAGACGCCGTTCTACGGCACTATGGGCGGCCAGCAGGCGGATACCGGCGTGATCGAGAGCGCTTCCGGAACCTTTACCGTGAAGGATACGATTCATCTGCAGGGTGGTAAGGTCGGCCATGTGGGCGTGATGACCGGCGGTATGTTCAAGGTCGGCGATGTCGTGACGCTTAAGGTGGACGAGGCCAACCGCGCTTCCACCTGCAAAAACCACAGCGCGACCCATCTGCTCCAGAAGGCGCTGCGCACGGTTCTGGGCGACCATGTGGAGCAGGCCGGTTCCTATGTGGACGCGGGACGCCTGCGTTTCGACTTCACCCATTTCTCCGCGATGACAGCGGAGGAACTTGAGAAGGTGGAGGAACTGGTGAATCAGGAGATCCGGGCTTCGCTTCCGGTGGTAACGCAGGAGATGAGTCTGGATGAGGCCAAGAAGACGGGCGCGATGGCTCTCTTCGGCGAGAAATACGGCGAGAAGGTCCGCGTGGTGAAGATGGGCGATTTCTCCATCGAGCTGTGCGGCGGCACCCATGTAGGCAATACGGGCGTCATTTCCCAGTTCAAGATCCTCTCGGAGACCGGCATCGCGGCCGGCGTGCGCCGAATCGAGGCACTGACAGGGGAAGGGCTGACGGCTTACTATCAGGGCGTGGAAGAGCAGCTTCACGAGGCGGTGAAGGCGGCGAAGACAACGCCTGCGGAACTGACGAAGAAGATTGAGTCCATGCTGGAGGAAATCCGCTCCCTGCGTTCGGAGAATGAGAAACTTAAGAGCAAGCTGGCAAACAGCGCCATGGGCGACGTGATGAGCCAGGTGAAGGAGATCGGCGGCGTGAAGACGCTGATCACCAAAGTTGCAGATGTGGATATGAACGGCCTGCGTAATCTGGGCGACCAGATGAAGGAGAAGCTGGGAGAGGGTATCATTGTCATCGCTTCCTCTCAGGGCGGCAAGGTGAACCTGATGGCTACGGCTACGGACGCGGCGCAGAAGGCCGGCGCCCATGCGGGCAATCTGATTAAGGCGATTGCCGGACTAGTCGGCGGAGGCGGCGGCGGACGGCCGAGCATGGCTCAGGCCGGCGGCAAGGATCCGGCGGGCATTGACCGGGCGCTGGAAGAGGCAGCCAGGGTGATAGCCGGTCAGATTCACGGCTGATCCCGTTGTCTGCGCAGGGGTTTTCCGGCAGCTCGGATGAAAACCGGGTTAAAAACTGTTAAAAAGTCGTTTTCAGCGAAAAAAAGCAGTTGACGAATGACAATTTTATGGTTATAATCATGACAGTGCTAGGAATACCCAAACAGTTGTATGTGCACAAATAAGCAACTGGAGGGAGGTTAGGTGTGAGCGATGTCGAACGTAATCGTCAAAGATAACGAGTCTCTGGACAGTGCGCTGCGCAGATTCAAGAGAAACTGCGCAAAGGCAGGCATTCAGCAGGAGATCCGTAAGAGAGAGCATTACGAGAAGCCCAGCGTAAGACGTAAGAAAAAGTCCGAAGCTGCGAGAAAAAGGAAGTATAACTGATTGATTCTGATTCGTATGTTCGAGTCCCCGGTTATTGCAGCCGGGGGCTTTTTTGCTCCGTCATAAACGCTTCCTCTTACGCATAAGCTGAAGTAAACGACGCGCGGGATGAGGATGATGTTTTACGGTTTGAAATGCCGCGTGGCGGAGTCGCTGCATATTCCTCCGGATGTGATTCCCGGTGAGCCGGTGATCACGATGCTCGGCCGGAGGAACGTACATATCGAGAACTATCACCGGATTGAATGCTTCGGGGAAGAGGAAATCCGACTCAGGGCCAGAACCTGCCGCGTGATTGTATGCGGGAAGCGTCTTGTGGTCGAATATTATACGAAGGATGAGATGCTGATCGGCGGACAGATCATTTCCGTGCGTACGGAAGCCTGAGAAGCGCTTTGGATAAGGGCGTGGAGTTTGCGGTAAGATAATGCCGGCAACCGTGAAAAATGCCGGAATTGAATCTAATCGGACGATACGGGGGAATGTGGCTTGGCATATGGGGCAGGCAGCAGCCGGAAAGGATATCTGCGGCTTACAATCAGCGGAAACGGCCTGGAGCGGTTTCTGAACCTTTGCAGCATGAACGGTATTGAGCCGTGGGATCTGCGCGCTTGCGGCGAGGATGTGGCCGAATGCTGTATGGAACTGGCACAGTTTCGCAGAATCAGGCCATTTGCACGCAAGGCGGGCGTTCGTGTGCGGATCGCGGGAAGGTACGGGCTTCCTTTTTTTATTGAGAAAAACCGGCGGCGCGAAGGTGCTGTCTGCGGAATTCTGATATTTACGGGACTTTTGTATGCTCTGTCCCTGTTTATATGGAATATTACCTTTGAAGGAAATTATCATTACAGCCGCGAGACGCTGACGGAATATCTGGAATCTCTGAATATTCACTGCGGGATGCGCAAATCGGTTATCTCGTGCGAAGACCTGGAGGAGTCGCTGAGAAGCGCATTCGATGAGATCACCTGGGTTTCGGCGAGCGTGAGCGGGACACGGCTGATTGTGCGCATCAAGGAAAATGAAGTGCTTTCGGCGGTTCCGGAAAAGGACGACGCCCCGTGCGAGCTGGCCGCGTCGCACGCCGGATTGATTACGCGGATGATCGTGCGACAGGGAAAGGCCTGCGTGTCGCCGGGAGATACGGTGGAGGAAGGCCAGCTGCTTGTTTCTTCGGCCCTGTCGGTAATGAACGACGCGGGAGAGGTGGTGCGCACGAAATACGTCCGCGCCGATGCGGATGTATATGCGGAGACAGCCTACAGCTATCGTGTCAGATTGCCGGGACTTATCCGCGAGGAGGTCCCGACAGGACGCGTGAGGCGCGAATATACGCTGAGGATCGGTGCTTTTCGGGCGAGACTGCGGCTTCCCGCCCGTGGTGAAGTATCGGACGGACTCAGGGACGGCGCAGCCTCCTTTGCCGCGTGGTTTTCGGAGAAGACGGGGCTGGCAGATCTCCTGCCGGATTCGGCCGACCTGCATGCGTCAGGCCTTTGGCCGCTTTTGGAGCGGCTGGGACTTTCACATCTGCTGACGCAGCCGGGCCGGAATGAGGGGAGGGGGACACAGTGGAACGCGGCGTCCGAAACCATCCAGCTGCACCTCTTCGGAGACTTCTATCTGCCGGTTTTTGGGGAAGAAACCGTGACGAAAGAATACGCGGTTTATGACAGATCCCGCACGAAAGAAGAACTGATGGCGGCCGCAGACCGCGAACAGGCGAAGTTTCTTGAAAATTTATGTGAAAAAGGGGTACACATTATAGAAAAAGATGTTAAAATACTAAAGTATGGCGCAGACTATCTGGTCGAGGGCACGGTGAGAGCGGAGGAAGAGATTGCGAATCCCCGTCCGCCGCAGGTACCGGAAGCGCCGGATGAGGAGTGAACTGGATTTAGATGAGTGTGATGGAAACGATCATTGATATCCCGATGGACCATGAACGGAATGTCTGCGGTCAGTTCGACGAGTACCTGAAGAAGATCGAACGGACGCTGCATGTGACGATGGTATCGCGGGACGGCGAACTGAAAATCATCGGGCCGGAGGATGCCGTCCGTCAGGCCAGGAGCGTTTTCAGCAATCTGATCGAACTGTCGAAACGGGGCAATGCGATTACTGCCCAGAATGTGGATTACGCGCTGGCATTGTCTTTTTCGGAAAAGGACGGAGAGATCCTGGAGATCGACAGGGACATCATCTGCCGGACGGTTAACGGACGGCCGGTGAAACCGAAGACGCTTGGCCAGAAGGCCTATGTGGACGCGATCCGTCAGAAGATGATCGTCTTCGGCATCGGTCCGGCCGGTACCGGCAAGACATATCTGGCAATGGCGATGGCGATTCAGGCTTTTAAGGACGGCGAAGTCGGCAGGATCATCCTGACGCGGCCCGCGATCGAGGCCGGTGAGAAGCTGGGTTTTCTGCCGGGCGATCTGCAGAGCAAGATCGATCCCTATCTGCGTCCCCTGTATGACGCACTCTATCAGATTATGGGGGCGGAGAGCTACCAGCACAATGCGGAGAAAGGGCTGATTGAGGTCGCGCCGCTTGCCTATATGCGCGGGCGGACGCTGGACAACGCCTATATTATTCTGGACGAGGCGCAGAACACGACGCCGGCGCAGATGAAGATGTTCCTGACGCGTATCGGCTTCGGTTCGAAGGTCATTGTCACCGGCGACCAGACCCAGAAGGATCTGCCGGCCGGCAGCGTCTCCGGTCTGGATGTGGCTGTGAAGGTTCTGAAAAAGGTAGAAGAGATCGGCTTCTGTTATCTGACGAATACGGACGTTGTGCGCCACCCGCTGGTACAGAAGATCGTGGAAGCTTACGAAGAATACGAGACCCGCAGCGCGGGCCCCGGCGGCGGACACCGGTATCCGATGGACCATATGCCCGGAAGGGAACGGCCCAAAGACGGAGAATACCGAAGCAAACCGGACAGGAACCGCCCGCCGCGGCTCGGACGGAGAACGGCCGGAGAACAGGAGTAAAGCACAGATGACGGTCAACATAGAATACGAGGCGGAGCAGAAACTGGAGATCCCATGGGAGCAGATTATTCGGGATGTGGTTGAAGCGGCGCTTGATTACGAGCAATGTCCCTACGAGACGGAGGTCAATGTGGTTCTGACCGGGGATCAGGAGATCCAGGAGGTCAACCGCCAGTTCCGCGGGATGGACAAGCCGACGGATGTGCTGTCTTTTCCGTCGCTTACGTTTGTGAAACCGTCTGATTTCAGTCATGCGGAAGAGGCGTTTGCCGACTGCTTTAACCCGGAGAGCGGCGAACTGATGCTGGGGGACATGATGATCAGCGTCGAACGCGTCATTGCGCAGGCGGAGGAATACGGACATTCCCGGACGAGGGAACTGGCGTTTCTGACGGCGCACAGTATGCTGCATCTGTGCGGTTATGACCATATGGAAGACGGGGAACGCCTCGTTATGGAGAATAAACAGGAGGAAATCCTGAAAGGCAGGGGATACTTTCGATGAAGAGAAGATGGATGAAAGGACTGATTCCGGTAATCGCCGCAGCCCTCGTGCTTATGGCATGCGGCCGGAAGGCAGAGGAGACGGTTGTGACGCTTGAGCCGTCCACAGAGGAGACGACGCAGGAACAGACGGAGGAGGAGACCACAAAGGCCGAGCCGACAACCGCCGAGGAGACGGAGCCTGAGACAGAAGCTGAGACGGAACCGGAGTCCCTGGTTCAGAAGCCGGAGGACCGCGTTGAGGTGGACGGCAAGATCCGCAGCTATCTGACCGGTGAAATGGTGGATGTATCGAAGGCCAACCGCCGCCCGCTTGCGATCATGATGAGCAACGACAAGGAGGCCATGCCGAACTACGGGATTAACCGGGCGGGCGTCGTCTACGAGGCGCCCGTGGAGGGAGGCATGAACCGCTATATGTCGATCATGGAGGATTATGATGATCTGGACCGGATCGGCTCCGTCAGAAGCTGCCGGACCTATTATGTGTATTTTGCGCGGGAATTTGACGCGATCTACGCGCATTTCGGCCAGAGCACTTTTGCGAAGCCGTATCTGCAGTATATCGACAACATCAACGGAATCGAAGGAATCGGGAGCGTGGCCTATTACCGCTCGAAAGACAGGAAGGCGCCGCATAACGCCTACGGAAGCTTTGAGGGCATCCAGAAGGCCATCGAAAAGCTGGGATATTCGCAGGAGTATTCCGACACCTACCGGGGGCATTATCAGTTCGTCGTGGACGGTGAGCAGATCAATCTTGAGAATTCGTTGGAAGCTTACAAAGTGGTTCCCGGATACGTTTATAATAAGCCGTATTTTGTGTATGATGAAGAAGACGGCCTCTATCACCGCTACCAGTACGGCGACGTCCATCTCGGCAGCGAAGGGCCGATTGCGGTGAAGAATATCATTTTCCAGTACTGCGCGAGCGGTTATTATGCGACGACCGAATACCGCGACATCGATGTACATACCGGCCAGTACGGATATTATATCACGAACGGCCGGGCAATCCCGATTAGCTGGGAGAAAGAAGGGGAATTCGGGGTTACACATTATTATAACATGGAGAATGAAGAAATCATCCTGAATCAGGGCAAGACCTGGGTGTGCATCATACCGACGGCTGATTTCGCCAGGACGGAAATTCATGGAAAAGACGAATAACAGACGGAACAGGGCAGCGCAGAAAAGCGCCGGCTCCAATTTCCTGGTACAGGGCAGTATCCTTGCGGCCGCAGGTATCATCGTGCGGCTGATCGGCATGCTGTACCGGATTCCCTTATCTAATTTTATCGGTGATAAAGGCAACGGTTATTACGGCGCGGCGTACAATATCTACTCCACGCTTTTGATTATGTCTTCCTACAGCCTGCCGGTGGCGGTCTCGAAGATGGTGGCTTCGCGACTCGCGCTTAAGCAGTACCGGAATTCCGTCCGCATCCTCAAAGCTGCGCTGTTTTATGCAACTGTGGCCGGCGGCCTGTGCTTCTGCCTGATGTGGTTCGGCGCGGACTACATGGCAAATCAAATGCTGAAGATGCCGTTCTGCTCCTATGCGCTCCGCGCGCTGGCGCCGACGGTCTGGATTATGGCCTATCTGGGCGTGCTGCGCGGTTATTTTCAGGGGCATTCGACGATGGTGCCGACCGCATTTTCCCAGATCGTGGAGCAGATCGTCAACGCGGCGGTGAGCCTGCTTGCGGCAAGTATGCTGTTTTCCGTGGGCCTGAAATCCAATCTCGTCTACGGCGAAACCGAGTATTCTTATGCGTTTGGCGCTGTCGGCGCGACGATGGGAACCGGCGCCGGGGCGCTGTCGGCGCTTATTTGTTTCCTGTTCCTACTGCTCGCGCAGAGGCCGGTGATCCGCAGGCAGATACGCCGGGACCGGAGCGGCCCGGTGGAAAGCTACGGAACCATTTCCTCTGTTATGGCGATGACAATCCTGCCGATTCTGATCAGCAGTACGATATATAACAGCGGCACTGTTATCGACAATGTGATCTTCGGTCAGGCGATGGCAGGCAGGGGGGCCGGGGAGGAGATCGTTTCCCAGTGGGGTATCTATTCCGGCCGCTACCATCTGCTCTTTAACATTCCGGTGGCGATAGCCAACGCGCTTTCTTCGTCGCTGATCCCGTCCCTGTCGATGGCGGTGGCAGAGAAACATTATGCGCAGGTCCGCGTAAGGATCGCGATGGCGGTGCGTTTTTCTATGATTATCGCCATTCCGTCCGCAGTCGGCATGGCGGTGCTGGCGGGGCCGATCTCTCAGCTTTTGTTCCCCAATCTGGATAATACGATGCTGATTTCGATGCTGGCTTACGGTTCTTCGGCTGTGGTTGTATTTTCGCTTTCCACGGTTACCAATGGGGTTCTGCAGGGACTGGGCCGGATGCGTGCGCCGATCATTAACGCCGCGATCGCGATGGCGATTCATGTCGTGCTCCTGTATGTGATGTTACAGGGCTTTTCGATGGGGATCTACGGCGTGCTCTTCTCGAATATCATTTTTGCGCTGCTGGTCTGCGTCTTTAACGCGATTTCGATCGCACGGCATGTCAGGCGCTATCGGCAGGAGATTATCCGGACATTTGTCATTCCCGTGGCCGCGTCCGCGGTCATGGGCGGCGTGGCTTACGGTGTCTGGCAATTATCCGCGAAGGTTAACGGGAATCTGGTGAGTACCGCGCTGGCGGTGGCGGCTGCTGTCGTGGTGTATTTTATTCTTCTGTTTTTGATGGGCGGCGTGAAGGAGGACGAGCTTCGCCGGATGCCGGGCGGGACGCGGCTTATGGGACTGGCGCGCAAGCTGCGGCTGCTGCGGCGTTAGTCATCGGATTTGATGTTTAGAAATGCAGGTTCGGGCGGATACTATACCGCGTAAGGAGGAATTCTTATGAGACGGTACAGTATCTGCTTTTTGATTGCCGCAATCGCGATGCTTTCGGGTTTCGCCGTGGGGATGGGCATCGCCGGCAGGCATATGCGGCTTGTGCATTCGGTTCCGGATACAGTTTATGAGACTGAGACCTGTCCCGAGATTCAGGTTGTGATTCGTCAGGAGGAACCGGACGCAACGGAGGCGGCGGAGGCAGCGGCCCCTGTCAGCCGCTTTTATCTGGTTTCGGAGACCGGATATCTTCTGGTGTTTACGGAAGGCAAGAAGGATGAATGTATGCAGACGCATATCCCGATTACCGACTTTCCGCAGGAGGAACAGGAGAAGCTGCGGGAAGGCATCTGGTTTGACAGCATGATGGAGGTTTTCTTCTATCTGGAGTCTTATACGAGCTGAGTGCGCGGTGACAGGGATGGCGCATGCGAGGTCAGAACGGAATCCGATACGGCCAGACATCGGAGGCTGTCTGAAAAATCAGTTGAAATGGGAAGCGAAAGAAGGTAAACTATATTCATCTGGGCAAATCATTGTACAGAATGAATACGTGTACGGAATGAATCAGTGTGCTGATTGAATCAGGGCACAGACAGAATCGGGGAGGAAAAGGAGGCGCCTCTATGGGCAGACAGGTCGTAATCATCGGCGGCGGAGCCGCCGGAATGACAGCCGCGATCACAGCGGCGCGCGCCGGGGCGTCCGTAACTGTTTTGGAGCATATGGGCCGGGTGGGCAGAAAACTCCTTTCTACCGGCAACGGACGCTGCAATTTTTCGAATCTCGATCAGAAACCGGAATACTACCGGTGTACGCAGCCGGATTTCCCGTGGAAGGTAGTCCGGCAGTTTCCGGTGGAGCAGGCCGTGGAATTTTTCGCCGGACTCGGGATACTGGCAAAGGAACGCGGCGGCTATCTCTACCCGAATTCCGACCAGGCATCGTCCGTCCTGCAGGTGCTGCGGACTGAGCTTGAGCGGCTGGGTGTCGATGTGCGGACGGGCTGTCAGGTGAAGGACGTGCGCCGCCGCGACGGCTGGCTGGCTGCGGAGACGGATGCGGGCTGCTTTTATGCGGATGCCCTGATTCTGGCAGCCGGTTCAAAAGCTGCGCCTGTGACCGGTTCGGACGGCAGCGGCTATGATCTGGCGCAGAGACTCGGCCACCGTATCATTTCGCCGCTTCCGGCGCTTGTGCAGCTGCGCTGCGCGGAACCGTTTTATAAGCAGCTCGCAGGGGTACGGACCGAGGCACGGGTCGATCTGTATGTGAAGGACGAGGGCGGCAGAGTGGATTCTGAGACCGCGAAGCGGAATGACAAGGCCGAAAGAGCAGATGTCGGGGATATGAGGCCGAATGACAGGGCTAAGAGCCATGATGTCGAAGTTGGAAGAACGGATGCCGGCGAATGGCGTCTGGCAGCTTCCGACCGGGGGGAACTGCAGCTGACAGACTACGGAATCTCCGGAATCCCGGTATTTCAGGTGAGCCGTTACGCGTCGTGTGCATTACATAACCGGGGACAGGTGAAAGCGGTGATCGATTTCCTGCCAGGGCAGACGGCGGAGGAGACGGCTGCCATGCTCCGAAGCCGGGCGGATGCGATGCCGGAGAAGACCTGTGAACAATGGATGTGCGGCCTGTTTAACAATAAGCTGTCCGCGGTCCTTCTGAAACGAGCGGGACTGAACGCCTCACGGCCGGCAGGGGAAGTGACGGAAGCAGGCTGGCGTGCGCTGGCCCGGCAGATCCGGCAGTTTGAGACAGTTGTGAAAGCGGCCAATTCCTATGATCACGCGCAGGTCTGCTGCGGCGGCGTGGATGTGTCGGAAGTAAAACCGGAAAGTCTGGAGTCACGGAAAGTGCGCGGACTTTATTTCGCGGGTGAGATCCTCGACGTGGATGGAATCTGCGGCGGGTATAATCTTCAGTGGGCCTGGTCTTCCGGGGCTGTCGCCGGTTGCCACGCGGCAGAGGCCGTGGCGCCGGCCGTGAGGCGCTGAAACGCAGCGAGGTATTACAGATATCGCAAACAAATGAGGAGAAGCGCATGATACGAATTTCCCAGTTGAAACTTCCGATTACACATACCAGGGAACAGCTCTGGCAAAAGGCTGCGAATATGTTGAAACTACCCGTCGCTTCCCTTCGAACCGTTGCGATCGTGAAGCGGTCGGTAGACGCGCGGAAGAAGGACCAGATTCTGTTTATCTATACACTCGATGTGGAAGCGGACGGGATAAAGGATGCGCAGATCGTAAAGCGAGCGAAGAGTGAGCAGGTCGCTCTCGCCGTTCAGGAACCGTACCGGTTCCCGGCTCCCGGGAGTGCAAGGCTTTCCGAACCGCCTGTGATCGTCGGAAGCGGGCCTGCGGGCCTGTTTGCGGGGCTGATGCTGGCGGAGGCCGGTTACTGTCCGTTGATTCTGGAACGCGGCGATGAGGTTTCGGTGCGGCGCCGGAAGGTGGAACGCTTTTGGCAGAGCGGGGAACTGGACGTCCGCTCGAACGTGCAGTTCGGCGAGGGCGGCGCGGGAACATTTTCCGACGGAAAGCTGAATACGATGGTGAAAGATCCGTCCGGGCGGAACCGGAAGGTGCTGGAAGTTTTCGTGGAACACGGGGCGGATCCGCAGATCCTGTACGACGCAAAGCCGCATATCGGCACGGATGTTCTGGCCGAGGTCGTGAAAAATATGCGGGAGCATATCATTTCCCTGGGAGGACAGGTGCGTTTCGGGGCGCAGGTGACCGGGCTGGTGCTTGAAAACGGCCGGGTGACGGGCGTGCGAGTCATGACTGCCGAATCAGAGGCAGACAATACCGGCCGTCATACCGGGGCCGCTGTGAACCGAAGCAGCGCGGTTTCCGGCTGCGGCAGCCTTGATGCAGAGTTCGTATCCTGTGAGGAGGTATTGCCTGCGCAGGCTGTGATTCTGGCGATCGGCCACAGCGCAAGGGATACATTTTCAATGCTTTCGAAACTGGGCATACCGATGCAGGCGAAGGCCTTCGCCGTAGGTCTGCGGATTCAGCATCCGCAGAAAATGATCGACCGTTCCCAGTACGGCGACGCCGATATCCGGATTCTGGGCCCGGCGCCGTATAAACTGACGCACCAGACGCCGTCAGGACGCGGCGTCTACACCTTCTGTATGTGTCCCGGCGGCTATGTCGTGAACGCATCGTCGGAACCGGGAAGGCTCGCGGTGAACGGCATGAGCAATCATGCGCGGGACGGCCTCAATGCAAACAGCGCGCTGATCGTGACCGTAACGCCGAAGGATTTCGGCGGCGATGCGCCGCTTTCAGGCGTGGAATATCAGAGACGGCTGGAGGAAGCGGCGTTTCAGGCGGCCGGCGGACGGATTCCCGTCCAATTATTCGGAGATTTCCGGGAAAACCGGATCAGTCATGACTGGGGCGAGGTAGAGCCGCAGTTTCGGGGGCTTCACGCTTTCGCAAATCTCCGTGAGACGCTTCCGGCATACCTTTCTGACGCACTTCTGGAGGGCATCGAATGCTTCGGACAGCGGATCTCCGGTTTCAATCGCTATGATGCAATTCTGGCCGGCATTGAGAGCCGGACTTCCTCACCGGTACGCATCCTGCGAAATGAATGCTTCGAGAGCGCTGCCGGCGGATTATTCCCATGCGGTGAGGGCGCAGGTTATGCCGGCGGCATCACATCTGCGGCCATAGACGGGATAAAGGTCGCAGAGGAAATTGCGCGGCGGTACCGCCCGCCGGCGGTCTGACAGTCTCTGTGAGCCGTCACTTATCTCCCGCACAGATATTCATACGCCGACAGGCATTCCTTTTCGTCGCCCAGCAGGAAATAGAAATCCATCTGGGCGCATTTGCTGATATGAAGGTAGGAGCCGTACGCCGGCTGATCGCAGAAGATGACCCTGCATGTCGCCGCAGGCATTAGCCCGTATCCGCGGTCCGATACAATCAGCGGGAATGGACGTCTGGGGTCGTCAGGGGAAATGAGGCAGGCTGTCCCGCGCAGCGGAAGCCCTGTTTTGGGCGCAGTAGGATTCCCGTTCGGATTTGCCGTATCTGCAGTGCCGATTGCCCTGAGGTTTTCCTTTTTCTCCCAGTTCAGATAAAGCCACGCAGCGAGGGAAACTTCGCCTGCGGCTTCCAGCTGGCGGCAGTCCTTTGCCTGTTCGGACAGCAGCGCCCTGCGGTCGCGTGTCAGATAGCGGATAGCGCCTGAGGACTTGTCTATATGAAGGCAGAGGTCATCGGTCAGGAGTTCCACGGCTCCGCTGATTTCACGGTACATCCAGGCTTTGTCAATCCGGCTGACGGCTATTTTCGGATGGACAGCGGCGCTTAACTGGCCGGGCTTTGAAAAGGTGACCCGAATAATCCTGCCTGTGACGGGACACAGCCGCAGGACGCCATAGCGGCTCTGCAGGCAGAGTCCGTCGGGCTGGCGCGAGACCCAGCGGATGGCGAGATCAATTCTGGAATGACCCGGCGGGAGAAGCGAAGCGGCTGCCGGCGCTGAGCCGAAGCCGGGGCGTGAGGCGCTTCCGGAAGCAGCGGCGGCCGGTGGGGAAACCGCTTCGGCCGATGTGGATGCAGACCGGGTCGATGGAGAAGCCGCTCCGGCCGTTGGGGATGCAGGCATGGCCGTTGGGGATGCAGTTATGGCCGATAGGGAAGCCACCCCAGCCGGTGGAGATGCCGCCCCGCCAGTTCGCATGGCCGATGAAGAAGCGGTTGGTTTCAGTACACGCTTCATAGCAGCCAGCTGTGATTCAGCTGCGCTCCCTTCCTGTTTGTCCTGCTGCCGCGCTTTCTGCAGTATTTTTTTCGCATCATATTGATCCGGCATCTGAAGGGATTTGCCGGAGGCGAAGAACAGGGTTGTCGGATCTGCCTTCGTCTTCTTCTGAAACGCCGGATTCGCCTGCTTTGCCGGATCCGCGTACTCACTGACAGAAGAGCGCGGATCCTCGGTAATCAGTCCGGTCAGTTTTCCGGTATGAATCACGCACAGTTCGTGCAGGGCGCGTGTTGCGGCCACATAGAGGAGCTTTGCATGTTTATCGTCGGCCGGATAGTCGTCAGCCGAAGGATCCAGAAGCAGCACTGCGTCAAATTCCAACCCTTTCGTATATTCGACCGGCAGCACCATGATCCCCTCGCCGAATACGGCTTCTTCCAGATTATCACCGCAGACGGGGAGGAATTCGGCCAGTTCCCGGGCTGCGCAGGCGGCCTTCTCCGCGTTTCGGCAGATGACGGCAAGCGTGCTGTACCCTGCGGTCTGCCAGTCTTTGAGCACCTGGACGGCACGCCGGATAAGATGCCTTCGAAGCCGTGTGATTTCTTCCGCGGAAACCTGCGCAGGAGAGTTATCCTGACCGCAGGCAGAATTCTGTACTGCTGCGGAAGTCCTCTTTGGCGGGGCGATCAGGATTTCCTGTACCGGCTTTCCATGCCGGATGATCGGCTCCACCGGATAGACGGAGAATGTGCCGTGCCGCAGGATTCGCAGCGCATATTCGGAGATTTCTACGGTGTTCCGGTAACTTTTCTTCAGGATTCGGAAGCTGTCTGCCGGATCCCGAAGGAGAAGAGCCTTCAGCTCTTCCCAGTCGTTGAGTCCGCTCCCGAAATGAATATTCTGCGACACATCGCCCATGACTGTATAGGTGCAGCCGCGCAGACAGTGGGAAAGGGCGGCATAAGCCATCATGCCGAAATCCTGCGCTTCGTCGATGACCACATGATGCGCTTCCTGAATGACTTCTGTCTCCTGAACGCGGGCGTAGAGATAGGCAAGGGCAGCCAGATCGTAGACGTCGTACTCTGTGATTCGCCGTGCGGATTTGCGAGACCGGCCTACGGTCGGAGAGACGTCGCGCGAATCTCCGGATTTAGGCTGCGGCAGCCCGGTCTTCACAGAGACCTTCTTCGGATCCCTGAATCCGGACTGCGGCAGTCCGTAATTCGCAGAGGCATTCTTCGAATCCCCGAATCCAGACTGCGGCAGCCTGTCATCAGAAAACGAGTCGGAACCGGACGGAACTGCGATCTCCGCCGGCGGGACAACTTCGACGCCTTTAAGACGCTGCTGCGCAAGAAAGTCGTCGTATAGCTGAAAGATCGAAAGCTGCATTTTCCGGCCGCCGAAATGCGTACGGAATGCGCGCAGAATTTCCCTGCGCTCGTCCTCTGTATACCGTCCGATATGTGCCAGAAAATGATTGTGGATCTGCGCGGTCAGCCGCTCATTCAGCCCGTCGGTTTTGGTCTGCAGGGAAAGGGTGGGGTTTGAACGGATGTATGTTTCGATGCTTTCGCGGCTCAGAAGCAGGATGCGCTCTGCGTTCGGCGTCTTGTCTGTTTCCAGCCAGACAGTTTCCCGCGGCAGATACTCCCATTCGAGCCTGTCGCAGAAATTCTTTAATTCTTCGAACCATCCGAGACTGCCGCGGATCTGATCCCGGACTGAGGCGCTGGTACAGTATTTTTTATCGTCCCACGCCTCATAGAGCAGCCGTGTAAAAAGCTGCGCCATTGTCATCTGCCGTACGCCGTGTACATCCAGTTCCGGCAGTACGCCTGTAATATAGTTCAGAAGAATCCGGTTGCTTCCCACGATATAGAAATCTTCCGGCCGGAAGCGTTCCGCGTAATTATAAAGGATATAGGAAATGCGGTGCATGGCGACTGTGGTCTTGCCGGATCCGGCCACGCCCTGTACGATCAGGTTGCGGTAGGGCGTCAGACGGATGATTTCGTTCTGCTCTTTTTGAATCGTGGCGACGATTTCGCTCAGGACCGCCTGCTTGTTTTTCGCAAGATATCTGGTCAGAAGTTCATCATTGGCGATCACTTCGCTGTCAAAATACTCCAGAAGCTTCCCGTCCGCAATCTCATAGGTGCGCTTGAGCTGCAGGTCAATGGGCATTTCCGCACCGCCGGGCGCGGTATAGGAGCAGGGCCCCAGACCGCTTTCATAATACGCGTTTGCGACGGGCGCGCGCCAGTCGATGACAACCGGGTGGATCGTGTCACGGGAAATGCCGCCGCGTCCGATGTAAAGCGATTCCTGCTTATGAAGCGTTCCGTCCTGGTAAATGATCCGCCCGAAATATGGCTTTGCAAGCGCGCGGGTGTTGTGTTCGAGAGCTGTTTTCACATGTTCATAGAGCGTTACGGTGTTATTCAATTCAGTCAGGGATTCCATGTCGTTATCGTGGTAATGCTCCAGCATGTCGTCGATGTCCGCCTTCATCTGCGTCGCCTGACGGCTGTAGTCGGCAGTATTGGCCTTTACGACTTCCAGGGTCTCGCGCAGATATCTGTCTTCGTCGGCACGGGTCGTCAGCGGAAGGGGAGTATTCTTCTGGTTCATGGGCAGCTCCTTTCGGTATTTATGTCGTTTTCTGTTCGATATCTAACATTGTACAGGAAAATAAAAAAAAGACTAGACTTGAAATAAAAATTGTGTTATAGTTGATAATGAAGTGTGTGAAGAAGTCGGTTAGCGGCTTCTTTTTTTGTGTCAGATAGAAAACCTGTATCTGCCGCAACAGAATTCCGATGTTGACCCGGAGGGAAAGGCAGACGATATTTATGCTTATTGGAATTGAAAATAAAGGCACATGGTGATATGATGAACCTGAGAAAGCCAACAAGTGGAGGATCAGCAATGAATCCGTTTCGTTTAATGACTGCCGGGGAGTCCGGCCTTAATTCGTTCTTTGCAGCGTTACTACGGGGAAGGAAGTGCCGGCGGAGCGTTTCCTGCGCTGTGTTATGTGCCTTGCTTCTCGTGATATCCCTCTCTGCCTGCGGCGGAGCAGCCACAAGTATGTATCTCAGGAGAATGGAAGGAACTGTGTCCGTCTCCGACGGGGATGGTAAGGATGTGAAACCCAAAGAAGATCTTGGGCTTTACAGCGGCTATCAGGTGGGAACGCAGACAGCAAGCTTTGCGTGGATTGATCTGGACAGTGTCAAGCTGACCAAGCTGAATGAGAACAGCGAGGCTGAGATTGTCAATAAGGGAAAGAATCTGACGATCGATGTTCTCAGCGGGGAACTGTATTTTAACGTGACAGAACCCCTGAAGGAGGATGAGACCCTTGAGATCCGCACATCGTCCATGGTGACCGCGATCCGCGGGACGCAGGGATGGGTGAC
>CANQFR010000017.1 GCA_947599905.1 uncultured Lachnospiraceae bacterium
TCGAGTCGGAGCTTCTGGATACGGACAATTACCAGGGCGTAGCAGTGGTCAATTATACGGACCGGGAGACGCCGTTCACTCGCGTCATCGAACACAAGCATTTTGAGTTCGGTACCCAGCCGAAGACAGTGATTACCCGCGAGTATCCGGCGGCGTGGCAGGAGGGCATGGAGCCGTATTATCCGGTCAACGACGCGAAGAATCAGGAGCTTTACGCAAAGTACGCGAAGCTGGCGGCGGAAGAGAAGAATGTGATCTTCGGCGGCCGTCTGGCGGAGTACAAGTATTACGATATGGATAAGGTAATCGAATCCGCCCTGAACCGGGCGGCGGAGCGGATGTGAGAACTGATCGGAAGAAGTGCCAGACAGAGCCGGAAAGTGGATCGCCGAAACGGCTCCGGTGAATTTGGGCAGGCAGGCCACTGGAACGAAATCGTTCCGGCGTATTTCGGCAGGAGGTTGTCCCGTGAACATTGTCTATGCGTCCAATGATAACTATGCCAGACATCTGGCCGTGTCCATGCTGTCGCTTTTTGACCGCAACCGGCGTGTGCGGCAGCTCACGGTCTGGGTGATTTCCATCGGGATCACACCGGAGAGCGAGAAAAAGCTGGAATCCATCGCGGCGCAGTACGGACGTGAGATCCGGTTTCTGGAGTTTGCAGATATTAAGGCGCAGTTTGCCGGGGAGATCAATACCCGCGGTTTCGATATCAGCGCAATGGGCCGCCTCTTTGTGGGCCGTCTGCTCCCGGATACAGTGGAGCGGGTCCTGTATCTGGACTGCGATACGGTGGTTGCTCATCCAGTTATGGAGTTATGGCGTACCGACCTGAGAGGAAATATACTGGGCGCGGTCATGGAACCGACGATTTACCGGACGGTCAAAAGGGAGATCGGTCTGTCGGAAAGAGATATTTATGTAAATTCGGGAGTACTTTTGATCGATCTGAAGCGCTGGCGTCAGACCGGCGCGGAGAAGGCGCTGCTGGATTTTTATGAGGAAAAAGGAGGTAATCTGTTTGCCTGCGATCAGGATACGATCAACGGCGCTCTGAAAGGGCGGATCCTGCCTTTGCCGCCGAAATATAATTTCTTCCCGAATTACCGGTATTTCAGCTATAAGGAACTGGTGAAGCATGAACCGGTATACGCGGACGCGGTGAAGGAGGAAGAACTGTGCGACGCGAAGCGCCATCCGGTCATTATTCATTATGCCGGAGACGAGCGCCCCTGGTATGCGGGAAATATGAACCATTACCGCAAGGCGTATGAATATTATCTGGCCCTTACTCCCTGGGCGGGGACGCCGAAGGAGAAGGGCCGGGAAATTTATCTGTTCGCGTATCATATGATGGACTACCTGACGGTCGTTTGTCCGCCGGCCCGATGGCTGATCAGCAGAATATTCGGGATGCGTGCGGCGGATGCGAGAGGTCGGAGAAATGCGAAGACAGCGGGCAGTGAGGAAGGCTGAACGTGGACGGAAAAATGGACAGCGTGAAGCCGCAGGACAGATGGAAGGTGACGGACAGGCATGGGGGACGAAATCACGATAGAAGTGCTTCTGGCTTCTTATAACGGAGAAAAGTATATTTCCCGGCAGTTAGATTCGATTCTGGATCAGAATGTGCCGGGATTACGGATTCTGGTGTCTGACGACGGTTCGACCGACGGAACCGTGGAGATTCTGCGGGAGTATGAGGCGAACAATCCGGGGCAGGTAAAACTGCTGGGCGCGGATTCCGGCAGATCCGGACGGTACGGGTACGCTTCGGGCGCGCCTTCCGGGGATATTCCTGCACCTGCGAAGAATTTCTTCCGTCTGCTGGCGCACGCGGATGCCGATTATATCCTGCTCAGCGATCAGGATGATGTCTGGCTTCCCGGGAAAACAGAGCGTCTTCTGGCGCAGATACGCGTGATCGAGGGAGCGGGTGGTGTTCCGGCGCTGGCCTTTTCGGATATGGAGGTCGTGGATGAGGGGCTGAACCGGATCGCGCCCAGTTTTTTTTCTTATACACACTCTAACCCTGAGCGGCTGACGCTGGCGGAACTTCTGACGGAAAATCCGGTGACCGGCGGAGCGCTGATGATGAACAGGGCTCTTCTTGAACTGGTACGTAAGATGCCTCGTGCCTGCTTTATGCATGATTGGTGGATTGCGCTCTGTGCGGCCTGTTTTGGCCGGATTGGCTGTGTCAGGGAGGCGTTATCCCTCTACCGCCAGCATGGTTCCAATGCAATCGGAGCGAGGCCGTCGGGAAGTTTACGCGAAATGGCCGGGCGGCCGGGGCGCCAGGCGCAGGTGGCGGAGAATTACCGGCGGATGTTTGCGCAGGCGGCAGCGTTTCTGGAGATGTACGGGGACAGGCTGGCGGGAGAACAGCGGCAGACGCTTGCGGCATGGATTGGTCTGCCGTTACAGAAGCCGGCAGAGCGGCTGAGGACGATTCGCAAATATCATTTTTATAAGAGTTCTTTGCTGCAGACGCTGGCAATGTGCGTAACGGTGCCGCGGCGGGCGGCCCCCGTACCTGCGGGAAGAACGGAGAGAAGCGGGAAGAACGGAACATGCACGGCCTGTGTCATTTTAAATTATAATGATTCCGGAACCGCAGCCCGTCTTGCGGAGAGGATTGCAGGCTACGGCTCGCTGGATTATATTGTTCTGGTGGATAATGCTTCGACCGACGGCTCTTATGAACGCCTGAAAGAACTTTCGGGCGGGAAGATTACCGTGATTCGCGCGGAGAAAAACGGCGGCTACGGTGCGGGCAATAATCTCGGCGTTCGCTATGCGGCGGAGCAGCTGGGCGCGGCGTATGCCGTGATCGCGAATCCGGACGTGATGTTTACGGATTCCTGTATCTGTCATCTGCGACGGATTTTTGAGCGTCATCCGGATGTGGGCGTGGCTGCGGCCGTGATGATAAACGGGACTGTGGAAGGGACGCTCTTGCCGGATGGAGAGATAAACTGTTCTGCCGGCGAAGCAGCCGCAGCCGGTGAAAAGCCGGCGCGGGAAACCGCCGGTCCGACCGGATGCGGGCCCCATAAGGGGAATACAGCCATGAACATTGTCCCGAAAAACGCCTGGCGTCTTCATGGTTTCACGGGCGAATTGCTCTATATGGGACCGCTCAGCCGCCGCTTGTTCTGTAACCGTCTTTACTATCCTGCATCTTATTATCGGGATCGGACTGCGGCCTATGTGGATGTGGTTCACGGTTCGATGCTGATGGTGGACACGGCGGCATTTCTGGCCTGCGGCGGCTATGACGAGGGTCTCTTCCTGTATCAGGAGGAGACAGTTCTGGGACGGCGTATGAAAGCGGCCGGACGCCGGACGGTGCTTCTTCTGACCGACTATTATATTCACGAGGACTCGGTGTCTGTCAGCAAATCTGTTTCCGATGCGATCAGACGCCAGCGGCTGAGGGAGACGAGCGTGTTGTATGATATGGAACATTATCTGGGAATCGGGCCGGTGCGGAATGGGATCGCGAAGCTGTGGTTTGCGGTCGTTCGTGCGGAAACCCGGATATTCCTGCGGATAACAGGAAGCGGGGGTGAGACCGATGCCGGCTGAGACGGAGATGAAGGGCAAGATTGTGAAGGGACTGTTCTGGAAGCTGCTGGAAAACGGCGGCGCCCAGGGACTTCAGTTCGTCGTGGCGATTCTTCTGGCGCGGCTTTTAAGCCCGGCAGAGTACGGTCTGGTGGGCATTGTTATGATCTTTATCATCATTGCCAATGCGATCGTCCAGAACGGCTTCAGCACTGCCCTCGTTCAGAAGAAGAACTCCGACGAGACGGATTTTTCTTCGGTGTTTTATTTTGGACTGATGCTTGCGGCGGTGATGTACGCGCTGCTTTTCGTGTCGGCTCCCGCCATCGGCCGCTTCTATGAGAATCCGCTGCTGGGTGACATTCTGCGTGTGCTGGGTCTGGTGCTCTTTCCGGGTTCCGTTATCTCTGTGCAGACAGCCTATGTTTCCCGGAAAATGGAATTTCGCGGGCTGTTTCTCTCAACGATGTTCGCCGTTGTCATTTCCGGCGCGGTCAGTATCACGATGGCATATCGCGGTTTCGGCGCCTGGGCCATGGTCGGCCAGCAGCTCGCTTACTATCTTGCGCTGATGCTGGCGCTTTTCGCGGCGGTAAGCTGGAAGCCGCGTCCGGCCTTTTCCCTGGGACGCATCCGCGGGATGCTGTCATTTGGATGGAAGCTTCTGGCGGCTTCGCTTCTTGACACGGTTTTTAATAATCTATACGGCCTGATCATGGGGAAGATTTACAATGAAGAACTGCTGGGAGCGTATAACCGCGGCGACCAGTTCCCGAAGCTTATCGTCAGCAATCTCGGTGCTGCGATTCAGGCGGTGCTTCTGCCGGCATTTTCATCCCGGCAGGACGATATGGCGCAGGTGCGCGCCATGGTCCGGCGGGCCATCCGTTTAAGTTCCTTTCTCGTCCTGCCGATGCTTTTCGGGCTGTTCGCGGTTGCGGATACGCTCGTGCTTGCGCTTCTGGGAGAGAAATGGCTGATCTGCGTGCCGTTTCTGCGGATCATGTGTATCTCCTATTCATTCTGGCCGGTTCATATTACGAATCTCCAGGCAATCAACGCCATGGGCCGCAGCGATGTATTTCTGAAACTGGAGGTACTGAAAAAAGCCGTCAGCCTGACCGGCCTGCTGATCGGAATTCGTTACAGTCCTGTGATCATGGTTTCGATCAAGGCGGTCTGCGATTTCCTTAGCGTTTTTATCAACGCCTGGCCGAACCGCAGGCTGCTCGGTTACAGTATCCGCAGCCAGTGGTGCGATATCCTTCCGTCTTTTTTGCTGTCTGTGGTGATGTGCGCCGTGGTTTACGCCCTGCAGTTTGTACTGCCAGGCGGCGCCTGGCTGAAACTGGCGGTACAGATCGGCGCGGGCGCAGCGGTCTATGCGGGGCTGGCCTGGGTGTTGCATCTGGAATCCTTCCGGTATCTGACAGAGACGCTCAGACATATTGGCCGTCCGTAAGCGACTTTGCTGGCTCTGCTGTTAACCCGACAGAGAAAGCCGCCCGTGTTGATCAGATCAAGATCAATGCGGGCGGCTCCTTTTGGCGTCAGCCTGTTATCTTACGTCGGTTCGTGATCTTATTCCGTTTGTTATCTTATTCCCAGCGGCCCTCCCTGCGGTTCGCTGGAAGCTTGGGTTTCAGGTATCGTACTCGTTTTTATCGATGCCATCGGTCCGCCCGAAGCAGTTGGTTGCTCATCCGGTACAGACTGCGGGACGATGATGGTCTGTGACGGCTGTTGTGCGGCCTGCTGCGCTGCAATCTGTTCAGCAGCAGCCTGCTCGGCAGCCGCCTGTTCGGCAGCAGCCTGCTGCGCCGCCAGAATTTCCTGCTCTGTCTGGCCTGTCACACGCGCCACGGCTTCTACATCAGTCGGATCCCAGGTCTGGGCCAGGGAGATAAGTTCCGGAATGCACGGCCTCTCGTACGGGCCGGGGATGATAGAGTTGTATACCTGAATCGTGGTGCCGACCGGGCAGTGCTCATAGATCCATTTGCAGTCTTTGACCATGAAGCGGATACAGCCGGCAGAACGGGCAATGCCCATGTAATTGTAGGTATCCGTTTGCAGCGCCAGGGGATCGGGTGCGTTATAAACAGGAGAATGCAGCAGAATATGTAAACCGTACCCCAGACGCGTCAGGTACTGGCAGTAAACGTCATGAACCATCGTTTGCCAGCGAAGCTTCTCCGGGGAGTGGAAGGTGCCGATCGGCGTATCGTCTCCGGTCGAGCACAGGAAACTCTTAAGCGGGATGATATAGCCGTTGTCACCGTCCTGTACATAGACAGTCGTGCAGTTCATCTGCTTGTTGATCTTGATCAGAAACGGCCCGTTTGCGCCGAGGATCGGTTCCAGATCTGTAAGCAGCCTGCCGCTTTCATTGAAATAGTACTTGTAGCCGTCGATGTATTGCCAGCCAGTGACGGCGGTATTGTTCACGAAATAGTACATGTCATTGCCATGCCATGCCCAGCCGGTGTAAGGCTGGCCGGTGCCGCTTACAAATACGGGAAGCCCGCCGTTAAACTGGATGCCGTCATAGCCCGTGGCGGACACAACCTGACCGGCGGCGCCGTTGGTATTGTTGGAACCTTTAAAAGACAGGTACACCTGCAGGCCGGTAATGTATTTGCCGGCGCCCATCGTACCGTTGGTAGCGCCGTTATAGGACCAGCTGCAGACGGTTCCGTCATTCAATGTCGCCGCGTAGCTGACATCGAAATAATCGTTCATAACGCCCTTAAGACGGATCTGAACCGCCTCCACCAGAACGCCCTGACTCCACGCGGAATGCTCCCCGTCCATGGCCCAGCGGGACCAGCCTGCGGCTGAGGTGTAGGTACGGTACATGACATCGCCGGGAAGACTTGTATGATAGACGCACATGGACATAAAACCGGCGGGAGCAGATACGCCAGCTCCTGCCGTATTCGCGTATATGACATTCGTCCACGTCTGATCCGGCTGAAGGAGCGTCACCGTTACCGAAGCCGCAGCAACCCTTTGCTGGACATCAGCGGCCACAGGGACCTCCGCTGTCTGCGGTGCCGGCTCAGCGGCCCCCCAGGCTTCCGCGGTGGTATCCGGCTGGGTGGCCGTTACCGTGAGGGGCAGACCCAGCGCCATGCCGGTCATAAGCGTGAATATAAGGAACATATGAAAGCTTTTATGCATGAAAAACTCCTCCTCTTTTGATGTACGTCATTAATTTACCATATTTGAGCGGAAAATACCATATCTAATTTACTTTTTTACCTCTTCATGGTAAAATCGTAAGCAAAATGAAAAGTAATGTACACAGATTGTTATAAAATCGGAAGAAAGAGATGGTAAAATGAAAGAGGCCGGAACAAAGCCCCTTGTCAGTATCTGCTGTCTTACGTACAATCACAGTGCGTATATCCGCGCGGCACTGGACGGTTTTCTCGGTCAGCGGACGTCTTTTCCGTATGAGGTGCTGATTCATGACGATGCTTCGACGGACGGAACCGCGGATATCATCCGGGAGTATGAAAAGCGTTATCCGGATGTGATAAAGCCGGTTCTGCAGACAGAAAACCGCTATTCGCAGGGCATTACGAACATCAGCGGCACTTATAATTTCCCGCGGGCGCAGGGGCGCTATATCGCAATGTGCGAGGGTGACGATTACTGGACAGATCCCGGGAAATTGCAGCGGCAGGCAGATTTTATGGAGGCGAACCCGGACTGCTCGCTTGTCTTTCACAGTGCGAAAGTGGAGGTGGAAAGCCGTGCGCTGACTGAGCGGATGATGCGTCCGTACCGGAGCGAAAGGCGGCTCTCGCCGGAGGAGGTCATTGACAAGGTCTCCGGATATCCTACCGCTTCGCTGATGTTTCGTACGGATCTTGTGAAGAAATTGCCGGCGTATTATGTCAACGCACCGATTGCGGATATTCCGTTGCAGCTGATGGCGGCGGCCGCGGGCTGGGCATACTATATGGACAGGCCAATGTGTGTCTATCGGCTCGGCGGCGCATCTTCCTGGACGGAACTGATGAAACAGGGCGACCGGGAGGAGAAGGCCGGCCGGTATTGCCTGCAGATGAAAGAAATGTATGAAGCCTTCGACCGGGCGAGCGGCGGGCGTTTCCATGAGGCGGTCACGCATGCGGCAGAGAGGCTTTTCTTCCTGACAAAGGTGAATACGAAGGATTATCAGACTGTGCTGTCTCCGCAGTACCGGGAGTTTTACCGGGAACTGAACCTGCGGACGCGTTTCTTTATCCGGCTGGAGACGGGAGCGCCCGGACTTTACCGTCTGTTATACCGGTTGTATCACACGGATGGCGCACAGCTGCATAATGGCGGGGGATTGCAGGATGGAGAATAGGAAGACAATACTGGTAACGGCCATCGGCTCCTTTTCGGCTGAGGCGGTGATCCGGATCAGCAGGAATATCGGTTACCGGGTACTCGGCTGTGATATCTACCCGGCAGAGTGGCTAGCCGCGTCTGAGGAAGTGGACGCTTTCTTCCGGGCGCCGCTCGCGGCAGACACGGAGGCATATCTGGCGTTTCTGGGTCGTATCTGCCGGGAAGAGAAGGTGGATTATCTGGTGCCGCTGACGGACGCGGAGATCGATGTGATCAATGGATGGAGGCGCGAGGCAGAGGCGCTGGGCGTGACTGTCTGCCTGTCACCGGAGGAGTCCATCCGTCTCTGCCGTGACAAATGGGCGGCTGCGAAGCGGCTGAGTGAGGCCGGTGTCTGCCGCACGATACCGACCCGGCGTCTGTCGGAGGTGACGGCTGCGGAAGCGGCCGACGGTTACCGGCGTCTGGTGTACCCGGCGGTTTTAAAGCCGATTCGTGGACGCAGTAGTCAGGGACTGCTGACGGTGACGGACGCGACGCAGATGAGGCTGGAAGCGGAGCGTCTGTCGGCTGTCGCGGATTCCTATCTGGTGCAGCCGAAGATCGAGGGATATGTGGTCACGGTAGATGTGGTACGAAAGGCGCCGGAAGAAAGCGCAGCAGGGGATACGGCCGTATGGCGGGGAGATGCCGCCGGCGGGAACCCAGATGCATCCGCCGGGAGCGGCCGGACCGTTTGTCTCCCCCGCCGGGAGTATCTCCGCACCGGAAACGGCGCGGGCCTTTCGGTCTGCGTCTTCCGCGATGAGCGGCTGGAAGCGCAGTGCGCGGCCATCGCCCGCACACTGGACGTCGTCGGCTGCGTGAATTTCGAGTTTGTGGAGGAACGTCCGGGAAACTGGTATTTCCTTGAATGTAACCCGCGCTTTTCGGGCGGCGTCGCTTTCTCCTGTATGGCCGGTTACGACATGGTCGCAAATCATCTGCGATGCTTTACCGGGGAACCGGTCGAGGCGATGCGGGAGGTCCGGCCGCAGTATCTGGTGAAGCGGTATACGGAGTACCGGACGAAGCTGATGTAACGGAATGATAACGCGCCGCCGGATAGTCTGCCGGCGCACAAGGAGACAGAGAGACATGACTGGAGACAGACCCGACCGGCCGGTTGCGGTAACGCGTTCATCGCTGCCGCCGCTGGAGGAATACGTAGAGATGATAAAGCCTCTGTGGGAGAGCGCCTGGCTGACCAATATGGGCGTCTACCACAGGCAGTTTTCGGAGCAGCTTAAGAACTATCTGCATACGCCGAATCTGGAACTGTTTGTGAACGGCCATATGGCGCTGGAACTGGCGCTTCAGGCGATGAATCTGCGCGGCGAAGTCATTACTACGCCGTTCAGTTTTGCGTCGACGACTCACGCGATCGTGCGTAACGGCCTGACGCCGGTTTTCTGCGACATTAATCCGGTGGATTACACGATAGATGCGGACAGGCTGGAGAGCCTGATCACGCCGCGCACGTCGGCGATCGTGCCGGTACATGTTTACGGACATATCTGCGATGTTAAGAAGATCGCCGATATTGCGGACAGGCACCATCTGAAGGTTATTTACGACGCGGCGCACGCATTCGGTGAAGCATATGACGGGCAGGGAGTAGGACTCTTCGGCGACGCTTCGATGTTCAGCTTCCATGCGACGAAGGTCTTTCACAGCATCGAGGGCGGCGCGGTCACTTTCCGCGATGCGGCGCTGGCGCCCGTGCTGTATGAGCTGAAGAACTTCGGGATCACCGGCTATGAGAGCGTGGATTCGGTGGGCGCGAACGGGAAAATGAACGAGTTTCAGGCGGCGATGGGCATCTTAAACCTTCGCCGCGTTGATGCGGAGATCAAAAAGCGCGGGGCGCTGGCGGCGCGTTACCGTGAACGTCTTTCCGGCGTGCGCGGCATCTGTTTCAGTCCGGAGAATCCGCGTATCCGCTATAATTACGCCTATATGCCGGTGGTATTTGACGGTTACCGGAAGGAACGCGACCAGGTTTTTGCGGAGCTGGCGGCACATGATATCCACGCGCGGAAATATTTTTATCCGTGTATTAACAGCTATCGCTGTTACAGGGACCGGTTCGACGCGGCGGCGACGCCGGTGGCGCAGCGGATCTCCCGGCAGGTGCTGACGCTGCCGCTGTACGCGGAACTGGAGCCGGAGATCGTGGATCTGATCTGCGATCTGATTTTACGGTAAGGAAGAGACGGGAGCTGCGAAGATGGCAGGGATGAAGAGGCTGCTGGTGATCATACCGGCGTTCAATGAAGAAGCGAATATTGAGAAGGTTGTGGACGAGCTGGTGCAGATCTGCCCGCAGTTTGATTATCTTGTGGTCAATGACGGCTCGACCGACCGCACGGCGGCCATTTGCCGGGAGCGGGGATATCACCTGCTGGATCTGCCGGTGAATCTGGGACTGGCCGGGTGTTTTCAGGCCGGGATGAAATATGCTTACCGCGGCGGCTATGACTGCGCGATTCAGTTTGACGGAGACGGCCAGCACAGGCCGGAATATATTGAGCCGATGCGGCGGAAGATGGAAGAAGGCTATGACATAGTGATCGGCAGCCGTTTTTTGGAAGGGCATAAGGGGGCGTCGATGCGGATGGTCGGCAGCCGCCTTATTTCGGGGGCGATCCGGCTGACGACCGGCGTGAAAGTAACAGATCCGACTTCCGGGATGCGCCTGTTCAGCCGGGATATGATTCGCGAGTTCGCGCTGAAACTGAATTACGGGCCGGAGCCGGATACGGTTTCCTACCTGCTTAAGCAGGGTGCACGCGTTGCCGAAGTCCCGGTGACGGTTGCCCCCCGTATGGGCGGCGAAAGCTATCTGAAACCCGCTGTAGCGGCCGGATATATGACGCGTATGCTGTTGTCGATTCTGATCATACAGGGCTTTCGGAAGCGCTAAGCGGCGTGTAAGCGCCGCAATTCGGAAAAGAAGGGAGTTACCCGCCGTGAATCTGGCAGACCGCCTGGCGGCGTCTCTTATGAGACCCGCCGCCGACAGGGAAAAGCAGAATATTATCTGGAACATGATCGGCAGTTTCTGCTATGCATTCGCCAGCATGGTTCTCGCGTTTCCGGTCATGCGGATCGTCGGGGAGGAACAGGGCGGAATCTTTGCCTTTGGCTACAGTACGCTCGGACAGCAGATGTTTCTTGTGGCGTATTTCGGCCTGCGGCCGTTCCAGATCACGGACGGACGCGGCGAGTACCGCTTCGGCGATTATCTGCGGCATCGCTTCCTGACCTGCGGGGCGGCGCTTCTTGCGGGCGCGGGCTATCTGCTCGTCAGCGGTTACACGCCGGAAAAGGCGGTTATTGTTTTTCTGCTGATCTGTTACAAGGTGATCGACGGTTTCGCGGATGTGTACGAGTCGGAGTTTCAGCGGCAGGGGCACCTGCATCTGACCGGGAAATCGAACACGTTCCGGACACTCCTGTCGGTGACGGCGTTTTTGGCGGTTCTTGTGCTCAGTCGTTCGCTGACCGCCGCCTGCGCGGCGGGGACGGCGGCCCAGGCGGCAGGCGTGTTCCTGTTCGACGCGGTGGTGATCCGCCGGCTTCCGGCAGTCGATACGGCCTGGGATCGGAAACGGCTGTGGCCGCTGACAGGGGCGGCTTCGCTGCTGTTTCTGTCGGTTTTTTTGGATTTTTATATTTTTTCATCGGCTAAATATGCCATCGACGCCTGTATGGATGACGCGGCGTCGGGGTATTTCAATATCATTTTCATGCCTACGTCTGTGATCAATCTGGCGGCCGGTTTTGTGATCCGACCGGTGCTGACAAGCCTGACCAATGACTGGAACGGCCGGGATTTCGGCGCGTTTCACCGGATGCTGGGCCGGATTTCAGCGCTGATCGGCGCCTTAAGCCTTCTGGCCGTGGCGCTTGCGGCGGTTCTCGGCAGGCCGGTGCTCGGACTTTTGGAAATGCTTCTGGGCGATGCTTATGCGGGAAGCCTCACGCGTTACCATATTCCGTTCGTGCTGGTGGTGCTGGGCGGCGGCTTCTATGCGATACTTAATCTGTATTACTATGTGCTGGTAATCCTGCGCAGACAGAAGGTGATCTTCGGCATCTATGCGGTGATGACGGTGCTGGCGGTGATTCTGGCGCCTGCGCTGGTGCGGCGGGGCGCTATTTCCGGCGCGGCCTGTGCATATCTGGCGCTGATGACGCTTATGGCGGCCGGTTTTGTGGGCGGCGCGCGGCTGTGCATGCGTTATGGGGAGAAGCAACGGGCCCAGGGAAGCAGGATGGATTGACAAAAGGGCGGAAAGGGAGAGATTATGGAGACAGGGACGATGATATATGACAGCGGCAGGGATGAGGCGTCAAAAGGCGCGAGCGTCGATGTGATCATCCCGGTATACCGGCCGGACCGGCGGTTTGCTCGGCTTCTGGCAATGCTTGCGAAGCAGACCTATCCGGTCAATCGGATCATTGTCATGAAGACGGAACAAAACGGCTGGAACGAGGCCAGCTACCGGAAAATTCCGAATATGGAGATTCATTACCTGACGAAGGCGGAATACGACCACGGCGGGACCCGGAACCGCGCGGCCGGATATTCGAAGGCGGATATCATGATATTCATGACGGACGACGCCGTTCCGCAGGACGACCGGCTGGTGGAGCGGCTGGCGGCGGCGCTTGACCGGCGGGGGCCGAAGCGGGAGACGGCGGCTGTCGCCTATGCAAGGCAGCTTGCGGCTCGAGACTGCCGGCCGGTCGAACAGTATGCGAGGAGATTCAATTATCCGGATGAAAGCTGCGTGAAGACTGCTGACGACCTGCCGCGTCTGGGGATCAAGACTTATTTCGCTTCCAATGTCTGCTGCGCTTATCGCCGGGATATTTTCGGAAAGCTGGGCGGTTTTGCGGAGAAGACGATCTTCAATGAGGACATGATCTACGCCGCGAAGGCCGTAAAGGCGGGATACGCTGTCGTATATGCGGCGGATGCGCAGGTGATCCATTCGCACAATCTGACCTGGGGCCGGCAGTTTCGGCGGAATTTCGATCTGGGCGTGTCCCAGGCGGAACATCCGGAGGTATTTGCCGGCTTGCCGTCGGAGGGCGAGGGAATCCGCATGGTGAAGCAGACGGCGGGGTGGCTTGTGAGAACCGGCCGCGTCTTTTGGCTGCCGTCTCTGGTGATCGGCAGCGGCTGTAAGTTTCTGGGCTACCGGCTGGGGAAGCTGTACCGTTTTCTGCCGAAGAGGGTCATTTTGAAATGTACCGGAAATCCGGATTACTGGAGTAAGGGGGAGTAGGCGATGATGACGGTGACTTTGCGGATCGCGCTGATTCTGGTGTCGGTGGCGACAATGGTTCTGATGATACGCCGGATCCGCCAGTCCAGGCTGCAGATCGAGAGCGCGGTCTTCTGGATCGTGCTGGCGCTCGTGCTCGTAGTGTTCAGCCTGTTCCCGGCGGCCGCGGACTTTGCGGCGCATTGTCTGGGAATCTATTCGACGGCAAACTTCCTGTTTCTGTTCGCGATCTTTGTGCTGATCGTGAAGGTGTTTGGGATGACGATCCACATCTCGCAGCTGGAGACGAAGATCAGGGAACTGGTGCAGCAGATGGCGTTAGAGGACAAGGAGCGGCAGGAAGAACAGGCATATATTCGGAAACTTATGGCCGAAAAGCCGGATGCCTCGCGGCAGGCGGCGGAAACGGCGTCCGGACAGAAAAAGCGGCAGGAAGAGCGGTAACTGTCACGGAAAGCAAAATGCGGCAGACCGGCAGAGGGAAGAAAGACAGCGGAGGAGCAGATGGAGAAACGGAGGGGATTCGGGACAATCGGTATCATGGCGGCGCTGACCGCCGCGGCCGGACTGTGGCATCTTCAGGATGTGCGGACCGGGGCTGCCGCGACCGGCGATGGGTGGCTCGTGGGCGTGTATCTCCTGCTGTGGGTGCTTGTCCTGGCTGCGGTAATCGCCTTTGGCTGGCTGTTTCTGCGAAAGATACGCGGCAGATCTTTGGATTTGGCGGCAATTTATCCGGCTGTGGGCCTTGTTCTCGGTCTTTTGTATCTGTTTGTGCTGCCGCCGATGTCCGCGCCGGATGAGATCAGTCATTATATCACCGCCTATGAGCTGTCCAGCCGTCTGCTCGGACAGCCGGCCCAGGCGGAAAACGGGAGGATCCTGGTACGGCTGCAGGACCGTTTTCTGGAAGATGTCTACGGGGACTATGAACCGGATGGGGAGATTTCCGGCGCAGCCGGGCGCGAAGATTCGGTTGTTCTCGGATCCGAACTCAATGAGAGCACATACCGCGCCATTTATAACGCGGAGGCAGCCGGACTCGACACGCCGCAGGAACAGCAGGCCCGCGCGGAGGGTCTGCCGGATACGGCTATGGCCGAATCGCCGCAGTATACGGTGAACACGACACCGGCGGCGTATCTCCCTCAGGCGCTTGGAATCGCGCTCGCGCGTCTTTTGCGTCTGGACAGTATTTGGCTGGCGTATCTGGGCCGCCTCATGAATCTGCTGTTTTTTGTGACAATGACCTGGCTTTCGATGAAGCGTCTCCCCTTCGGGAAGGAAGTTCTCTTCGGCGTGGCGCTGCTTCCGATGAGCCTGCATCTGTCGGCGTCGTTTTCCTATGACGTGATGATCCTGGCATGCATGTTTCTGTTTTCGGCGGTCTGTTTCGATCTTGCGTATGCCCGCAGTCATGTGCGTGTGAGGGATGTGGCGCTTCTGGCGGCGCTTATGGCGGCAGCCGGGCCGTGCAAGATGATCTATGCGCCGATGATGGGCCTGTGTCTGCTGATACCGGTGAAAAAGTTCGGCGGCCGGTGGAGATGGCTGGCGTCCGCCGCGGTTGTGGGCGGCGCATGGGCCGCAGCAATGGTGCTTGTCAATGCCGATGTGGTGAGTTCCTATGCCGCTGTGGAGGAAGCCGTGCTTCCAGTCAGCGGGGAAGCGGGCTTTTCCCTGAAGCTTCTGCTGCACCGTCCGTTTCTTATGGCCCAGATGTTCTACAATACGTTTCTTCATCAGCTGGATGAGATTCATCTGACAATGATCGGAGCTTTGCTGGGGAATCTTGATCCGGTGCTGAATGTGCCGTATTTTCTCGTGGTGTTCGACACCGCAGGACTCGCGGTGCTCGCGCTGCGCGTGCCGGGGGAGCGCATCGAAATCACCGGCTGGCGGCGGATCTGGATTTTTACGGTCTGCGCTGTCTGCGTGGCTGCCGCTCTGCTGTCCATGCTGATTGCCTGGACGCCCAGAACTTCCACGGTCATCGAAGGCGTTCAGGGCAGATACTTCCTGCCGTTCCTTCCGGCGCTTTTGATGGCCTGCAAAAATGACCGGATAGTTTTGACAAAGAATGGAAACCGTAGTATATTGTTTATGATGTGCTGCGTTAATCTGTACGTGCTGCTGCGTCTGTTCAGCGTGGTGTGCCTGCGGGTGTAGGCGGCTCTGCGGCTGTAAAGATGCGGAAGAATCCGGCGGAATTTGGGCGAAACCGCGCGGCGCCGGGAAATTGGAAAGAAAATACGGAAAAGGAGAAGCCGTTATGGGTAAGATAAAAGTGACCCCTTGTCCGATCGAGGGACTGTATGTGATCGAGCCGGAAGTCCATGTGGATGCGAGAGGGTATTTCATAGAGACGTATAACCAGCGCGATTTCGAGGCTGCGGGACTTACCATGAAATTCGTACAGGACAACCAGTCGATGTCCGTAAAGGGCGTACTGCGCGGACTTCATTATCAGAAGCAGTTCCCTCAGGGAAAGCTGGTGCGGGTTCTGCGCGGCCGGGTCTTCGATGTGGCCGTCGATCTGCGGGCCAGGTCTGCGACGTACGGGCAGTGGTTCGGTGTGGAGCTTTCGGCGGAGAATAAAAAGCAGTTTTATGTGTCTCCCGGCTTTGCGCACGGCTTTCTGGTGCTGTCGGATGAAGCGGAATTCGCGTACAAGGTGACCGATTTCTACCATCCAGGGGACGAGGGTGGTCTCGCGTGGAACGACCCGGAGATCGGCATCAAGTGGCCGGTCGAGGAAGGCATGGAACTGATCTTCTCTGAACGCGATCAGAAATGGGGCGGCCTGAAAGACACGTTTCGGTTTTGAGATCATGTCCATCGCCCGGTGACGGGCATGGGGAAACCGCTCACGGAAGGAGACGGCGGGAGAATCGGCGATGAAGTATCTGGTTACATTGGCAAAAGAAATGATACGGCGGCGGAAGCTGATCTGGGATCTGGCGAAATCCGATTTTCGGAAACGTTTCGTGGGGTCTTATTTTGGCGTAGTCTGGATGTTCATTCAGCCAGTGGTGACGGTGCTTATTTATTTCTGCGTGTTCCAGCTGGGTTTTAAGAACGCGCCGCCGATCCCGGGCTATCCGTATGTGCAGTGGCTGATTCCCGGCATCGTGCCGTGGTTTTTTGTGAGCGAGGCGATGAATGCGGGCACGGGCTGCCTGCAGGAATACAACTATCTGGTGAAAAAAGTGGTTTTTCAGGTGGAGATCCTGCCTGTTATCAAGCTGATTTCCTGCCTGATGGTACATGTGATCTTTGTGCTGATCATGGTCGTCGTGTTTCTGCTGTACGGGACATTTCCCCGGATCAGTTGGCTGCAGGCGGCGTATTATTCGTTTGCGGCGATGCTCTTCTCGCTGGGCGCCGTGTATTTTACGAGCGCGGTCAACGTATTTTTTAAGGATATGGCGCAGATCGTGAGTATTTTCCTGCAGGTATGGATGTGGGTGACGCCGATCATGTGGGATCCGGCGATGTTTGCGAACCATCCGGCATGGCTTGATACGGTGATGAAATTGAACCCGGTCTGGTATCTGGTAACCGGATACCGCGACAGCATGCTGACCGGCACCGCCTTCTGGGAGCGGCCGGGAGTCAGCCTGTACTTCTGGTGTGTGACCGCGGCGATGTTTCTCGTGGGGCTGAAGGTATTCAAACGGCTGCGGCCGCATTTCCCTGACGTGCTTTAACGGGCGGGATGTGAGATCGGCTGCCGCAGACGCGGCGGTTCGGAGCCGGCAGGGCTTAAGGATATAACAGGAGGAACTCATGGAGAATGCCATCATCGTAAAAGATGTGACAAAAATCTATAAACTGTACGATAAGCCCATCGACCGGCTGAAGGAATCCCTGCACCCCTTCCATAAGGAGTACCACAGGAAATTCTATGCTTTAAACGGACTGTCGTTTTCCGTGGAGAAGGGACAGACCGTGGGCATCATCGGCACGAACGGCTCCGGCAAATCGACGATATTAAAGATCATTACCGGCGTCCTCACGCCGACCACCGGCGAGGTGACGGTGAACGGCTCGGTTTCGGCGCTTCTGGAGCTGGGCGCGGGCTTTAATATGGATTATACCGGCATTGAGAATATCTATATGAACGGCAGCATGATGGGATTTTCGCGGAAGGAAATGGACGCGAAGCTGGCGGACATTCTGGACTTTGCGGATATCGGTGAGTTTGTGAATCAGCCGGTGAAGACCTATTCCAGCGGTATGTTTGTCCGTCTGGCCTTTGCGCTGGCGATCAACGTGGAGCCGGAGATCCTGATCGTGGATGAGGCGTTGTCGGTGGGGGATGTATTTTTTCAGGCAAAGTGCTACCGGCGCATGGAGGAGATCCGGGAGCGTGGTACGACGATTCTGATGGTAACGCACGACATGGGAAGTATCCTCAAGTATTGCAGCAAGGTCGTCCTCTTGAATAAAGGCAATTTCATTGCCGAGGGAAGCGCCGGGCATATGGTGGATTTGTATAAGAAGATTCTGGCAAACCAGATGGAATCGCTGGAGGAGGAACTCGCGGAGGAGCGGAGCCGGAAGACCGGTGCGGACGGCGGCGCGACTGGCGCTGAAGCGGCAGCCGAAACGGATCCGGCGGCCGACAGCGAAAAGTCCCGACCCGCGCTCATGAAAGATAAGATGGCTGTCAACCCGAACCGTACCGAGTACGGCGACGGCCGGGCGGAGATCTATGATATGGGGCTGTTCGACGGGAGGGGGAACCTGACGAATCTGCTTTTGAAGGGCGAGCGTTTCACGATCCGCGAGAAGATCCGCTTCCATGCGGCGATTCAGACGCCTATTTTTACTTACACGATCAAAGATAAGAAAGGAACCGAGCTGACCGGGACGAATACGATGTACGAGGGGACGGACATCCGTCCCGTGGCGGACGGTGATGAATACGAGGTTTCTTTTACGCAGAAAATGACGCTGCAGGGGGGAGAGTATCTGCTGAGTATGAGCTGCACCGGCTTCGAACAGGGCGAGCATGTGGTCTACCACCGCCTTTACGACGTATTGAGCCTGACTGTGATCTCGAATAAAAATACGGTGGGCGTTTACGACATGGAGTCCGAGGTGCAGGCGGTAAAGTCAGCCGGGACGGTGTGAAGCTTCCGTAAGCGGCAGATTGCATAAGCGGCGGCCGGAGGGGCGGCAAGGCCCCACACGGCGCGGAAGAACAGAAACCGGCGATCAGGAAAGGAACATCATGAGACCAGAGAGAGATCGGACAGAATTGGAACGCAGGCTGCTGGGCCTGATCAAGACGCATGGCGCGGATTCAAAAGTCATTCTCGGCGCGAATCCCAGGCTGGAGTATCTTTACGCCCTTTCTCCGCAGAGGGAGAATCTGCTGGAATGGTATCCGTTCCGCGCGGACGGGACGCTTCTGCAGGTGGGTTCGGATTTTGGCGCGCTGACAGGGCTGTATGCCCGCAAGGTATCGCGGGTGGATGTGCTTGATCTGTCCTGGGCCAATCTGGAGATCAACCGGCTGCGTCATGTGGAGCAGGCCGGATATCAGAATATCAATTATGTACAGGGAACGCTTTCGGAGTACCTGCATTTGGCCGAAGACAGGTACGATTATATCATGATCATTGGCGATCTGGAGCAGGACGAGCTGAGCGAAGCGGAGAGCGCGGCCCAGATCGAAACGGCGAAGAAACTTCTGAAGCCGGACGGCGAGCTGATCGCCGCGGTCTGCAATCCGCTGGGCATCAAATACTGGGCTGGTGCAGTGAAGGACGCGCACAGCCTGACAAAGGCTTCCCTGACGAAATGGCTTACGGGCGGCGGGGAGACCGGCTGTCTGGAGTTTTATTATCCGCTGCCGGACTATAAGCTGCCGGTGACCATTTATTCCGACCGTTATCTGCCGCGGACAGGTGACCTGACGGATCCTGTCGTTGCGTATGATTTCCCGGATTATCCGTTATTTGACATGGGTGCGGCTTTCGACCAGGTGGTGAAGGAAGATCGGTTTGACCAGTATGCCAACGCCTATCTGGCGATCTGGCGCCGCAGCGGCAGCCTGATCCCGCAGGACGGGCCGCAGTATATGAAATACAACCGTACGCGCCGGGAGGAATTCCAGCTGAAAACGGTGATCCTCGGCGGCGCGGAGCGCCGGGTGGAGAAGAGCGCCCTGACTGAGGAGGGCAAGGAGCATATTGCGTATTTTACCGCCCAATACGAGAGCCTGGCTGCCAGACACGGGTTTATGAGGTATCTTCCCGGGAAGAAGAGTGACGACGGGAGTGCGGTCACATTTCCGTATCTGACGGGACAGACGTTGGCGTCGCGGCTGAGCGATGAGATTGTGCGCGGCAGGGCGCCGGTCGAGCTGATCCGTCAGAGCATCGATGTGCTGCTGGCGGCAGAGGAGGGGGATATCGAGCCCTTTGCTCCGACGGAAGCCTTCGCCCGTGTGTTTGGGGAACAGGAGATGAATGTACTGGCAGGAACCGCCGGGCTGCCGGCTGATGCCGGTGAAGGGCTGGCCGGCGCGGGAGCAGTAAAATCCGGCTGGGATATTCCCTGCTTTCACGTATCCAATATCGACCTGCTCTTTGAGAATATTCTGCTTACCGACGAAGGAAACTACTGTCTGGATTATGAATGGGTCTTTGATTTTCCGGTACCCATCGATTTTATCCGTTACCGGATCCTGTTTTATGCCTACCGGCAGTTTAAGAGCCTGATGAGCGACTGCGGAACCCTTACCGCGTGGCTGGGGGAATTCGGTATCTCGCCGGAGATGGCAGCGCTCTACGATTCCATGGAGCGGAATTTCCAGTATTATGTCCATGGAGAGAACCAAATCCTTTATCTGGAGAATTATCAGTTAAAGCCGCGTTCCGCGAAAACTCTCTCAGAGTTGGATGCGCAGGTGAACCGTCTGGAGGCGGAACTTGCGGAGGCGCGCGAGAAGGAGAACCGGCTGAAGGCCCAGATTCATGACCAGGGCGCCGCGATCCGCAAGATGACGGAGATCAGGCGTCTGACGGACAATCATGTGACGAATCTGGAAATCATAATTAAGGACCTGCGTCATGAGATCGACGAGATGGGGAAGACGCTGACATACCTGAACGGACATGAGGCGTTTATTTTCAAAGTCCGGCGCAAGCTCGGTGAGAAATTCAACGCGAGGTATCCCAAGGGGTCGATACAGAGGAAGCGCCTCCGTTACCGGATAGAATATCTGAGACACCCGATCCGTTCCTTCCGGTTTTACCGGACGGAGGAGGGCCGGAATCTGCGGGACGGCGATCTGGAGATCGGCGATCTGTACCGTGAGCATCGGAAGCTGGTGTTTGCGCGGCAGGAACAGCCGGAAGTATCCGTCATCATCCCGTGTTACAATCAGATTGCCTATACCTACGCCTGTCTGGTGTCGATTCTGGAACACACGAAGGATGTTTCCTATGAAATAATTATTGCCGATGATGTTTCCACGGATGCGACAGAGCATATCGGGCGCTATGTGGAGGGCGTAACGGTCAGCCGGAACGAGACGAACGAAGGATTCCTGAAGAACTGCAATCGTGCGGCGAAGATGGCCCGCGGGCAGTACATCATGTTCCTGAATAATGATACGCAGGTGACGGAGGGGTGGCTCTCCTCACTGGTGAAGCTGATCGGTTCCGACGAGAGCATCGGTATGGTCGGCTCGAAGCTTGTTTATCCGGACGGACGGCTGCAGGAGGCGGGCGGCATCATCTGGAGCGACGCTTCCGGCTGGAATTACGGCAGACTTGACAATCCGGACAAGCCGCAGTATAACTATGTAAAGGATGTGGACTATATTTCCGGCGCGGCAATCCTTCTGCGGAGATCGTTGTGGGAGCAGATCGGCGGCTTCGATGAGCGCTATGCCCCGGCTTACTGTGAAGATTCCGACCTGGCTTTCGAGGTGCGGAAAGCCGGCCTGCGCGTGGTGTACCAGCCGCTTTCGAAGGTGATCCATTACGAAGGGATTTCGAACGGAACCGATGTGCAGGGCAGCGGCCTGAAGCATTATCAGCTAGAAAATACCGTGAAATTCCGTGAAAAATGGGCTGATGAGCTGAAACATCAGTGCGAGAATACCGGTAATCCCGATCCGTTTCGCGCCCGTGAGCGCAGTATGGGCCGGCCGGTCATTCTGGTGATTGACCATTATGTGCCGACCTTCGATCGGGACGCGGGGTCCAAAACCACCTATCAGTACCTGAAGATGTTCTTAAAACAGGGATATTCGGTCAAGTTCCTCGGCGATAATTTCGCGCATGAGGAGCCGTATTCCACAGCGCTTGAGCAGATGGGAATTGAGATTCTGTCCGGCGCGGAGTACGAGGCAGGCATTTGGGACTGGATTTCGGCGCATGGCGCTGACATTGCTGTCGTGTACCTGAACCGTCCGCATATTGCGATCAAATATGTGGATTACCTGCGGGAGAACACGGACTGCAAGCTGATCTATTACGGTCATGACCTGCATTATCTGCGCGAGAGCAGGGAGTATGCGCTGAGCCTTGATCCGGACCGCCGACGTGCCGCCGATTACTGGAAGGGGATTGAACTGTCGCTGTTCCATAAGGTGGATATGTCCTACTATCCGTCATATGTGGAGCGGGAAGCCGTCCATGAAGAGGATGAAAGCATCCCTGTGAAGGATATCGTGGCCTATGTGTATGAGACGTTTCGGGACGATATCCCGCAGGATTTTGCGGAGCGGGAAGGCATTCTCTTCGTGGGGGGCTTTGCCCATCCGCCGAACGCGGACGGGGTGCTGTGGTTTGCGAGTGAAATCTACCCGCTGATCACGGCGCACTTCCGGGAAGTCGGAGCGGAGCCGCCGAAGTTCTATGTGGTCGGCTCGCGGGTGACCGAGGAAATCCGTGCACTGGAGCAGACAGATCCCGGCATCGTTGTGAAGGGCTTTGTGAGCGAGGAAGAGCTTGCGCGGCTTTATGATACCACGCGGCTGGTGGTTGTACCCCTGCGCTACGGCGCGGGTGTAAAGGGAAAGGTTGTGGAGGCGCTTTATAATGGCGCTGCCATCGTGACAACTTCCATCGGTGCGGAGGGCATTCCGCAGGCGGAAGATGTGATGGTGATCGCCGACAAGGCGGAAGCATTTGCGGAGGCGGTTTTCGGTATCTATCAGGATCCGGAGGCCTGCCGGGCATTAAGCAGCCGTGCGCAGGAGTATGTGCGGCAATATTACAGCATGGATGCGGCGTGGAGCGTGATTGCGGACGATTTTCCACGTTACTTACCAGAAAGAGGAACATCATGAGATACCGGACAGCTGTCGTCACAGCTTTGGCGATAAGTGCAGCATTGATATCGGAGATCCCCGCGTATGCGTTTTCTTCCGGGCCGTTTGGAACGCCGTCGGTTGCGGAAGAGGAGAATATTGAGGCGGAGGAGGATATAACGGAGTCGTCCGGGACTGAGGAATTATCCGGCGACGTGGGGTTGCCCAGAGCCGGCGTTGAGGATCCGGAGGCGGCCGGGGCAGAGGAAACGCCCGAGACTGCTGCAGAGGAATCGTTTACTGGCGTGTCTCAGAAATACCCGAGTCCCTTCGGTGTCCCTGTGTATGCGGAGCCATCGTATATCACCGGCAGCGAGACGCCGATGTTTGACGGCGGAAGTCTGACCATGCTGTACGGCAGGACCGGCGCCCAGATGCTGAGCGTGCTTCTGCTGTCGAAGGAAGGCGGTCTGGTGGTGATAGACGGCGGCTGGGAAGGAGACGCGGATACGCTGTTAAGGGAGATCAAAGTCCGGGGCGGCCATGTCAATGCCTGGCTGATCACGCATCCGGATTTCGACCATATCGGCGCCCTGTATAATATTCTGAACCGCCCTGATCCGGGCATCGTGATCGACCATGTTTATACCTGCATGGCGGATCCGAGCTGGTATCATCAGGTCGGGGACAGTGACGCGGCGCTTATTGATATATTTGAGGAACGGCTTGACCGTCTGCCGGAGGGGACTGTCAGCAGGTATCTGCCTGCCGGGATGATGATTGATGTTCCCGGCATAGAGATTAAGGTGCTCAATGAGGCGTACTTCGGCACGACAGAGCCGGCTGTGAACAACAGCTGCGTGGTCTATCGCGTTATGATGAACGGCGTCAGTATTCTCTTCCTGGGAGATCTGGGCGGCTATGGCGGGAGTCTGCTGCTTGAGAATACCGCACCGGAAGATCTGAAGGCCGATATCGTACAGATGGCCCATCATGGGCAGAGCGGCGTTGCAGCCGATGTCTATGAAGCCGTCTCGCCTTCCATCTGCCTGTGGCCGACGCCCGAATGGCTCTGGAACAATGACAAGGGCTATGGCTATAACAGCGGGCCCTGGAGAACACTGGAGACCCGCCGGTGGATCTGTTCACTCGGCGTGACCCGCAATTACGTGATGAAGGACGGGGATATTTTCCTCAGATAGAAAGCGCCGGCATATCAGGGCGCCGAAGTCATAACTCCTCAGGCCCCCTCATAGAATGTAAAAAACATTCTCGGGGGACACCTTGAAGGATTATATCGAAGAGCGTGCGGTGGACATTGCCAATTACATCATAAACCACAATGCGACGGTGAGGCAGACGGCTAAGAAGTTCGGGATTTCCAAGTCCACAGTGCATACGGAAGTAACAAAACAGAACGGCTATTGAAGACTGTATTTGAAATCATGTAAAAGAAAGACCGGGAGAATCCAACGATTCACCCCCGGTCTTTTACAAATCAATTTTCTTCCCCGTATGGCACGGGTTCTTCTGCAACCATACTTAAATATTGTTCCGGTCGGAAAGAATACTCAATAATTTTCTGCTTCGGTTCGTCCATATCCGTGTAATCAGTCCATAGTTCGCACTGGGTCATAACGGTTTGAACCGCGTCTTCCATCCCTTCAGGCGGATATTTATGCTTTTTAAGCAGCTTTTTGATGAGCATACGCATTTTAGCCCTTGCTGATTCCCGTCTTTGCCAATCAACCGTTTTGTTTTTTCGCAGCGTATCCGCAAGCTCTTTGGTAATAGCAATCAGTTCCTCGTTGCTGTAGAAATCCTTGATCGCCTGCGGCTTTGTCAGAGCGTCATAGAAAGCAAGTTCATCGGCGGTCAGTCCCAACTGCTTGCCTTCTTTTTGCGCCGCTGCAATCTGCTTTGCAAGATTCAGCATTTCTTCGATGACTTCCTCATTGGTGAGCATACCATTGAGATATGCATTGAGGGAGCGCTGCATAATCTCGCTGAATTTTTCCGACTTGACCACATTCGTCCTGCGATAGACGGAGACCTGTTCGGCGATCAGCTTTTTGAGCAGTTCTACCGCAAGGTTTTTCTCTTTCATACTGGCGACTTCTTCGAGGAACTTGGGGTCGAACAGCGAAAATTCCTCTTTGATGTCGGAGAACAGATTGATCACGCCGTCGCTCTTGATACTCTGTTTGAGCAGTTCGTTAATTCTTGCGTTCATTTCCGGCAATGAAATCTTTTTGCCGATGCCGGTATTGGTCAGACGCAGCACAAGCACACGCACCGATTCAAAGAACGCCGCTTCGAATCGCTCTTTCTCCTCCACAAGTGAGGAGCAAAGGGAGAGCGCCTGATGAAGCATAAGCGCCTCTTTCACAAAGCTATCCTTGTCCTCAACCTTTTCCCTGCCAATGATAAAGTTGACAGCTCCGCTGATGGTCTTTGCTCTTTCAAGATCGGAGCCGGTCATAAACTTACCGTAATCGAACCCGTGGAACTTATCACGGCAGATGGATAGCTTTTCAAGGAATTTCGGATAGGCAACCTTCGCCACATCGGTATCTCCGTAGTTCTTCTTGTCACGGCTTGTGTAGTCGTTCATTGCCTGTTTCAGGGCTGAAGCAATGCCAACATAATCCACCACAAGACCGCCTTCCTTGTCTCGGAACACACGGTTGACACGAGCGATCGCCTGCATTAGATTATATCCTGCCATCGGCTTATATACATACATCGTGGCAAGAGACGGTACATCAAAGCCGGTCAGCCACATATCCACAACAATAGCGATCTTCATCGGGCTGTCGTTGTCCTTGAATCTCTTTGCAAGTTCGTCTTTATGATGTTTGTTGCCGATGATCCGACGCCATTCTTCGGGGTCGTTGTTGCCGGAAGTCATTACCACACCCACTTTTTCCGTCCAAGAGGGGCGCAGCTCCAAAATGCGCTTGTAGATTTTCATTGCAATAGGTCTTGAATACGCAACAATCATCGCTTTGCCGGTCAGCAAGTGTTCACGGTTACGTTCGTAGTGGTCAAGAATATCGCAAACGAGGGAGTTTATGGTATTATCGTTTCCGAGTACAGCTTCCATCTGCCCAAGCTCACGCTTGCTTTTTTCAATCACTTCGGGGTCGGCGTTATTCGCCATAATGTCATATTCGGCGTCAATCAGCTTCAAAGTGGCTTCGTCGAGTTTCAGTTTTATGACACGGCTCTCGTAGTAAACCGGTCTCGTGGCTCCGTCCTCCACCGCCTGTGTCATATCGTAAACATCAATGTAATCGCCAAACACCTCACGGGTGCTGCGGTCTTTGGATGAAATCGGCGTTCCGGTAAATCCAATGTAAGTAGCATTTGGCAAAGTGTTGCGGATAATCCTCGCCGTGCCGACAACGCGCCTGGCGATTTCTTCGCCTTCCTCGTTTTTGGTAATTCGGATTTTCTCGGCAAGTCCGTACTGTCCACGGTGCGCTTCGTCCGCCATTACGATAATATTTCTGCGGTCGGAAAGCGGCTCCGAGGACTCCTCGAATTTCTGCATTGTGGTAAAGATAATGCCGTTTGCCTGTCTGCCTGCAAGCAGGTTTTTGAGATGTTCTCTGCTCTCGGCGTGCATTGGCTCCTGGCGCAGGAACTCTTTGCATTTTGCGAACTGACCGAAAAGCTGGTCATCGAGGTCGTTGCGGTCGGTCAGCACAACTATGGTCGGACTGTCCAGCGCCTCCTGCAAACGGTGGGCATAGAACACCATTGACAGAGACTTTCCGCTTCCCTGCGTATGCCAAAAGACGCCGCCCTTGCCGTCGGTAACGGTGGCCTTTTGGGTAGA
>CANQFR010000018.1 GCA_947599905.1 uncultured Lachnospiraceae bacterium
ATTTCATTCCTCCTAAATATAGATGATTTGATTGTGAAAAAATAATCAACCCGGTTTTTATTCTACCCGATTTTGCCGGAAATAGCAAGTCCTTTCTGGAAAATATTACATCTCGTTCTTCACATATCCGGCCAGATTATACGCATGGTCGGAAATCCGCTCCAGATTCGTCAGGATATCGAGGAACACGATGCCGGCCGACGGCACGCACTCGCCGCGGGACAGGCGTTCGATGTGCTTCTCGCGAAGTTCTTCTTCAAGGCTGTCCACCTCGTCCTCGTACTGGCTGACCTTGCGGACCGCGTCCATATTTCCCGTCTTGCGGGCCTCAATCGCATATTCAAAGGACTTGAAGACCACCTTGCTGATCTCCTCCAGATCCTCTTCCCCGGTTTCCGAAAAATCAAGTTCATGTTCCACCATATATTTGGCCAGATCGGCCAGATTCTCCGCGTGGTCGCCGACGCGCTCGATGTCGCTGACGCTGTAAAAGAGGTTATTGACCACCAGCTTCTGGTGCTCCGTCAGCGTCAGGTTCTCAATCTTGATCATATATTCGGTCAGCAGCTGCGCCATTTTATCGATCGTTTTCTCGACATGGTAGACCTCCTCAATCTCATCGAGATTAGCGGTCACAATGGCGTCGATGCTGTGGCGCAGGTTCTTCATCGTAATCAGACCCATATGCTGGATCTCAAGCGACGCCGTCTCCACGGCAAAAGCCGGCGAACGGAAAATACGCTCGTCCAGATGCTTGAGCGTAACAGCTTCCTCGTCGTCCTCCTGCTTCTCTTCCCGCCCGGCCGCCTTTTCTTTCACAAACAGGCCGGAGAGCTTTACGATCTGATCCGCGAACGGGAACTGAATTACGGTTTTTAGAATATTGTACGTCGTATGGAAAATGGCGATCTGCACCGCCCCCACCTTCCACAGGGCGGCCTGCGGGTTTACGGTAAAGAAAATGAACGCGGCGGACGCGCAGAGCACAGCGCCGGTCAGATTAAAGATCAGGTTCATGGCCGCCGCGCGCTTCGCATCGCGGGAGCCGCCCATGGCCGAAAGCATCGCCGTGGAACAGGCGCCGATATTCTCGCCGAGGCAGATATAGACAGCTGCGTTCGCGGTCACGACGCCGCTTAAGGCAATGGTCTGCAGCACGCCGACGGACGCCGACGAACTCTGCAGGAGCAATGTTACCAGAATACCGATCAGAATCCCCAGCAGCGGGTTGCCGCCGAGAAGCGCAAACGCCTTCCCGAAGATCGGCGCGTCCGCATAGCCGGAAAAGGACGTGGACATCATCTCCAGACCCATGAAAAGAAGGCCAAGGCCCACAAGGATCTGGCCGGCGATATGGTTCTTCTGTTTCTTCAGGAAAAGGATCAGAAGCGCGCCGATGCCGACCATCAGCGGCGCGTAGAACACCGGCTTGAGCACCGCCATCGCGCTGCCCAGCTGACTTAAAGAAACCACCCAGCCGGTAATCGTGGTACCGATATTCGCACCCATAATCAGGCCGATGGCCTGACTGAGATTCATCACGCCCGCGCCGACGAAACCGACCACCATGACCGTCGTCGCGCCGCTGCTTTGAATGATGATCGTGATCACGGTACCCAGGATGACGCTCATCAGGCGGTTGTTCGTCAGCATCCCCAGAAGCTGCTTCATCTTGCCGCCGGCGGTCTGCTGCATCCCTTCGGCCATCTGACGCATGCCGTAAAGGAACATGCCCAGTCCGCCAATAAACCCGAATATATTGGAAATGTCGCTGATCGTCATAATCTCCTCCCGCGCCCGCACCGGGCGCTTTATCATGCGCATACGAATTTATCATATCATATGGAAATACGGGCTGGCAAGCGGTTTTGTAAGGAAATATCCGACCATAAAAGAATCCGGCCGAAATTGCAGAAATAGCCGGTCAGAATGTAAGAAATATCCTGCCAAAAGAGTTTACAGACCGCCTGTTTCATGCTAAACTGCACCTGAACGATATGCGGGATGCAGAAAACCATAGGTTTTCTGAACCGTGTACCGCACAGAAGGAATCAACCCGTCAGCCCGGAAAGGAGTTTTTCGCCATGCTCTGCGATTTCCATATACACACCGGCTTCTCCGATGACAGCGACACGCCGCCAGCCCTTCAGATTGAACGCGCCATCGCCCTCGGCATGGAACGGATCTGCATTACCGACCATCATGATTACGACGTCGTCTCTCAGATTGACTTTACGCTGGATTTCCCTGCCTACCTGTCCGCTATGACGCAGCTGCGCCGGCAGTACCGGGACCGGATCCGCGTCGAAATCGGGGTGGAACTGGGACTGCAGCGGCACATCGCGGGCTATCTGAACGAACTGACGCGGACGTACGAGCTTGACTATATCATCGGCTCCCGTCATTTTATCGACGGCCTTGATCCGTATTATCCGGCCTTCTATGAGGGCCGCACGCTTAAAGAAGCGCTGCGGCGCTTCTTCGAGGTCTCCCTGAAAACCGTGCAGGCTCTGGACTGTTTTGACAGTTTCGGGCATCTGGATTATATTGTGCGATATTTTCCTGAGAAGAATACCAATTACCGTCCCGCCTGCTATGCGGATTATATCGATCCGCTGCTGCAGACACTGATTCAGAAAGGCAAGGCACTGGAATGCAATACCGGCGGTTTCCGCTACCGCCTGGGCCATCCGAATCCCCGCGAAGAAATCCTCCGCCGCTACCGGGAGCTCGGGGGCGAACTGATCACCGTCGGTTCCGACGCGCATACGCCCGACTATGTGGGTATTGAATTCGACCGCACGGCGCAGCTATTGCGGGAATGCGGCTTCCGCTATTATACGGTATATCATCGGAGAAAGGCGGAAATGCTGCCGCTGTGAGAGCGCAGTTGAGCGCGAAAGACCCGGCCCGCCGCCGGCGGCTTCCCCGCTCCGGCTGGCCGCACGGCAGGCCGCGGCAAGACAGTAAGAAAAAATTCAGAAAATGCTTGCAAAATATCTCTTTATCCTTTATAATGATTTGCGTTGGAGATGTAGCTCAGCTGGGAGAGCATCTGCTTGACGTGTAGAGGGTCGCAGGTTCGAGTCCTGTCGTCTCCATACTTGAAAAGGTATACGAACACGAGTCGTTCGTATACCTTTTGTTTTTGAAGAATTGCTTTTTTCCGGCTGTGCGCTTTTCGGAAACTCGCTCCCCGTTGTCAGCGCTCTTCCAAAACCCCGCTCCCCACCGTCAGAGTACTTCCCGATAGACGCGAAGCACATTGCCGTGAAAGACCGCTTCTATCTCCGACTCATGAAAGCCCTGCCGGCGCATCTCTTCCGCCAGAAGCGGCAGATCCGCCGCGCCCTTCATCTCCAGTTCGCCGCTGATGCCGTCAAAGTCCGATCCGAGACCGATACAGCCGATGCCGCCGACATTTTTCATGTGTTTCATATGGCGTACCATATCGGAAACCAGGCTGACAGGCGTCTCACCCGCCTTCCATCCGTCAGGCGAATGCAGGAAATCGATGCAGTAATTGATGCCGGCCACGCCGCCCCGCTCCGCAATCGCACGGATCATTTCGTCGGTCAGATCCCGCGGACAGCCCGGTACCAGCGCCCGGCAGTTGGAATGGCTGGCCACAAACGGCCGCTTCCCGTACTTCACTACATCCCAGAAACCGGCGTCGTTTAAGTGGGACACATCCACAATCATGCCGAGCCGGTCCATCTCTTCGACAAAGGCAATCCCGGTCTGCGTCAGTCCGTGCTCGGTATCCGCGTGCCCTATGGTCGCCGAACCTTCGAGATTCAGGACATTCGGCCAGGCCAGTTCATTTGGGTAATTCCAGGTCAGCGTCATCATGCGCACGCCCAGGCGGTAGAAATCGCGCAGATACTGAAGATTCCCCTCGCAGACGCCGCCTTCCTCGATCGTCAGTAGCGCCGACATGCGGCCGGCGGCGCGGTTCTTCTCGATCTCTTCCCAGTTTCTGACAATACCGATGAGATCCGGGTTCGCCTCCATCTCGGTATAGAAGGTATCCAGAAGCGCCATCGCGTGCGCAAAAGGCCGCTTTTCCTGCCCCAGATTCACAAAAAGCGCAAAATTCTGCAGGCAGTAGTCTCCCGCTGCCATCTTCTCCAGATCAATATGCAGATTGTTCTTCCGGATGGAAATATCCTCCCCGGCCGCACGCCTCGCATAAATCTCGGCAATCGTATCGCAGTGCATGTCGATGACCTTCAATGCCAAACCGCTCCTTTCGGCCAGGTGGTTCATGAAACGGAGATGAAGGGATTCGAACCCTTGTGCCGGGGTAAACCGACAAACGCATTTCGAGTGCGCCGCGTTATGGCCACTTCGCTACATCTCCGTAAAAACACATTTATTATCATATCCGATATCCCGCGGATTGTCAACTGTACTTTTTCACACAAAATGCGTCCGCACCGCCTTCTGTACGGTCTCCGTCCGCCGGGCCGAAGAAAGGGCCCGGGCTTTCCGCCCGGACCCCAGGTCATTTCAAATGACTTTTTGGACGCCCTCCATGTAAAATACCGTTACGGATCTCGGTCATCCCTTCACTCCGCTGGATATCACCATTTTCTCAAAATATTTCTGCAGGAAGATATACAGCAGCACGCAGGGCAGGATCGCCATCAGGGTACCCGTCATCGTCAGGCTCCAGTCTATCTGCCATTCCGTCCGGAAGAATGAGAGTCCGCCCGTAACCGTCATCTTATTGATATCGCTGATATAGACCAGCGGTCTGGAAAAATCATTCCAGCTCGTCATGAACGACAGCAGCACCATCACCGCCAGATAGGGCTTCGTCAGCGGCAGATACACCTGCAAAAACACCTGCAGCGGATTTGCGCCGTCCACATACGCCGCGTCCGACAGGCTCATGGGAACCTGCAGAAACGCCTGCCGCAGGAGGAAAATGCAGACCGCCCCCGTCACGTCCCCGAAAAAGGCGGGGACGACCAGCGCCCAGATCGTGTTGACCAGCTTCAGCTTCGACATGACCAGAAACAGCGGGACCATCTGCACCTGGAACGGAAGCATCATCGTCGCCAGCAGAAATCCAAGGATCAGACCTCTCCACCGGTACCGGAAATGGGTAAGGGCATAGGCCGTAAACGTGCAGGATATGAACTGTCCCAGCGTATAGAGAGAGGTCACCGTTACCGAATTGCGGAACCAGTTCACAAACGGATACGCGTCAAAAATCCTCCTGTAATTTTCCAGCGTAGGCTGCGACGGCCACAGGGCAGATCCCGAAGTATAGACCCTCGCCTCCGACGTAAAGCTGATCACGATCACGGTCCATATGGGCATAAGAAACAGGGCCGCCCCGCACATCAGCAGAATATAGAGAATAACTTTGTTTCGCATTTTACTCGTTCTCATAATACACCCACTTGTTCTGTCCGAGAAAATAGATTCCTGTAAGCAGCAGAATGATGATCAGCAATACCCAGCTCTGCGCCGAGGCCCTGCCTACCTGGTTGTCAATGAACGCCGTATTGTAGATCAGGAGTCCCGTCGACAGCGTGCTTCTCGCCGGGCCGCCCTTCGTCATCGTATAGGTCAGGTCAAAGACCTGCCACGCCCATATCGTCGCGACCACAAGGCAGAAGAAGATCATGGAGCTCATCATCGGAAACGTCACATGGGTAAATTTCTGGAACCGGCTGGCGCCGTCCACCTTTGCCGCGTCGTACAGTTCATCCGGCACCGACTGCAGCCCCGCGATAAAGATCGTTGTATAATACCCCACGTTCCTCCACAGCGTGGCCGCGGCCACGCCCAGCATCGCGTACCTCGCGTCCGTAAGGACCGACGGAAAGTCGATATTCAGCAGATCCGCGGCCTGAGAGATAAACCCGAAGCCGGGGCTGAACAGCCAGCTCCACACCAGGCCGATGGAGATCAGCGACAGTACAAACGGCATGAAGATAACTGCCCGGAAAAACTTGGCGCCCCTGAATGTGTTCCTGTGCAGAAGCATGGCGATGAGAAGCGCGACGGCAATCTCTCCCGGCACGACCAGCACGGCGTAATACGCGGTGTTGACCAGGGATTTTCTGAATATGCTGTCACCGAAGATATACTGATAATTCCCCAGGCCTACTATACTGCCTCCGCCAAACAGGCTCCTGCTGGTAAAGGATAAATAGAACGAGTAAAACAGGGGCGTTATGATAAATACGCAGGCGCCTATCGCATATGGGGTCAGGAACAGGAATAACCATCGATTCTTTTTTCTCATCGCCCGTTGCCCTCCTTAAGCTGTCAGATCACTGGATCTCATCCAACAGTTTCTGCGCGTCCGCCTCCATTTTGACGATCGCGTCGTCAAGCGTCTCGTCGCCCGTTCTTACCAGGGAAAGCTCGGTCTGCACGACGGATGTCGCCGCGCCGGAGATCGCGCTCCACTTGGATGTAAACGGCTCCGCGACCGCACGTCCCTCAATAAATTCATTTACAAAATACTCCATTCCGTCCGGGGCATCCGCGTCCAGATACTTATCGCCGCAGGCGACAGACAGAAGGGATGGGGCAGCGCCTCCCGCTTCGGCCATCACATTCTGCGCTTCCTCTCCGGCCAGGAAAAAGATGTAGTCCAGGGCCAGCTCTTTATTCTTCGTGCCGTCATATACCGCCATTCCCTGCGTCCAGTAGCTTCCTCCCTGGTTCACATCCTTCGGCCAGGGGGCGATCCCCCAGTTAAACTCCGCCGCTTCCACCGCCAGGACCTCGAAGCACATCGCGGACGCCATACCGATCTTATTGGTCATAAACGGAGAGATGTTGGCCGGAAGCTGTTCCGGCGACGGCGCATATCCGTATTTTGTGACCAGTTCCGTCGTATACGTAAGCGCTTTCTTTACCTCCGGCGTGCTGAATGTGATCGTCTTTAAATCATCGCTGTACAAGGCCCCGCCCGCCTGATAGACGAAGCTGACAAGGTCCGGCTGAGCGGTGCGCAGGTAACATCCGAACTCGCCCCTGGACGGATCCGTCAATTTTCCCGCGATCTCCCTGAAATCTTCCCATGTCCAGTCCGGCGACGGATATTCTGCCCCCGCCGCGTCGAACATGTCCTTATTGTACAGGATCGCGGATGTATTCAGCTCGTACGGCAGCACATAGGTCCTTCCCTCATAGGAAGAGTTCATCGGGTCGATCACGTAATCATTCAGGTCCATCCCCCTTGCCGCGATCTCATCGGTCAGATCCATCAGCTGTCCGGTCTTTCCAAGCTCCGCGAACGACGCGCCGTTGATCATGAAAACATCCCACGCCGACCCTGCTGCCAGTCCCTGTCCCAGCTGCGTATAATAATTGGCAAACGGGACCGACACGATCTCTACCGTGACTCCCGGATGCTTCTCCATATAAAGCTCCGCCTGCTTCTGAGCGACCAGGTCCCTGGCCGTGTCCGTATAGATGGCAAACCGGATGGTTCCGCTCAGCTCCCCCTCTTCCTGTCCGGCCGCCTGCTGTTCCGCCGTCTGCTGTTCCGCCTGCTGCCCTTCCGTCTGCGGGGCGTTTGTGCCCCGCGCATCTTCCTTCTGTCCGGAAGTCGTCTGCTCCTGCGTCCCGCTGCCGCCGCAGCCCGCGGCCGCGGCCATCGCACCGGCCAATACCATCGCTAAAAATAACGCCGTGATCCTCTTTTTCATAGACTTCTCCTCCTTATTCAGTCCTGATAACGAAATGTTTCCCCTTTTTCCGCCGAGCGGTAGATGCAGTCCGCGACGCGGGCCACGCTGCATATCATCTCCATCCCCTTCTGAGAGGCTTCCCCGCTCCTTATCGCGGAAAAAACCTTCTCCAGCTGACGTTTGTACGTGTCCCTCATGACCGTATCGCCCTCTGCCGTCACCGCCGGATATTCAAAACGATACTCCCCTTTCTGATAATCCTCCGTATCGCTCCGAACCTGCAGAACGGCCCAGGAAGGGATCGGACACGCGGTCAGCGTTCCGTTTGTTCCGTAATATTCCATTCTCCAGGCATTGCACCATCCGGTGCTCTCCCACGCGGTGAAATCGAGCACCGCCAGCTTGTCCTGATACCGGGCAATTCCCACTCCCACATCTTCATACATCATGCCGCCCACCTGTACCTCTTTCGGCGGGTTTCCGGCTCCTTTAAACAGATCCGATGTCACGATGTCTGCGACCATCGTCTGTCCCGGCGCCAGCTTCACGGCACAGCCGGACACGGTTTCCGGATCTCCCAGCGTATCCAGCATCAGTTCGATCATATGGCTTCCCTCAATATATACCATCCCTCCCATCAGTTCCGGATCTTCCACCCATATCTCTGTGCTGCAGCCTATGGGGGAACCACCGTGGAATCTCGCCAGCGTGATCTGCCCCAGCACGCCGGAATCAATGATCTCCCTGCATCGGTCCGCCACCTGCAGATAATGCAGTTCAAATCCATGTTCAATGTACACCGGATATCCGCTCAGATCCTCCGCCAGCTTCCTGACCTTTTCAAACGTATGAGCCGTACATTTTTCCAGGATCATTGCCTTCACATGCGGAGCGGCCATTCTGGCATAATCCGGCGTCCTTGAGTCCATCGCCTCGATAATGCAGAGATCCGGCCCCAGCGCGAGCATCTCTTCAGCGCTTTCGAACCGGCGAAAGCCTGTCCGCGCTTCAAAATTCTCCGCGAAATACGGATCTTCATCGTAAAATCCCCAGACGTCCGCGTCCTGACTCTTCTTAAGCAGTTCAACCCTGTGCCACATATGCGGATGCCTGACCCCTAAAAATACTGCCGAAATCTTGTTCATATCTCCTCCGCCTTCTCCAGTGTCTTCGCATACTTTCGGCTCTCCGCTCTCAGCCGGAACGTCCGAGATAAGCCTTTAACGCCGCCGCCACAATCTTCTCCTCTCCGGTCTTCAGCAGATAGGCGTTTACAAAAACGGTATGCGGTCTTCCGTTCTCCTTCTTGAAATATCCGATATCAACCGGCTGTTCAAACGCTCTGGTAAAACGATTGCAGTCCTCGCCTGTTCTGTCCCCCGGGAGCTCCACCAGAAGCAGCGGCTGCTCCGTCCCGAGCCTTCCCTCCGACTGGATGTGAAGCGAGATCCCCGGTATGCCCCGCAGCTGTTCCTCCACGTACCGCAGCATGTTCTCCTGCCTTGAATATTCCTTCTTCTCGTCCCGCCCCGTGAATAATTCCAGCGCCTTCAAAAATCCGGCGATCTCCTCCTTGCCGGTCTTGAAAACGCGGCCCAGCCGCGGGTTCGGGCACGCGAGCTGCCTGCAGTATTCCGTAAGCTCCTTCTTTCCCACGATCAGGCCTGTGGCCTGAGGACCCCCGATATGCTTTCCGCCGCTGAACACCGCCAGATCCGCTCCCAGCTTCTCTGTGTAATACCACAGATTCGAAACCGGCGGGAGCTGCGCGGCCGCGTCCGCGACGACGCGTACTCCTCTTCGCTTAAGCGCGGGAATGATCTCTTCGCAGGCCGGGATCCCTTCTTCGTACATCGGCGCCGGGAACAGGAATACCGCCGCCGTCTTTTCTCCGACCGCGTCCAGCATCGCCTTCCCGGACGGATCGACGATCCGGATACGCGCCCCCGAGATCGCGGTCAGCTTCCAGTATTCGATCATGTCCAGATACTTCCCGCGGAAAATCAGGATCTCGTTCTTCTCCAGATCATCCGTATGCGGAAGAAGTCCCGCCGTGTGTTTTTCCGCCGGGTTCGCGGCGCACATACAGGCCGCGGCGGCCAGAACGACCCCCGCTCCCGCGCCGCTCGTGATAAACGCGCCTTCATTTCCCGTCAGCTGCGCGGCACGGTCAGACGCTTTCGCGATCAGTTCCTCCATATTCACGAAACTCCGCGACGCCTCTTCCATCGCCTTTACGACTTCATCCGCCATGACAGATCCGCCGTTTCTCGTATATGGTTCGCTCGCGTTCACAAACGGTCTGATCCCCAGCTCCTCATAGATCGACATTCCATCACCTCCGCCTTCTCAGGGCTCTCCCGGGAAGGATCCCGATTATATCGCCGTCCTCCATAACAACCTTTCCGTTCACGATCAGCGTATCGATCCCGGCCGGGCGCTTCCTCGGCTCCTCATACGTCGCCAGATCCGCGACCCGTTCAAAGTCGAATATCGTCAGATCCGCCGCGTATCCTTTGGCCAGGACTCCCCTTCCCTTAAGCCCGTAAATGTGAGCCGGGAGGCTGGTCAGTTTTGATATGATCTTCTCCGCTGGCATCCCATGCTCCCTCGCCTGCCGGATGACTCTCGGGAACGTTCCGAATGTCCTGGGATGGCACCACTCTCCGGTGGGGATCGTATCGCTTCCGATGGTGTAACGGTCGTTCTCAAACAGCTGGTATATATCCCTGAACAGCTGGCTTCTCACGGCCTCATCTTCCGGTTCCGTTCCGCGCCATCCCGCTTCCAGATCATTTTCCAAAAGCGTCTCCACGATCATCTCCGGGACGGAAACTCCCATCATTTCCGCGGCCTCTTCGAACGTCTTTCCCAAAAATTCGGAATAGGGATCCTTCAGATGCGTGATCACTCCCGTCGTTCCTTTTCCCACGATCAGAGAACAGCGCTCTTCCATATCTTTCAGGATCCTCTGCCGCAGGTTCCGGTCTCCCAGCCGCTCCATGACCGCCGGATACCCGCCGTCCTGGACCCAGCCCGGAAGAAGGACCATCATATAGCCGCAGCCCGCAAGATACGGATACAGTTCAAAGGTCACTTCCGATCCGTATTTCCGGCAGACGTCGAACGGTTCGATCAGCTTCTCCGGCCGACCGATCGTGGCCGGATATTTCGTCCGATGATGGAGCATATGCATCCTGACTCCTGTCTCGGAAGCCACGCGGACCATCTCCTGCAGGGGATCAAACTCAGAACCGATGATATTCAGGCGCAGATGTACACAGAAAACGCCGTCATATTCTTTCACGACCCTGCAAAGTTCAATGAGTTCTTTTGTATCGCTGTAAGTTCCGGGGTAATAACTAAGGCCGACGGAGAACCCTGCGGCCCCTTCTTCCATGGATCTTCTGAGATGCTCTTTCGCTTTTTCAAGCCTTTCCCCCACAAGCGGCGCCGAAGTAAATCCGGCTGCCATCTGCCGCACCGCGTTGTGGGTCACGTCGGATGCCACATTGACCGCGCACCCGTCCAGCAGATCGAGAAACTGTCCGAATGTCTCCCATCGGGGCAGATGACCGCTCACATTGGAGAAGATACCGGCGTTTACTTTCATGGCGTCCTCAAAACAACATGGTTCCATGGGAGCAAATCCCAGTCCGCACATACCGGTGACCACTGTCGATACGCCCTGATACACCGCGTTTACATGCTGGCGGTTATTCATCAGACTGATCTCCGAATGCGTATGACAGTCAATAAAACCGGGCGAGACGCATCTGCCCGACGCGTCGATCACTCTTCGCGCCTTCACATCCGTAAATTTCCCGATATCCGTGATCGTATCACTCTCTACGAGAATATCGGCCGCATACGGCGGCGCGCCAGTTCCGTCAATGATCAGGCCGTTCTTTATTAAGAGTTCCATATTTTCCCCTTTCCTATTCATTCACCCTTCAGTTCGACGATCATCTCGATCTCGACAGGAGTCCCGAAAGGAAGCTCATTGGTTCCCAGGGCGGCTCTCGCATGCTGTCCTTTCTCGCCGAACGCCTGTATCAGCAGCTCCGACGCGCCGTTGATCACATAAGGCTGCTCCCCGAATCCGGGCGCGCTGGCCACAAACCCGAGAACCTTTACGATCCTTTCCACCCTGTCCAGATCATGGATCTCATACTTAAGCGCGGCGAGACAGTTCAGGATCGACTGTCTCGCGCATTCGATCCCCTGTTCTACCGTAACCGTTTCCCCAAGTCTGCCCTTATAAGGCAGTTCACCGTCCTTCCGGCAGTCCTGGCCGGATACATAGACTAATTTTCCCAAAAAAGTAACTGCCGGCAGATACGCAGCCACTGGCTTCGGACATACCGGCAGTTTATAACCCATTTCCTCTATTCTTTTTTCAATTTGCCCCATCAGTTCCCTCCTGATCCTTTCCGCGCACCATATCCAGATAGTTGTATAAAGTGAACTTCGATATCTGCAGCAGCTCGCAGGCCCTGATCCCGGATTTCGATATCAAAAACGCTCCTTTTTTGTCAAGGTACCGAAGCAGCTCCAGCTTCTCTTCCCGCTTCATCTCTTCGGGGGCCTTTCCGATCATTTTCACCCCGTTCTGAAACATATGGTCAAAAAGCTGACTTACATTCTCTGCAAATATTTCATTTTCCTGATGCTCTTCCGGCTCCATCTCATAGCGGTTCAGATTCTTCAGATACTCTTCAAAATGAATGGTCTCCGTAATATCCAGGTTTACGCAGAGGGACCCGATCACAGTCCCCTCATCGTCGCGGATATAGATGGAAGAAGAGCGCAGGATCTTCCCGTCGCGGGTATGCGTAATGTAATTGTAGCGGTTTCCGTCTACATTACTGCCGCGGAGGACTTCCAGCCCCAGATTGCTGCCGCATCCGCCGATCTCCCGGCCAGTCAGATGCCCGTTACGGATATCTACAATTGTATGATTATAATCTTTTGTCAGATCATGCAGCACCACCTCACAGGAAGAGCCGAACTGTCTCTCCAGCATGTCCATAATGCTCTGCAGCAAATCCCACTGCTCATAAATGTTTTTCATATCAACTGCCTCTCCTTTTTCTATTGATATCATACAGATATGATAACATTTAGTTTGATTTCTTGCAAGAGCATTCTTAATATTTAGTTATCTGGCCTTGTAATTCATGTATACCATAATTTTTGTCAGATGTCAAGCAATATATCAAACTTATTTTAATGTTTTGCGTGTTTCTCTTATTAATTTTCATTTATTTAAGACTCTTCGTTTGAACATGACAAAAGATCTGCCCGGAATCTCTGTAAAGAACCGGTCTATATTCCCGGTATCCGCCAGCGTTACATAGCAGGTTTTCCCGTCCGGTCCGCCAAAGGCGATGTTGGAGCACTTCTTCCCGCTCAGATATATCTCGGAAACCGGCTTTCCATCCGGGGAAAGGATCACGACCGTCCCTTTATCATAGCGCGTCACATACAGATTCCCTTCCGCGTCGCACCGCATGCCGTCCATCTGGAAATCCTCGAATTCATAAAACAGCCGTTTATTTTCAAGCTCCCGGCCATCCACGAGGTCGTAGGCCCAAATCCTGCGCTGCCGGGATTCATTGACGTAAAGCGTCTTTTCATCCGGGCTCACTTCGATGCCGTTGGTCGTTCCCATATGGTCCTCCATGAGATCCACCGAGCCGTCCGGACTGACGCGCCATAATTGGCCGGACAGTTCCTTCCACAGCGGGTCGGAAGCGAACACGACATCTTCGCTGGTGATGCAGATGTCGTTCGGCTGATTCATACGGTCTTCATGGGCCAGTACGGACAGCTCTCTCGTCTGCATATCGGCCTTCCAGATGTTATGCCCCGTATAATCCGCGATCAGCATCTCGCCCCTGCTGTTGAACCGTATTCCGTTGCCGATGCTGATACCGGGCAATTTCAGGAAAACGGAACACTCTCCGGAAGGAGTTACCTTACCAATTGTATGCTGCTCTCCATAATTGACAGCATATAAATTTCCTTCCCAGTCACATGCCGGTCCCTCTATTCCGAAGGTAAATCCCCCCGGCGGCGTAAAAACAGAACTTTTGTACAGCATCATGACACCTCCTTTATTTTCTTCATTCTAAAATTTTTTGTTTGATTTGTCAACAAATTTATTATTTTTAGTAATATTTTCCTGCATGGCATGTGTTCCTTCCTAAATACAAAATCCCCTGAATCCGAAATCTTATCCCGTAAGCTTTCAGATTCAGGGGACGCCTGTTCTTCTATTCGCTTGTCCGCCGCGGCAGGCGCTGCGGGCCGATGGCCCTCTTACTGTCCGAAGAACGCGTTCACGCCGGCCAGCAGGCCCTTTGCGAGCGTATCCAGCGTCGCGTCCGAGTAGTCCGACGCCTTGTCGCCCAGCTCGATATCAACAGACGGAACCGTCGAATAGGAGGTCTGCGTAAGATCCATCTCCATCGCGCCGTTCGAGAAAATCTTCACACCCGCGTCCCTCAGGCCGCCGATCAGACTCTCGCCGAGGGCGTTATGCTGCTGCCAGTGGGACTTGACCGGCTCCATGTTCCGGTAGGCGGAATTGTTCGGAACGCTCATATAAAACGCGCCTTTGTTGTTCGTCGTGGAATCCCAGTGAAGCGCGATGTGGCAGTCTGCCGCGTTGTTGGCAATGACCGTGCGCGCGATGTTGTCCAGCTGGACGTCGTCGCTCTCACGGATCATCAGCACATCATAGCCGGCATCCAGCAGCTTCGCCTTCAGCTTCAGCGCCAGCGCCAGCGTCACCTTCGGTTCCGGTGTGCCGTCCGAGAACGTCATGCCGCCCGATACGGCGGTCGCCGTCGTCGCGCCTGCCGCCGTACTGCCGCCTGTCACCTTCTGGCTTCCGTCGGGATGGCAGAGCGTCTTCACCGAGGAACCGCCCTTCGTGCCGTGACCGGCGTTTACGCAGACCGTAATGCCCTTACGCTTTTCGCCGTCTGCCCGGTAAAGCATCGCCGCGCCGGAATTGATCTCCGAAAACTCCGCATATTTCCAGTCAGGATTCAGCCGCACCTCGCCCTCGGCAGCCGCCGGTTGGACAACTGCCTGCCTCTCCGGTTCTTCTGCCGATAAATACGCAGACGCGATATAGCATTCCTTTCCCTGATAAATCACCCTGCTCCACTCCCCGTTATATCCCGTGCGCTTAACGGAAGCGCCCGTGTTCAGTGTCGCGACAATCTCGCTTGAGGTACTGTAAGATGAGCGCACATTCACGTCGCTGCCTGTCACATAGACCGTCTCGTCCGCGGCTGTAAACTCCGGCGCCGCGGTATCCTGCGGTACGGTCTCCGCTGCGGCGGTTGTTCCGGCTGAGGCGGCGGTTTCCGCATCGACAGCTGTTCCGGCAGGGCCGGTCGATTCAGCAGAGGCAGCAGCCGTGCTGTCATTTCCCGTTCCGGCGGCCGACACCGAAGACTGTTCCATCGGCCCGAACGGCCCGCCTTTGCTGCTTACAGAATCGGCATCCTGCTGTCCCGCTCCCTGGGAACCCGGCTGGTGCAGGGAAGCGAGCGGACCGTTCAGCTGGGCTGCGCTGGTCTCGATCGGCTGGTATTTCGACTGGCAGCCGGTCGCAAGAAGAAGCGATGCCAGAAGCGTTAAAACTACCCGGTTATTATTTGCAGTCATCATAACAGTTCCTCCTGATATCGGATGTATGTCATTCCGCGGCCGCCCCGGTCCCGCGGTTGTGCCGTCTAAGCATATTGCAGGATGGTGCCGCCCCGGTTCCGCAGTTCTGACTCCGAAGCGTATTACAGGATGGTTCCGCCCCCGAGCACATACTCGCCGTCGTAGAACACCACAGCCTGTCCCGGCGTAATCGCCCTCTGCGGCGTATCAAAACGTACGCGTACCCGGTCGGAGCCGGTCTGTTCCAGCTCGCAGGCTGCGCCCGCATGCGCATAGCGGATCTTGGCAGCCGCCCGTACGGTTTCCCCCCGCAGCCCGTCTGCCGCCATCCAGTTGATATGATCGCAGAGGAGTTCCGTCGAAAATGCCTCGCTCTCCTCGCCGATGACCACTTCATTGGTTTCCGGCCGCAGTTCCGTCACAAAAACCGGATGGCCCATCGCCAGACCCAGGCCTTTGCGCTGCCCCACCGTGTAGTGGATAAGCCCTTTATGACGGCCCAGCACGCGTCCCTCCCGGTCCACGAAATTCCCCCCGGGCGGGCAGACGCCCGTGCTGCGGCTGATAAAGCCGGCGTAGTCCTTATCCGGCACGAAACAGATCTCCTGGCTGTCCCGCTTGCCTGCGACCGGCAGCCCCAGCCGTCGGGCGATTGCGCGGATTTCTCCTTTTTCATAGAGGCCGACTGGCATCAGCGTGTGCTTAAGCTGCTCCTGCGTCAGGCTGTAAAGGGCGTAGGTCTGGTCCTTTTCGGCAGTCACGGAACGGCGGACAGCGTAGCGGCCGTTTTCCAGCTGTTCCACCCGCGCGTAATGCCCGGTAGCAATGTAATCCGCGCCGATGTCCATACTGCGCTTCAGAAGGGACTCCCATTTCACATAACGGTTGCAGGCAATGCACGGATTCGGCGTCCGTCCGCGGACATATTCGCCGATGAAATAATCGATGACCTGCCGTTTGAATTCCTCACGGAAATTCATCACATAGTAGGGGATCCCCAGCATCGCGGCCACACGCCGGGCGTCTTCCACAGCGCTCAGCCCGCAGCACCCGCCGTTCTCCGCCTGGGTATCGCCGTCCTCGGCCTGCCAGATCTGCATCGTGACGCCCACTACATCATAGCCCTGCTCCAGAAGCAGCCATGCCGCCACCGACGAGTCCACGCCGCCGGACATTCCGACGACGACCTTCTCCTTCCTGCCCATCGTCCTTTAGTACTCCTCGTCCTCTTCTCCTTCGCTGATGTCGCTCTTTGGCTTTTCAAGCCCCGCGATCTCGATTCCGTTCTTCTGCGCGTAATCCCAAAGCGCCGCATGGATCGCCTCCTCGGCCAGCAGGGAACAGTGCACCTTGACCGGCGGCAGGCCGTCGAGCGCCTCCATGACCGCCTTGTTCGTAACCTCCATCGCCTCCTGAACGGATTTCCCCTTCACCATTGTCGTCGCCATGCTGCTGGTCGCCACCGCGGCCCCGCAGCCGAAGGTCTTGAATTTCACATCGCGGATGATCTGGTTCTCGTCAATGTCCAGATAAATACGCATAATGTCGCCGCACTTGGCGTTCCCGACCGTCCCCATGCCGCTGGGATTCTCGATCTCGCCGACATTCCTCGGATGTTCAAAATGATCCATGACTTTCTCTGTATACATGATAAAACTCCTTTTCTATCTTCCGTTTTTCTTTACATAGTCCTCGTATAACGGCGACATGCTCCTGAGCCGCTGCACGATGGCCTTAAGCTTCTCCACGACAAAATCGATCTCTTCCTTCGTGTTGGCCTCGCTCAGCGTCAGCCGCAGCGAGCCGTGCGCGATCTCATGAGGCAGACCAATCGCCAGAAGCACATGGGACGGATCCAATGATCCGGAGGTGCAGGCCGAGCCGCTGGAACCGCAGACGCCTTCCATATCCAGCATAATCAGCATCGATTCGCCCTCAATGAACTGGAACGCGAAATTCGCATTGTTGCTTAAGCGGTTCACCGGATGGCCGTTTAAGCGCGCGTAGGGAATCTCCGCGAGCACACGGCCGATCAGGTAGTCGCGCAGCTCCTTCTCCTTCGCCGCCCGTTCATCCATATCCTGCATCGCGAGCTCGACAGCCTTGCCGAGTCCCACGATGCCGGGGACATTCTCCGTACCGCCCCTGCGCTTGCGTTCCTGCGCGCCGCCGTGGACAAAAGAACGAATCTTCACGCCCGTGCGGATATAGAGGAAACCAATGCCCTTCGGTCCGTTTAACTTATGGCCGCTCGCGCTCATCATATCGATATGGAGCTCATTGACATCGATCGGCACATGGGCGTAGGCCTGAACCGCGTCCGTATGGAACAAAATGCCGTGCGCCTTCGCGATCTCGCCGATCTCCCGGATCGGCTGAATCGTACCGATCTCATTGTTCGCAAACATGATCGAGATCAGGATCGTGTCGGGCCGGATCGCCTTCTTCAGTTCGTCCAGCTTCACCGTACCGAACTCGTCCACGTCCAGATACGTCACCTCAAAGCCGCGCTTCTCGAGATATTCGCAGGTATGCAGTACCGCGTGGTGCTCGATCTTACTGGTAATGATATGCTTTCCCTTCTCCTGATAGGCCTCCGCCGCGGCCTTGATGGCCCAGTTGTCCGACTCGGTGCCTCCGGCCGTGAAATAGATCTCATTCGTCTTCGCGCCGATGGAAGCGGCTATGGTCTCACGCGCATGCGCGATTGCCTCCTTGCAGGGGTTCGAAAAATCATAAATAGAGGAAGGATTCCCGTAATACTCCGTGAAATACGGCATCATGGCTTCGGCCACCTCGGGCCTTGTCTTCGTCGTCGCCGCATTATCCAGATAAATAACTTGCTTCATCTGAAATTATCCGCCTTTCTGTAACAATCCTGCGGGCTTGCGCCCACCATTCTATTATACATAGTATTCCTAGTATTGCAATAGGGATTCTCCTTAAAATTTCATGAACACACCGGCGCAGGCCGCATTTCGCACGGCGCGGAGACAGCGCGAAGCGTGCGGCCGCGCAAAGGCATGAATTCCCGCCGTCCCGCATATCTTAGCGGTAAACGCACGCCTGCCGGAGACGCCGCATGACTGATTTCTTCCGCAAACACACGCTGATCGCCGGGACGCTTCTGCTGACCGCCACCGGCTTTGCGGTCCGCGTAATGGGCTTCTTCTACCGGATCTTTCTCTCCCGCGCAATCGGGGCCGAGGGTCTCGGCCTCTACAATATGGTACATCCTGTTTACGGCATCTGCTTCGGTCTCTGCGCCGGTTCCATCCAGACCGCCGTCTCCCGCTTCGTGGCGGCGGACATCCGGGCGGGGAAGCGCGTCTTTTTCACCGGACTTGCGATTTCTCTTTCCGTAAGTCTCGGCCTGACCTGGGTGATCGTGACGTTCGCGCAGCCAATCGCACATTACATCCTGCTGGAAGACCGCTGTGCGGCCCTGCTGCCGCTAATGGCCGTCTCCGTTCCGTTTTCCGCCGTTCACGCCTGCATAAACGGTTATTACTACGGCGTCCGCCAAATGAAGGTACCCGCATTTTCACAGGTCGCCGAGCAGCTGATCCGCATGCTTGCCGTCTTCCTGATCGCCGGTTTCCTTATGAAAAGCGGGCGCGCGCTCACGGTGGAGCTGGCGGTCGCCGGTCATCTGATCGGCGAGGCCGCATCCTGCCTCTTTACCGTGATATGCTTCCTGCTCTTGCGCTCCGAAACACACACGGCCGGCCTTCCCGCCGCCCCGCTTTCCGCCCTTTGCGCTGCCGCCCCGCTTTCTGTCTTTCGCGCCACCGCCCCGCCGCTGCTTGCGCTGGCCCTGCCGCTTATGGGCAACCGCCTGATCCTGAATCTTCTGTCAAGCGCAGAATCCATCTGGATTCCCAGCCGTCTCTGTGCCTACGGGCTTACCTCTTCCGAGGCGTTCAGCGTCTACGGCGTCCTCACCGGCATGGCGCTGCCGTTTATCCTCTTCCCGTCTGCCATCACGAACTCCATGGCCGTTCTGCTCCTTCCCGCGGTTGCCGGCGCGCAGGCAGCGGGCCGCGACGACCGGATCGGCCGAACCGTCACGTTGTCCCTCCGCTGCAGCCTTGATATGGGCATTCTCTGCATCGGCGTCTTCACGATGTTCGGCGGCACGCTGGGCCGCTCCGTGTTCCATAACGCCTCCGCCGGTACCTTTATCGAAATTCTGGCCTGGCTCTGCCCGTTTCTGTACCTCTCCACAACCACCGGCAGCATCTTAAACGGTCTCGGCCGTACCCGTACGACCTTCCTGCAGAATACCGCAGCCATGCTGGTCCGGCTCGCCTTTGTCTATTTCGGCATCCCGCGGTTCGGGATCCGCGCCTGTCTCTGGGGGATGCTGGCCTCGGATATCCTTCTGTCCCTGATGCATCTCTGCTCCCTTTCGCGCATGGTATCTTTTACATGGAACGTCTGGGATATGGCCGTAAAACCGGCCCTGTTTCTGCTCATTTCCGCCGGCGTGCTGCTCTTCTTCGAAAATGTATTCGCGCACGCCGCCGTATTCCCGTTTCTTTCCTCTCTCCCGCCGTTTGCCGGCGCCGCCGTGCAAATCGCATTTCTGGCAATCTGTTACGGCGGCCTTTTAGCCGCCTCCCACGCCGCGGAAGGAAACTGAGTCCCGCGGCCTGCGTTCCGTTGCGCCGAAGCCGACGCCGCGGCAGGATCTCTGATCGGCCGCGCCGCCCATTTGCAGCCGCGGATTTCCTCCCGGCTGCAAATCTCACATAAAAAATCCGGAAATTTCCACATTTTCCTTCCATTTTTCACAAAAAAACGCTATAATAAAAAACAGAATGCAGGCGCTCCCGCAGCGCTGCACGCACTCATTTATCAAAGGAGGGGTATTTCCTATGAAACAGTTTATGGACAAAGACTTTCTGCTCTCCACGCAGACGGCGCAGACGCTCTACCACGAGTACGCCGAGAAGATGCCGGTCCTCGATTACCACTGTCACATCAATCCGCAGGAGATTGCCGAGAACCGGAAGTTCGACAACATCACCCAGGTATGGCTGGGCGGCGATCATTACAAGTGGCGCCAGATGCGCTCGAACGGCGTAGAGGAGAAGTACATCACCGGCGACGCCAGCGACCGCGAGAAGTTCCAGAAATGGGCGGAGACACTGCCGAAGCTGATCGGCAACCCGCTGTACCACTGGAGCCATCTGGAGCTGCGCCGGTATTTCGGCTATGAGGGTTATCTGAACGGCGACACGGCAGAAGAGGTATGGAACCTGTGCAACGCGAAGCTCCACGAGGATTCCATGTCTGTCCGCAATATCATCAAACAGTCCAACGTGACCCTGATCTGCACTACCGACGATCCGGTCGATACGCTGGAGTGGCATCAGAAGATCGCCGCGGACGACACCTTCGACGTACAGGTTCTTCCGGCCTGGAGACCGGACAAGGCTGTCAACATCGAAAAGCCCGATTTCAAGGCTTATATTGATAAGCTGTCCGCGGCCAGCGGCGTGAAGGTCGAGTGCTGGTGCACCTTAAAGGACGCCCTCAAAAACCGCATGGAATATTTTGCGGCCAACGGCTGCTGCGTATCCGACCACGGTCTCGAGTACGTGATGTACGCCCCCGCCGACGACGCGGAAGTGAACGATATCCTGCGCAGGGCCCTGGCCGGCGAGCCGGTCTCCGCGGAAAGCCAGCGGAAATACAAGACCGCCGTTCTCTTATTCCTTGCGAAGGAATACAACAAACTCGGCTGGGTCATGCAGCTCCACTACGGCTGCAAGCGCGACAACAACGCCTATATGTACGAGCAGCTGGGCCCCGATACCGGTTTCGACTGCATCAACGATTACGCGCCGTCCGCCCAGACCGCCGATTTCCTGAACGCCTTAAGCGCCACCAACGAGATCCCGAAGACGATCCTTTATTCCCTGAACCCCAACGACAACGCGGCGATCGGAACGATCATCGGCTGCTTCCAGGGCGCGGGCGCCGCCGGACGCATCCAGCAGGGTTCGGCCTGGTGGTTCAATGACCACAAGACCGGCATGACCGATCAGATGACCTCCCTGGCCAACTTAGGCTGCCTGGGCAATTTCATCGGCATGCTGACCGACTCCAGAAGCTTCCTGTCCTACACCCGCCACGAGTATTTCCGCAGGATCATGTGCAACCTGATCGGCGGCTGGGTCGAGAACGGCGAGTATCCGGCGGATATGAAGTCCCTGAAGGAAATCGTGGAAGGCATCAGCTATAACAATGCGGTGAAGTATTTCGGCTTCAATCTGTGATCCGCAAGCGTCTCACGCGGAACAGTTTCTTTTCACAGGACGCAGTTTCTTATGAGATAAAACATACGCGGTCTGCCACACGGCAGGCCGCGCTGTCCCGCACGAAGGTCTGCCGCCGGTACATATTGCTTTCGGAGCATCATTTTTAGAAGATACGCAGAAGGTACGTGACATGATTCTCAGTGACTTGAATACGAGCAGGACGTCACTGGCGTCCTGCTCGCATGGAAATACGGGCAAAGCGTCAGCGGCGCCTTGTTTGCATGGGGACAACAAACCCGCCCGTCTGGCCGTCGGCATGATGTCCGGCACTTCCGTGGACGGCATCGACGCCGCCCTGGTGGAGATTTCCGGGAGTGCCGAACGGCCGCGGGTGCGCCTGCTGGCTTTTGAGAACAAACCGTTTCCGCCGGACGTCCGGCGGCAGATCTTTGAACTGTTCCGCCCGGAGACTTCTACCGTCGACCGGATCGGCTACATGAATTTCCTGCTGGGCGAGCTTTACGCGGAAGCGGCCCTCTCGGTGATCCGAAAGGCAGGCCGCAGGCCGGAGGAGATCGACGTGATCGGCTCCCACGGCCAGACCATCTGGCATGAACCGGTTCCCTGCACAAAGGACGGCTATCCTGTCAGCTATACGGTTCAGATCGGCGAGGGCGCCGTCATCGCGGAACACACCGGCATCCTGACGGTCACGGATTTCCGGGTGGCGGATATGGCCGCCGGCGGTCAGGGGGCGCCGCTGGTGCCGTTCTCCGAATACCTGCTCTACCGCAGGGAGAACGAAACGATCCTTCTGCAGAATATCGGCGGGATCGGCAATATGACCGTGCTTCCCGCGGCCGCCGGACCGGAAGACGTCTACGCCTTCGATACCGGCCCCGGCAACATGATCATCGATGCGGCGGTCTCCGCCCTGACAGACGGAGAGAAGGCCTACGACGCAGGCGGGGAAATGGCCGCGCGGGGAACCGTAAACCAGGAACTGCTGGCGCTTCTCCGGAAGGATGAATACTATACGCTGCCGCTTCCCAAAAGCACGGGCCGGGAACGGTTCGGGCTGCAGTACACGCAGAAGATTCTGGAATGGTGCCAGGGACGCGGAAGGAAACTCTCCCCCGCTGATCTGCTCGCCACTGTCACCGATCTGACGGCCTGGTCCATTGCGGACGCCTATGAACGCTATGTTCTGCCGAAGTATCACGCGTCCGAGCTGATCGTGGGCGGAGGCGGAAGCTACAACCGGACGCTCCTTTCCTTCCTGTCGCGGCGTTTTGCCTCCTATGGCGTCGCCGTGAAGACCCAGGAAGATCTCGGCGAAAACAGCGACGCCAAGGAAGCCGTCGCTTTCGCGCTGATGGCGGATCTGTGCGTCCGCGGCCGCGTCAATTCGCTGCCCGGCGTCACCGGGGCGAAGAAAGCGTCGGTCATGGGGAAGATCTCCATTCCGGGATAGGTACCTTTCTTGAACGCGCTGATATAGACCCCTTGCGCGGACATGCCGGATACATCGTTTTTCCAATATACAGATTATATTTGCACTGCATTACTCAACTCCCACAGGAGGTATCACCTATGGAACAATCATTTATCCGCATTCATCCCGACGACAAGGTCGCCGTCGCCCTGCGCCTCTTAAGCGCCGGAACGGAGATCTCCATCGGAGATGTGACCGTCACTCTGGCCGAGGACATCCCTCAGGGCCACAAATTCGCACTGAGGGATCTGAAGGAAGGAGAAGCGGTCATCAAATACGGCTACCCCATCGGTATCACAAAAGAGCCGGTGAAAGCAGGCCAGTGGATCCACGTCCATAACATGAAGACAGCACTGGGCGATCTGCTGACCTACACCTACGACAGGAAAGCGGTCGAACTGCCGCCCACGGAGAAGCGATTCTTCCAGGGCTACCGGCGCGAGAACGGCAAGGCGGGCGTCCGCAACGAGATCTGGATCATTCCCACCGTTGGCTGCGTGAATAACGTGGCTACGGCCATCGAGCGGAAGGCACAGTCTCTGGTCGGCGGAAGCGTCGAAGCCATCGCCGCCTTCCCCCACCCCTACGGCTGCTCTCAGATGGGCGACGATCAGGAGCATACCCGCACGATCCTCGCGGATCTGATCAACCACCCCAACGCCGGCGGCGTGCTGGTTCTGGGCCTGGGCTGTGAGAACAGCAACATCGGCGAACTGAAGAAATACATCGGTTCCTACGACGAGCGCCGCGTCAAATTCCTGGTCTCTCAGGAGTCGGACGATGAGATCGCCGACGGACTGGCGCTTGTAAAAGAGCTGGCCGATTACGCGAAGACATTTTCCAGGGAACCCATCGATGTCAGCGAGCTGATCATCGGCATGAAATGCGGCGGCTCCGACGGCCTGTCCGGCATCACGGCCAATCCGACCGTAGGCGCGTTCTCCGACCTGCTGATCAGCAAGGGCGGCACCACGATCCTGACGGAGGTGCCGGAAATGTTCGGCGCGGAGACCCTGCTGATGAACCGCTGTGAAAATGAAGCCCTGTTTGAGAAGACCGTGGCCCTGATCAACGATTTTAAGAACTATTTCACCAGCCATAACCAGACCATTTACGAGAATCCGTCCCCCGGCAACAAGAAGGGCGGCATCTCCACGCTGGAGGACAAGTCCATGGGCTGCACCCAGAAATCCGGCAGCGCGCCGGTGCGCGGCGTCCTGGCCTACGGCGAGCAGGTGAGCGAGAAGGGTCTGAATCTGTTAAGCGCTCCCGGCAACGACCTGGTGGCGTCCACGGCCCTGGCGGCGTCCGGCGCCCACATCGTCCTGTTCACCACGGGACGCGGCACGCCCTTCGCCTCCCCGGTGCCCACAGTGAAGATCTCCAGCAATTCCGCCCTGAACGCGAAAAAGAACAACTGGATCGACTTCAACTGCGGCGTGCTGGTAGAGGGAACGGATCCCACCGAGCTTCGCGACCGGCTGTTCGACTACGTAATCGCGGTGGCCTCCGGCGAGGAAGTCAAATCCGAGAAGGCCGGCTTCCACGATATGGCGATCTTTAAGCAGGGCGTGACATTGTAAATCATAACTAATTATCAGGAGGTACAAAACCATGAAAAAGTTATGCTACCAGACTCTGAAAGACTTAAACTACGACGGCTACCTTCTGCAGGACGCCCCGGAGCGGGTGCTGCAGTTCGGCGAGGGAAATTTCCTGCGCGCCTTCGTAGACTATTTTATCGATATGATGAACGAGAAGGCTGGCTTCAACAGCAAGGTCGTACTGGTTCAGCCGATCCCCAACCGCGGCGGCTTCAACCTGGCCGACGTCATCAACGAGCAGGAGGGCCTCTACACCCTGTACCTGCGCGGTTTTGAGAACGGCCAGAAGGTCAACAACAAGCGGATCATTTCCTGCGTCAGCCGCTGCTTAAACAGCTACAGCGATTACGACGCCGTCATGGCCTGCGCCGACAATCCCGACCTGCGCTACATCGCCTGCAATACCACCGAGGCCGGCATCGTCTATGACCCCAGCTGCGCGTTCACGGAGACGCCTCCGTCCAGCTACCCGGCCAAGCTGACCCAGCTGCTCTACCGCCGCTATCAGAAGTTCGGCTCCGAAGCCGGCAAAGGCTTCGTGATTCTTTCCTGCGAGCTCATCGATGACAACGGCAAGGAGCTGGAGAAATGCGTGCTTCAGTACGCCGCCCAGTGGCAGCTGCCGGAAGATTTCGTTCGCTGGATCAAGGAGGAAAATATCTTCTGCTCCACCCTGGTGGACCGGATCGTCACCGGCTATCCCCGCAGCGAAGCGGCGGCCATCAATGAAGAGAACGGCTACGAGGACAATCTGATCGACACCGGCGAGGTGTTCGGCTTCTGGGTCATCGAAGGCCCCGATTCCTTAAAGAATGAGCTTCCGTTCGCGGAAGCAGGCCTGCCGGTCCTGATCACCGACAACCACAAGCCCTACAAGCAGAGAAAGGTCCGCATCTTAAACGGCGCCCACACCTCCATGATCATGGGCGCGTACCTGGCCGGCCAGGACATCGTCCGCGACTGCATGAACGACGAGGTGATCCAGGGCTTCATGAGCAAGACCATTTATGACGAGATCATTCCCACGCTGTCCCTGCCGAAGGAGGAGTGTCTGGATTTCGCGGCGGCCGTCACGGAGAGATTTAAGAATCCGTTCATCGACCACGCTCTGCTCTCCATTTCCCTCAACTCCACATCCAAATGGAAGGCCCGCGTGATGCCGTCCCTCCTTGGCTATGTGGACAAGTTCGGGAAGCTTCCGGCCTGCATCACCGCCTCCTTCGCGTTCTACATCGCGTTCTACCGCGGCACCGAGCTGACCGACGCCGGCCTGACCGCCAGCCGTCCGAAGGGCAATACCTACACGATCTCCGACGACCGCGCGGTGCTGGAATTCTACTACAGCCACAAGGACGATTCCGCCGAGGCGCTGACCCACGCGGTCTGCACGAATACGGACTTCTGGGGCTGCGACCTGTCCGAGATTCCGGGATTCGAGGCGGAAGTCGCAAAGATTCTGAAGGCGGTAGAGACAGACGGCGCTTATGCAG
>CANQFR010000019.1 GCA_947599905.1 uncultured Lachnospiraceae bacterium
CTTTCTTAATGAAAAAACGTCAGTTTGAGGGCCGGAGCCCATGACCTCAAGTCATGGGCGGAGCGGCAACCTGAGCGTGAACTCATCAGGAGTTCACGCGAATTTGCCGTTGCCCTCAAACCGGCGTTTTTGAATTTAGAAAGACTTCCCTTCGGAGTCATGAGCGTACGGGATGTGTCCCGCCCCCGCCTGCCACGCGTCCCTCTCGCCCCCCCTGTGCGCCGCCATTGATTTACCCGAACAACATTTATATAAATATTTTCTCTCAAAACCAACATGTACTATATTGACATATAATATTATATACTATATAATATTATACGGAACGATTCAAATCTGTACGCAGCATACAGCTTCGAATCGATGAAAACGGGAAAGACAGTAAGGAGCTGAATCTGTATGGTATTTAACACAGGAACGGCGCTTCTGGATGCGATCGTGCTGGCGGTCGTCTCAAAGGACATGATGGGTACCTATGGGTATAAGATCACGCAGGATGTGCGGAGAGCCATAGACGTATCGGAATCTACGTTGTATCCGGTTCTCAGGCGTCTGCAGAAGGATGAGTGTCTGGAGACTTATGATATGGCCATTGACGGCCGTAACCGCAGGTATTACCGGATCACGGAGAAGGGGCGGGTCCAGCTGAATCTGTATAAGAGCGAATGGGCCGGTTATTCGGGGAAGATCACCAGAATATTCGAGGAGGCGCGGATATGAACAGAGACGAATTCATGAATAAGGTGGAATATCTGCTCTCGGATCTTCCGGAAGAGGAGACGAGGGATGCGCTGGACTATTACCGCGATTATCTGGAAGAGGCCGGCGATTCGGCGGAGGAGGCCATGCGGGAGTTCGGAAGTCCGGAGCGGATCGCATCGATTATCCGGTCGGATATTCAGGGAAATCTGGCTGACGGAGGCGAGTTCACCGATACCGGATATACGGACGAACGCTTCAGGGAGCCGAACTACCAGCTGGCAAGACGGGAGCGGGATGCATCGGACAGTTCAGATGGAACTGCGCCTGAAAATGGACGCCAGCCGGCGTACGGGAATGCAGAGGGAGATCAGAATGTCTCCGGTAGAGAAAATGCCGGCACCGCGGGTCAGATCGGAGACAGAAACGGCGGCTATTTCGGAAGTGCAGGGCAGTCCGGCGCCGCGGGACAGTTCGGAAGTGCAGGGCAGTCCGGCGCCGCGGGACAGTCTGGGAATGCGGGACGGTCAGGCACCGCGGGACAGTCCGGCAATGCAGGACGGTCAGGAGCCCCAGGGCAGCCCGGATATGCAGGGCAGCCCGGCGCCCCGGGACAACCCGGAAGTTCGGGCCGTCCGGCCACAAAAGTACTATGGATCATTCTGGCGGTAATCGGGGCTGCCGCGATTCTGCCGTCGCTTCTGGGCTTCGCCGGCTACGCGTTTGGGATCCTCGTGGCAATTGTGGTGATACTGTTCGTATTGATATTTCTGGCAGCGATCCTGACACTGGTATTTCTCGTGGCCGGCGTCGCGGTGGTTGCGGCGGGAATCGCGGCGGCGTTTGCCGATCCGCTTGACGGCGTCGCGTGTATCGGCCTCGGACTGGTGCTGCTGGCTGTGGGGCTGGTTGGCGTGGTATTGTCGGTACTGATCTATGGGAAACTCCTGCCGTGGCTGTTCAGAGGTGCGATCGACGGGCTTAACGGAATGCTTCACAGAAAGGAGCGGACGGCATGAACCGGTTTATCAAATGGGTACTGATCGCCGCGGCGGTCTGTCTGACGGCGGGACTTCTGATGAGCGGCTGCGCAGCGTCCATGGGCGGATCGGTCCTGCGGATCGATGGGGATCGGCTTCTGTCCGACGGATTCGGCGGCCTGGTCGGACGCATCGTACGGGGCAATCAGCTGCATTGGATTCCTGATTCCATGCGCGGTATTTCCGGAATATGGGACGATACGGACGAAGAGGCAGGTGCGGACGGCTACGAAAGCGACCCGCTTGTCAATGAGTATCTGCTTACGGACATCCGCGATCTTGAGATTGTCGCGGCCCCTTCGCGGATCGAGATCGTGGAAGGGGAGACGGACGGCTGTATCCGCGTGGAGCGGAATTCGGAGAAGATCATTTTAAAGGATCAGGTTTCAGACGACAGCCTGAAGCTCACCTTCGAAAAGGAGCGGAGAATTGTGAATCTGCCGGATTACGCGAAGGTCGTGATCACGATCCCGAAGGGTCAGCAGTTCCGCAAGGTGGAAATGGAAGCGGACGCATCTTCGATTGACGCGGACCGGCTCCTGGCGGAGAAGCTGGACATTACTGTGGGCGCCGCGTCTGTGGTGATCGACAGCGTATCGGCGGATGAGATAAAACTGGAGGCCAATGCCGGAAGTATCGAAATCACGGAAGGCGCCGCCCGGGCACTGGAGATCGAAAGCGCTATGGGCAGCGTGGATTATACCGGCTCGGTGGAGGATACCGTGGAGGCGGACAGCGAAATGGGAACCGTCAATCTTACGTTGGACGGCGCGATGAAGGATTTCAATTATCAGATCGATTCGTCCATGGGAGGCGTTGTTGTTGACGATCTCACGAATTCGGACAGAGGCCTGATAGGGAAGCAGACGGTAAAGCATGACGGCGCGAAGAAAACGGCAAAGCTGGACTGCAGCATGGGCAGCGTGGAGATGAATTTCCGGTGATGCGAGATTCTTGGCAGGGCAATGCATTTCCGGTAAGGATGTGCTCTTGCAATTTATGATGATTTGTCTTAGAATAAATTCGAGCAGAGTTCCGAATATGGGACTGCCGGCGGATGCAGAAGATTCCAAATACAAAAACGGCCCGGAGGCCGGAGAGGAGAAGACTTATGGAGAATGGAAAACGCTTATATCGATCGAATAAGGAACGTATGGTCTGCGGCGTCTGCGGCGGACTGGCGGAGTATTTTGCGGTGGATCCGACGCTGGTACGGCTTGCGTGGGCAGTCGTAACGCTGTTCGGTATCGTTCCCGGCCTGATCGCCTATATTGTCGCGGCGATCATTATCCCGCAGAGTCCGTATGTATGAGAAAGTGGCTGCAGAGGGCTGCCGCAGGAAGCAGATTCTCCACGCATCATGAAATGTGGAGAATATATGCTTCTGCGGCAGCCTTTTTGCATGTCTGTCAAAGGAACGTTATGGCAGGGGAAACTCTGCAGGTAAAGTCCGCGTTTAATTCATTCTGCAAACTCTGCAGGAAAATCCGCTCCGGATTCATTCTATTAACCCGGGAGTAAATATATCCTGCGGCGTTTCGAAGATCGTGCGTACGATATCATACTGGACGGACTGCTTCCGGTAACGGTCAGGGCTGATGCCTTTGGCGGCCCGAAATACTTTCCCGAAATAATTGTTGTCCGGATAACCGACCATGCGGGCGACATCCTGAACCGTGTAGTCAGCATCCAGAGTCAGGAGCCGACAGGCCTGGGAAATACGCAGATTCTTTAGGTACTGTCCCGGCGGCAGACCGAATTTCCGGCGGAATTCCCGGCACAGGTTGGATTTGGACAGTCCGACGTAATCGGCCAGAAGATCTAGGCTCAGATCCTCCCTGGGGTAATTCTGGTCGATATAAATCTTGGCGTTGTCAATCTTGGAAGGCTCGTTGTTAAGACTGGTGAGAGCGTAGGCGGTGAGGTCCATCCAAAGGCTGTAGGTGGCCTTGCTGTTGGCAAAGATCGTATCCAGTTCGTTGTTCAGAGCCTGTTCATAGATAGTAAACATCTGCCGCGGCAGCCCGGATTCTTCGGGCAGATGGATGATCGGACCCGCTTTCTGATGAATCTTCCAGATCAGCGAAAGGCATTCTTTGGAAAACTCCAGATACAGCACTTCCCAGTGGGAAGAATGCTTCGGGAGCCAGTAGCGGTTCTCCCCGGGAATGTCCACGATAAAGGCGTCCCCGGGACGGACGGGATGGTTGATTCGGTCAAATTCCAGCGCGCCCTCCCCGTCGACACAGTACTGGATCAGGCAGTGCTGATCCGGACGCGTACGGTTATCCCAGGAATACGTGTGAGAATCGATATAGTGAAGTCCGCAGCCTTTTAGTGTCAGAAATGGCAGGTCTGTGTTGAACTGGTAGCCAATAGCGCGGTGCGGGAGATGTTCGATCATGGCGGCTCCTTTCCGATGATGGCTTTGGTCATCAGCATTTTCTTTGATATTTTACCATACTGCAGATGGAAAAAGCAATAATTTACCATCAGAAATATGTTCTTACCATACAAAAATGCAGCGGGTTCATATATGCTTATTATACAAGATGACCGTGAAACAAAAAATCGGCCGTCGAAACAGAGCAGTAAGGCTTGTCAGGACTGAATGAATACCGCTTGCGCATGGTGCACAATGCACAAACGGAATCCGGCCTGATAAACCGCAGGATCTTTGATCCGAAGAGAAGGAGGATATAGTAATGAGAAGGAATTACATAAAAACAGCCGCAGCGGTTATGGCCGGCGTGATGATGCTCAGTCTGACGGGATGTATGACGAAGCCCAGCGGCACGTCTTCCCAGGTATCCGGTCATGTGGAAGCGCCGGAGGATATCTGGGCGCCGTACCCGGAAGAAGTTACGATCACAACCATGGGCGAGGAGAACAGCGGTACCGAGTTCCAGAACGGCGACGATTACCAGAACAATCCGTGGTACCGTGCCTATAAAGAGCGTTTCAATATCAATCTGCAGAACAAATGGATCAGCAACGATTACAGCACCAAGTTAAACCTGGCTATCGCCGACAAGGATATCGCGGATGTATTCTATGTGGATTCCGCCCGCCTGACTACTCTGTATGAGGCCGGAATGATCATGAACCTGGACGAGGTATTTGACAAATACGCCTCGGACGTTCTTAAGAAATACCGTGAAGAGAACAAGGATACCTGGGATACGGGATGCTTTGACGGTTCCCTTTACGGCATGGCCCAGATGAGCTACGGCATCATCGACCAGTTCCAGTATATCTGGATCCGCCAGGACTGGATGAAGGAGTGCGGATTCGATGCGCCCAAGACGATGGACGACGTGATCGAGATCGCTACTACATTTGCCAAGAAATACGGCGGGTACGGACTGGCGGAGTGCCAGACGCTGGAGAATTTCTACCGGCTGGCTTTGAGCTGGGGCGCTCATCCCGGCATCTGGGTGGAGCAGGACGACGGCACGTTAGGCTACGGTACGGTGCAGCCGGAGATGAAGGAAGCGCTGGCCCAGTACGCCGAGTGGTATAAGGAGGGCATCATCAATCCCAACTTCGCCACGCTTGACTGGGACAAGATGGCGCAGGGCATGATCAACGGCGAATGCGGCGTGATCCCTTTCGCCCAGTGGTTCGGCTACAACCCGTTGCCCGACCTGATCAAGAACCAGGGGCCGGAAGCCATTTTCTATCCGTATGAGATCCCGACCCAGGACGGTTCGCCGATCATGGGAAGCGTCACCTTCAACAACAACGGCTATGTGGTCATCAGCAAGGACTGCCAGAATCCGGAAGCGGTCATGAAGATCGTCAACTTCTACGTCTACACAGTCAACGACGCCGTGGGCAAGGAGTCCAATGAGTATCTGTCCGAGCTGCACAGCTTCAACTATCCGAACGTAGTCCGCGGAACCCGTATCATCAACCCGATGAACGACTATAACCAGTACATTCAGGTGAAGGACGCCTATGACCGCTGGGCGGCCGGCGAGGATGTGGATACCTCTGACCTGGGCACCAACGTATCCAAATTTGAGAGCTGCGTCAACTGGAACACATCCCAGGATCCCAACGGCGTCGGCGACTGGCTGCAGCAGGGCAACGACCCCTCCGCCTACGGGATCGCGAAGAAGTACGTGGATGAGGAGCAGTATGTGAAGGACGCCAAGTGGGGACCGGATACGGCCACCCTGCAGGCGGCGGGCAGCACCTTAAACGATATTCTTGTAGAAGGCTTCACCAAGATCATTCTCGGCGAACAGCCCATCGACTATTTCGACGAGCTGGTGCAGCAGTGGTATGCTGCCGGCGGCGAGAAAGCAACGCAGGAGATCAACGAGACCTACGGCAAGTGATCGTTGTCGGAACAGTTGCAGCGGGGGCCGGATGGCAGCGCGGTAAAGCGGACATCCGGCCCGCCGCCGAAACGTGCTAAGACAGCCGGGGTTATCCCGGAGTTAGGAGAAAACCATGAAAAAGAGCAAAAAGCAGGGCGCGGCGAGTCTGTGGCAGTATTACGCCATGCTGGTTCCCGGCATCATCCTGACCTTTATTTTCAGCTATATTCCTCTGTACGGCATCATCATCGCGTTTGAAAAGTACAACGTAGGCATGGGCTTTTCATCGCCCTGGGTCGGTCTGGAGAATTTCCGCTATCTGTTCAGTCAGCCTACCTTCACCCGGACCATCTGGAACACCCTGTTCATCGCCGTCTGGAAGCTGGCGCTGGGCGTGATTGTTCCGGTAACGGTGGCGGTTCTGTTAAATGAAATGATTTCCGACAGGCTGAAACGGATCTACCAGACGCTGATCTATATCCCCAATTTCCTGTCCTGGGTCATCATGGCCGGCGTTCTGATGGATATCCTGGGTTCCGACGGAGCCATCAACGGCATCCTAAACGCCCTGGGTCTGGAGAGCGTCAATTTCCTGGGAAACGCCAAGGTCTTCCCCTGGACGATGATCTTCAGTGATGTGTGGAAGGGCTTCGGCTACGGCACGGTCGTCTATCTGGCGGCGCTGACCGGGATCGACGTCAGTCTTTATGAATCGGCCAAACTGGATGGCGCGACCCGCTGGCAGCAGATCAAGAGCATCACGATCCCGCTCCTGATGCCGACGATCATCCTGATGACGGTTCTGTCTCTGGGCAATGTCCTAAACGCGGGTTTTGACCAGATCTACAACTTATACAGTCCCGCCGTGTGGGAGACCGGCGATGTGATCGACACATATGTGTACCGTCTGGGCATCCAGCAGGCGCAGTATTCCGTAGGCGCCGCGGTCGGCCTGTTCAAGTCGGTGGTATCCGCGATCCTGGTTGTTACATCCTACGTGCTGGCCGATAAGCTGGCCGGTTACCGGATCCTGTAAGAGAAGGAGGAAACTGAGATGGAGAAGAAGAAATATTCCGCTTTTGATGCCATACTGGCGATCGGACTGGGAATCCTCTGCGTTACCTGCGTGCTTCCTTTCGTTCATCTGCTTGCGGTTTCCTTCAGCAGCAGCTCCGCGGTGGCGGCCGGAAAAGTAGGATTTATTCCGGTGGAATTTACCGCCGCATCTTATGAATATGTGATTTCCGGAGGCCGCTTCCTGCGGGCTATGGCGATCTCTGTTGAGCGAGTGATTCTGGGAACTTCCCTGAACTTGGTACTGATGGTTCTGACCGCGTATCCGCTGGCGAAGGCGGATCTGCCGGGACGTGGGTTCCTGTCCGGATTCTTTGTCGTGACGATGCTGATCAGCGGCGGCATGATTCCTACCTATCTGCTGGTTTCCGGACTGGGGCTTAAGGACACGATCTGGTCGCTGATCCTGCCGGGTGCGCTTCCGGTCTACAACATGATCATTCTGATGAACTTCATCCGCGGCCTTCCCCATGAGCTGGAGGAGGCGGCCTGGGTGGACGGCGCGAGCCCGTTCCAGACCCTGATCCATGTGATCCTGCCGCTTCTTGGCCCCAGCCTGGCTACGGTCGGCCTGTTCAGCATCGTCGGCCACTGGAACGACTGGTTCTCCGGTATGATCTACATGAGCGAGCCGCTGAATTACCCGCTGCAGACATACCTGCAGACCCTGCTGGTGGATTTCGAACAGCTCCTGCAGTCCGATTCCTCCGCCAACATCATGGAGATCCTTTCCAAGATGAACGCCCGTACCGGGCGCGCCGCGCAGCTGTTCCTGGGCGCGCTGCCGATCATGTGCGTGTATCCGTTCCTGCAGAGGTACTTTACAAAGGGACTTACGCTGGGCAGCGTGAAGGGATGATATCTGTATGAACAGCCGGCCGGAGGCGCGTCCGGGAGGGGAGCGCCGGCCGGCTGTTTCTGTAAATGGCGGCTTTCGGACTCGGCGGCGGGATAAGAACGCCGGGAAGAAGGCAGCGGAAGGAAAGCGTTGGGAAGATGGTGTCAGAAGGAGAACGTCCGAAAGAAGGCATTGGAAGAAAAGTGTCGGAAGAAGGAGAAGAAGTATGAAGCTTTTGGAAAATGGGTTCGCGTCACGTCAGAAATCGGCGAAGATTCAGATCAGATGTCAGAGGGGAGAATGTATCGACGCAGAGCTAAGTGTCCGCAAGGACACCGCGATGTCTGAGATGTCTGTGGATTCCGGTGAGATGTGGTCAGGTGGAATTTCTGCAGAAACCAATATGTCGTCAGCGGCCGTGATTTCTGCAGAAGCCGATGTGCCGTCCTTGATCGGGACTTCAACGGAAACCGGCATACCGCCGGTGGACGAGAGTTCTGCAGATTTTGCCAGGATGCTGTCGGACGGAGGTTATGCAAATGCTGTTACGCTGTCTGAGGTTATCGATGACGATGGAATCCGCGTCGAAGTCTCAGAGAGCGTCTCGGACGGCTGCGTAATCGGCCGGTTGAGCCTTGCGATCGAGATGGAGCCGCGCACAGGCGACCGGTATCTTGCCATGGACCGGCCGGTGCGTCTCTTTCTGCCGCTTGAGGAGCGCCCGGAGAAGATCACCGCGCTGTATCTGTACAACAACTGGTGGACGAGACCGGCTTTCACGGACAGTCTCCGTGATATTCCGGACCGCACGCAGATCGCATTTTTCCGGTTTGCCGGAAGCGTCACCTGCGTCGTTCCTTTGGCCGGAGAACAGTTCAAAGCAGTGATGACCGGCGGTTATGAGGAAGGCGTCTGCCTGGAGTTGACCGCTCATCAGGGCGGACAGAGCCAGATGAATGAATTGGTCTACGTGGCGGCGGAGGCGGAGACGGCGGCGGAAGCCGCACGTGCGGCTTTTACTGAAATCGCCGCAAGGAAGAATATTTGCCTGCGGCGTGAGAGGCGTCTGCCGGAAATATTCCGATATCCCGGCTGGTGCAGCTGGAATGCATACTACACGGACGTGACTGCGGAGAAGCTTTGTGAGAAGGCGCTGGAACTGAAGGAGAAGCAGGTTCCGGTGCGGTGGATGCTCATCGACGACGGGTGGCTCGACGTAAAGGACAGTATGCTGCGCGGCTTTGAACCAGATGGCGGAAAATTCCCGGACGGGTTTGGCCCTGTGACACGTAAGCTGCGGAATATGGCGGATATCCGCTGGTTCGGCGTCTGGCACGCGATCTGCGGGTACTGGGGCGGCTTGGACCCGGACGGACCGCTGGCAGTCAGCGAATCGTCTCATCTGCGCCGGACTGTAAACGGCCGGCTGGTTCCGGATCCGTTAAGCGGCGCGGGTTTCTTCAGCGACTGGTACGACGTGCTCAAACGGCAGGGAATCGATTTCGTGAAGGTGGATGATCAGAGTTCGCTTCCGTTCTTCTTCGGCGGCAGCGCCTCGGTCTGCGAGGCGGCTCGGGGCTTGAACGGAGCGCTGGAAAACGGGGCCAGCCGTCTGGACGGCGCGGTGATCAACTGCATGGGCATGGCGATGGAGAATGTTCTGGCAAGACCGGCGACGGCTGTTTCCAGAAACAGCGACGACTTTATGCCTGACCGGGAAGAGAGTTTCGTCGAGCATCTGCTGCAGAACGCTTATAACTCCCTGTACCACGACGAATTGTATGTCTGCGACTGGGATATGTTCTGGACCAAACACAGATACGCCGCAAAGCATGCGTTCTTAAGGGCCGTCAGCGGCGGGCCGGTCTATATAAGCGATAAGCCCGGCGAGACGGATCCGGAGGTGCTGAAGCCTCTGACCGATTCGGACGGACGTATCTTTATGATGGACCGCTCCGCGAGGCCCACGGAAGACTGTGTGTTCACGGATCCGCGCAGGGACGGGGTTTTGAAGCTTTCCAACACAGCTTCCTGGGGCGGGGCGAAGGCCGGCGGAGTGGCGGTGTTCAATCTGACGGACAGGCCGCAGGCGTTTCAGATCTCTCCGAAGGATATTCCGGAGCTGGAGATGTCGGAGGAATACTGGGTTTACGACTATTTTAACAGGAAATTATGTTCGCTGGGCAGAGAGGAGGTTCTTTCGCGGACCGCGGAGCCGGACGGTTTCGGGTGGTATGTGTTTCTGCCGCGGCGGGGTCTGGCCGCCTGCCTGGGACTGTTGGATAAATATGTAGGTTTCGCGGCCGTGGAGAGCGTATGCGAGACTGGGAATGCGCGAATCGAAAGTGCTCAAGTCGGAAATGTGAAGATCGGAAACGCGCAGCCGGGGAGTGCGCAGACCGTGATCCTTAAGTCGTCCGGGCGGATCGGATGGGCCGCGGAAAAAGCGCCGCGGAAGGTGTATGCCGCCGCGGCAGACGTAACGGATATGGTGGAAGCGGACGGGCAGCTTTATTCCCTGATGCTTCCGGAAACAGCCGGTCAGACGGCAGTTACTATTGTCTGGTGAAGGCTTAAGCAATGAAACGGTTAGTCCTGAGCAGCTGTCAGGTATTTGACCATCGCAACTTTATTGTAGAAGGAGACAGAAATTCATGAGTATACATTATAACCCGGAACAGAAAATCATTACGCTTGAGACAGATCATACCGCTTATCAGATGCGCATAACGGATCTTAACTGTCTTTTGCATACATATTACGGGCGGAAGACAGGTGACGCCATGGACTATCTGTTCGTGGGACATGACTGCGGCTTTTCGCCAAACCCTTATGAAGCCCGCTTAAACCGTTCCATTTCCCTGGATCTGGCGCCTCAGGAATACAGCGGCGCCAATACCGGAGATTACCGGACCGCTTCCGTCGATCTAGCCGCCGAAAACGGCGTTCGGGGCGTCGGGCTGCGCTATGCGGGTCATGAGATCATTTCCGGAAAATACGCTGTGGCGGGGATGCCGTCGGCCTTCGACCGCGGCGGAGAGTGCGAGACGCTGAAGGTCACGCTGACGGACGCGGCCAGCGGCCTGGAGGCGGAGCTGCTTTACGGGGTTTTCGCCGGGCAGGACGTGATCACTCGCGCGGTGCGGCTTATCAACCGGGGAACCGGTACATTGGAACTGAAAAAAGTGGCGTCCATGTGTCTGGATCTGCCTTCCGGAAACTGGGACATGATCCATTTTCACGGACGGCATGTGATGGAACGCCAGCTTGAACGGGCACATCTCATAACCGGCGTTCAGAGTGTTCTGTCCCGAAGGGGATCCTCCAGCCACCAGCAGAATCCATTTGTCATTCTCTGTGAAAGCGACGCCACAGAGGATTTCGGCGGCTGCTACGGCATGATGCTGGCATACTCCGGCAGCCACAGGACGGATGTGGAGGTGGACCAGCAGGGCTCGGTGCGGGCCGTCATGGGCATGAATGACGATCTGTTTTCGTGGAAGCTGGAGCCGGGGGAGAGTTTTGATACGCCGGAAGTGCTCCTGACCTTTACAGACAGGGGACTTACGCATCTGTCCCAGACGTATCACCGGTTCCTTCGCGGGAATATGATCCGCAGCAAATTCGGCACGGTGCGCCGGCCGATCCTTATCAATAACTGGGAGGCGACCTATTTCCATTTCAATACGGAAAAGATCCTCTCGATCGCCCGCCAGGCCCGTGAGTTGGGCGTGGAAATGCTGGTGCTGGACGACGGATGGTTTGGAAAACGAAACGACGATAACGCCGGGCTTGGGGATTGGTATGTGAACGAGTCCAAACTTCCCGGCGGACTGACGCCGCTGATCGGCGCGATCAACGACATGGGAATGAAATTCGGGATCTGGGTGGAGCCGGAGATGGTGAATGAGGATTCCGATCTCTATCGGGCTCATCCGGACTGGGTGCTGACGGTTCCCGGCCGGAAACCGGCTGTATCGCGGAACCAGCTGGTACTGGATCTGTCCCGCAAGGATGTGGTAGACTGGCTCTATGGGACGCTGGCGGGCCTTCTGCGAAGCTATCATATCGAATATATCAAGTGGGACATGAACCGCAATCTGGCCGACGTCTACAGCCGCCTTCTGCCGCCGGACCGTCAGGGCGAGGTGCTTCACCGTTATGTGCTGGGGCTTTACGATCTGCTGGAACGGCTGACTTCGGAATTTCCGGATGTGCTGATCGAGGGATGTTCCGGCGGTGGTGGCCGCTTCGACGCCGCTATGCTGGCCTATTGTCCCCAGATCTGGTGCAGCGACGACAGCGATGCCATCGAGCGGCTGACGATCCAGTACGGCACATCTTTCGGCTATCCGATATCCGCGGTGGGCGCTCATGTCTCCGCCTGTCCGAATCATCAGACAGGCCGGAATACGCCTCTGGGCACAAGGGCAGTGACTGCCATGGCGGGTACTTTCGGCTATGAATTGGATCTGGGGAAGCTTTCAGAGAGTGAGAAGGAGCAGGTCCGGGAGCAGATTCAGAGATTTGACGAATATTATGAACTGATTCAGAACGGAGACTATTACCGGCTGGGACACTGGCAGGACAACGGATTCTTTACCGCATGGCAGACGGTGGCCCCTGACCGGAGCGAGACATTGGTCAGTGCGGTTATGGTCCGGCCTCGTCCGAACCTGGGACCGGTGTGCATAAAGTTTAAGGGGCTCGATCCTGACGCGGTATACGAGACTGTACGGGCGCAGGTGTTCGGTTCTCCATTCCCGATGGATCAGTATCTTTCCCGGATGAGACGGCGTTTTACCGGCGCGGCCCTGATGTACGGCGGGTACGTGCTGCCGTTCCTGCACGGCGAATACCCGAGCGTGCAGATCCGGATGAAGAAATGCCGGATGGATTGAAAGATTGTATAGGCCTTGACAAGGAGTATCTGAGACCGCCGCGGAGCTGGACCTGGGCGATAGGTGATCGGAAGCGGCCGCCGCGGCCTGACGGCCAGGAGAGCAGCCGGATCGAGGTTTTGATAACGAAACGCAGGAGGGAGCATCAGAGAGAGGCGGTTTATAAGCCGGATCCCGTTTATGAATATTCGGCAGATTAACTTAGCGAGCAGAGCGCAGGTGGCGTTCTGCTCGCATTTTGCGTGACAAACCATCATGCCGGCATTATAATACAGGTATCATTGGAGTGAAAGGATGGAGATTCTTATGGCTGATTATGGAAATAATGCGGGCGGTGCGGATTGCACGGCAGACACCGTGGACTATGACCTTCTTGCGGCGCAGATGCAGGCGCTGGCGGAGGGCGTGGAGAGTGAGATCAGTAATCTGGCAAATGCTTCGGCGCTTCTGTACCAGACGCTTGCTGATCTGAACTGGGCCGGGTTCTACCTGTATCAGGGCGGAGAGCTGCGTCTGGGGCCGTTCCAGGGGAAGCCGGCCTGCACGCGTATTGCCATTGGAAAAGGCGTCTGCGGGACGGCGGCGCAGCGTGATGAGACGGTGGTAGTGGAGGATGTCCACCAGTTTCCGGGACATATCGCCTGTGACGGCGCTTCCAATTCAGAGATCGTGATCCCGATTCACAAAAACGGCGCGCTGTACGGCGTTCTGGATATTGACAGCCCTCTTTTTGAACGCTTTGGGGCAGCGGAGAAGGAAGGATTTGAGAAGTTCGTATCGGCACTTGAGAACGTGTTGTGACAGCGGCCTATAGAATCTGTATGATGGGGAATAATACCTGTGACGATCAATGAATCTCAGAAGAGGGCGGGAGGACGACCGTCATCGGCGGTATTTGAAGATTAAAAAAATAAAAAAGGGGCTTGAAATATACCCCATGGGGGTATATAATGGGTTTCGGATAAAGAAGGTTATGTCTGCTGTGGCAGATGGATATAAGGATGGATCAGCTGCCGGGGTGACGGCTGAGTCCGGAAAGGAGACTGGCCGGTGGAGGAAAATCAATGCTGTTGTCATAAGACAAAGGAGCGTTCGGAGAAAGAATACAAGGACCTGATCCACCGCTTAAACCGCATCGAGGGACAGGTGCGCGGGATCAAAGGAATGGTGGAGCAGGACGCGTACTGCACGGATATTCTGGTGCAGGTGGCGGCGGTGAACGCGGCCCTGAACAGCTTTAACAAGGTGCTTCTGGAGAACCACATCCGAAGCTGCGTGGTCCGGGATATTAAGGAAGGCAAGGAAGAAACGCTGGATGAGCTGGTGGGGACGCTGCATAAGCTGATGAAATAGTATAGCAGAATGGAGAGGAAGAACATGGGAGATGCGATTGTTGTTCTGATCATTGCGGTCGGCGTATTATTTGGCGTGCGGGAGCTGATAAGACGCGGGAAAGGCGGCTGCTGCGGCTGTTCCGTGCCGAAGACGCCTGAAAAGAAGCTCGAGGGCGAGAAGGTAGGCGAGAAGATCGTCACGATCGAGGGCATGCACTGCGAGAACTGTAAAAACAGCGTGGAACGGGAGATCAACCGCATTGACGGCGCTGTGGCGAAGGTGAATCTGAGGAAACATACTGCAAGGGTCTCGATGAGCCGCATGGTGGAGGATGAGGAACTGATCCGGGCCGTGGAGCGTGCGGATTTTAAAGTGGTGAAGATCGATACCGTCTGACGGCAGATGCTTGCGGAGACGGTTCGGACGGAAACAAGTAGGTGATCCGGACGGAGCCAGAGAATCCGGCAGGCTCAGGCGGTGCAGGGGCAATAATATCAGTCGGAGTTTTAGACATGAGTCGATATAAGGAGATGACAGACAATGCAGCAATATCTTGTAACCGGCATGAGCTGCGCGGCGTGCAGTTCCCGGGTGGAGAAGGCAGTATCGAAGGTGGAGGGTGTCACGTCCTGTTCGGTGAGCCTTCTGACCAATTCCATGGGCGTGGAAGGCACAGCTTCGCCTGAAGCCGTGATCCGGGCGGTGGAGGCGGCGGGCTACGGTGCGTCCCTGAAGCAAAGGGGCGGCGCGGCGGTTTCCGGCGGCAGTTCAATGTCCGATGCGGAAGAAATGCTCCGCGACCGGGAGACGCCGATCCTGAAGCGGAGGTTATTGACTTCGCTGGGATTTTTAGCCGTGCTCATGTACATTTCCATGGGACATATGATGTGGGGCTGGCCGCTTCCGGCGTTCCTGGCGGAAAACCATGTGGCCCAGGGACTTATGCAGCTGCTTCTGACGGTCGTCATCATGGTCATCAACCAGAAGTTTTTTATCAGCGGTTATAAGTCCCTTTGGCACCGCGCTCCGAATATGGATACCCTGGTGGCTCTGGGTTCCACGGCGGCGTTTGGTTACAGCACCTACGCGCTGTTCGCGATGACGGACGCCCAGATGCGGATGGATATGGAAGGCGTCATGGGCTATATGAACGAGTTCTACTTCGAGTCGGCTGCCATGATCCTGACGCTGATCACGGTCGGGAAGATGCTGGAGGCCCGTTCCAAGGGCAAGACCACGGACGCGCTTAAAAGTCTGATGAAGCTGGCGCCGAAGACTGCGGTGGTGGCCTATGACGGCGTGGAGACGGAGGTATCTATTGACCAGGTGCAGAAAGGCGATATTTTCGTCGTGCGTCCCGGGGAGAATATCCCGGTGGACGGCGTGGTGCTGGATGGCACGAGCGCGGTCAATGAGGCGGCGCTGACCGGCGAGAGCATCCCGGTGGATAAGGCGGCCGGAGATACGGTGTCGGCGGCTACGGTGAACCAGTCCGGCTTTATCCGCTGCCAGGCGACAAGGGTCGGCGAGGACACCACATTGTCCCAGATCATCCAGATGGTCAGCGACGCGGCGGCCACCAAGGCGCCGATCGCCAAGGTGGCGGATAAGGTCAGCGGCATCTTTGTACCGGCAGTGATCACGATCGCGGTGATTACGACGGTTCTGTGGCTTCTGACAGGCCACAGTTTCGGCTTCGCGCTGTCCATGGGCATCTCGGTGCTGGTTATCAGCTGTCCCTGTGCGCTGGGGCTTGCGACGCCGGTGGCGATCATGGTGGGCAACGGCATGGGCGCGCGTCACGGCGTGATGTTTAAGACGGCCGCATCCCTGGAGGCGGCCGGGAAAATGGAGATTGTCGCGCTGGATAAGACCGGAACAATCACAAACGGCGAACCGAAAGTGACGGATGTGATTCCGGCGGAGGGCGTGACGGAAGAAGAACTTCTGCGGCTGGCCTGTGCGCTTGAAAAGAAGAGCGAGCATCCGCTGGCAAAGGCCGTCCTTAAGCGGACGGAAGAGATGAGAATCACCGGCGGGGATGTGGAAGATTTCTCGGCGCTTCCCGGCAACGGATTGACAGGAAGACTGAACGGAGAAACGGTGTGCGGCGGCAATCTGGCGTTTATCAGCGGGCAGCTGCAGGCGTCCGGCGGCATGGTATCGGATCAGCTCCGCGCGCATGCCGAAGCACTGGCGGAAGAAGGAAAGACGCCGCTGTATTTCAGCCGCGGAGACCGTCTGGCGGGAATTATCGCGGTTGCGGACGTGATCCGCGAGGACAGTCCGGAGGCGGTGCGTCAGCTTCAGAATATGGGCATCCGCGTGGTCATGCTGACCGGCGACAATGAGCGGACGGCCCGGGCCATCGGCAGTCAGGCCGGCGTGGACCAGGTGATCGCGGGCGTTCTGCCGGACGGCAAGGAGACGGTGATCCGGGATCTGAAGAAGCAGGGCAAGGTGGCTATGGTAGGCGACGGCATCAACGACGCGCCGGCCCTGACCCGTGCGGATATCGGCATCGCCATCGGCGCCGGGACCGATATCGCTATCGATGCGGCGGATGTGGTTCTGATGAAGAGCCGCTTAAGCGACGTGCCGGCGGCGATCCGCTTAAGCCGGGCGACCCTGACGAATATCCATGAGAATCTCTTCTGGGCGTTCTTCTACAATGTGATCGGGATTCCGCTGGCGGCCGGTGTATGGTATCCGTTATTCGGGCTCAAGCTCAATCCGATGTTCGGAGCGGCAGCCATGAGCCTGTCCAGCTTCTGTGTCGTTACCAATGCCCTCCGCCTGAATCTGTTCGATATGAACAGCACGGCGAGGGATAGAAAAATAAAACATAAAAAGAATCATAAGGAGGAACAGACAATGACAAAGACAATGAAAATCGAAGGAATGATGTGCGGACACTGCGAGGCCCGTGTGAAGAAAGCGCTCGAGGCCCTTGAGCAGGTGAGCGCGGCCGAGGTCAGCCATGAGAAAGGAACCGCCGTGGTGACCCTGTCCGCCCCGCTGGACGACGCGGCGCTTAAGGCGGCTGTGGAGGCGCAGGATTACACCGTGACAGCGATTTCATAAGCCGGGTTATCCCGGCTTTTTCTTTTCAGGTTTTTCTTTTCCCTGCTTCCGTTGCGATTGACAGCGAACGGGTGGAAACGTATAATGGATGAAAGACGGATTGATACCGCTGCGGCTTTCGCCGCCTGCAGGTAAGGACCGTCGGGAGGAAAGCGCCGGATGGAAACCATTCAGATCAAATATTTTACGGACAGGATTGACCGGCTGGCCTATATCGACGGCAAGTCCGACTGGATCGACCTTCGCGCGGCGGCGGATGTGACGCTGAAAGCCGGGGAGTTTCAGCTGATCCCGCTCGGCGTTGCGATGAAACTGCCGGAAGGGTACGAGGCGCATGTGGTGCCGCGCAGTTCCACATTTAAGAATTTCGGGATTATCCAGACCAATCATTTCGGGATCATCGATGAGAGCTACTGCGGCGACGGGGACCAGTGGTATTTCCCGGCGCTGGCGGTGCGCGATACGCAGATTCATGTGAATGACCGGATCTGTCAGTTCCGGATTATGAAGCATCAGCCGCGGCTCTGTTTTGAGGAGACCGCTTATCTGGACGGAGAGGACAGGGGCGGCTTCGGAAGCACCGGCGTGCGTTAGAAGCGCGGATATATCAGCGGGACCGCCGGACAAAGCGGCGGCGGAATGGAGAGCAGGATGAGAAAATACGTATACCTGGCGGCGTGCATGACGGCGGTTCTGTTTCTGACTGCCTGCGCAGGCGGCCGGAAATACGAATATCGCGAGGAGGGCATTGCCCGGCTGAACGCCGGTAATTATCCGGCGGCGGTCAGCCTTTTTAACCAGGCGCTTGACGAATCGGACGGGATGGTCGGCGATTTTGAGCTTGACGTACTCAAATACCATGCCGAGGCGGAGTACGGCATGGAAGATTATGCCGCGGCAGCCGCGACGTACGATATCCTGTGGCAGGTGACAGAAGAAGACCAGAAACAGGGCTATCTTTCCCGCTGCTGCGCGATGCTGCTGCTTGACGGCAGTCTTGAAGAGGCGAAGGAGAAATACCAGACGCTGTATGCGCAGGACCGCGGCGGCGCGGATACGCTTAAGCTGCTGCAGGCCCTTGGGGCGGCGTTTCGGGAGGCGGGGAAGCCGGACGAGGCCACGGAGCTTTATCAGCAGGCCGTGGATGACGGCGCGGCGAACGGGGAACTCTATAATATGCTTGCCCTCAACGAACTGGAATTCGGGGAGTACGACCAGGCGCTGGCGTTCATTGAGAAAGGGCTGGCAGTTGGCGACGGTGCGAGGGAGAAACTGCTGTATAATAAAGCGGTTGCGTATGAGCGGAAGCTCGATTTTGCGGGGGCGCTCGCGCTTTTTGAGGATTACGCGCGGGAGTTCGGCGCTTCGGCGGATATCGAGAAGGAGATTGCGTTTTTGCGGACGCGCGCGGACTGACCGTAACGTGTTTTCGCGGTGCAGAGCAGGCTTGAGCAGACGGGCAAACTGACAGGAGGAAGCATTGGCGGAGTTATTTGAGATGAAGGAAGTGGAGGATCGGGTGCTTCTGCTGGCGGTGAGTACCGGCAGCGAGGCGGATACGGAGGCATGCCTTGAGGAACTGGCGGAGCTCGTGAAGACCGCGGGCGGCCTTGTGCTGGGCCGTGTGGTTCAGAACCGGGAGCAGATCCACCCGGGGACATATTTCGGGAAAGGGAAGCTTGACGAGGTGAAGGCACTTCTCTGGGAGACGGAGGCCACCGGCGTGGTCTGCGACGACGAGCTTTCGCCCGCGCAGCTGAAAAACATGGAAGAGGCACTGGACTGCAAGGTGATGGACCGCACAATGGTCATTCTGGATATCTTTGCTTCCCATGCCAATACGCGCGAGGGCAAGCTCCAGGTGGAACTGGCGCAGCTGCGCTACCGGGCGGCGAGACTTGTGGGCCTGCGCAGCTCCCTCTCCAGGCTTGGCGGCGGCATCGGTACCAGAGGCCCCGGCGAGACCAGGCTGGAGATCGACAGGCGGCGGATTCACGAGCGGATCAGTGTGCTGAAGGAAGAACTGCGGAATGTGGAACTCCATCGCCGGGTACAGCGGACCGCTAGGGAGCAGGGCCATGTGCCTCAGGCCGCAATCGTCGGCTATACCAACGCCGGCAAATCCACGCTGTTAAATTATCTGACCGGCGCCGGTATCCTGGCCGAGGATAAGCTGTTCGCTACGCTGGATCCGACGACCCGGAGCCTGCGCCTTCCGGATGGGCAGCAGATATTGCTGACCGACACCGTCGGTTTCATCCGCAAGCTGCCGCATCACCTGATCGAGGCGTTTAAGAGCACGCTCGAAGAGGCGAAATACTGCGATATTATTCTGCATGTCGCAGACTGCACAAACCCGCAGATGGAGATGCAGATGCACACCGTCTATGAGACCCTGAAGAATCTCGGCGTCGCCGGCAAGGTCATTGTGACTGTCTTCAATAAGTCCGACCTGCCGGAGCGCGAGCCGATCCTTAAGGACCTCAGGGCCGACTATCAGGTAACAATATCGGCCAAAACCGGCGACGGCGTGCCGGCGCTTCTGGAAACGCTTGAGAGCATCCTGCGCGGACGAAAGATTTATCTGGAGAGAATCTTTTCCTACCAGGAGGCCGGAAGGATTCAGGAGATCCGCAGATTCGGGGAACTTCTGGAAGAGGCATATACCGATGAGGGCATCCGCGTGAAAGCTTATGTACCAGCGGAAATCTTCGGAAGGTTTGTATCATAAATGAACACAATATCTAGCACGAATGATTTTTTCAAACTAGATATTGTGTTTTTCTTTTTTGTCTGCTATAATAGTCAAAGTGGCGCTTCTGCGGCGGTGGGGGAAGACCTTAAAGCAGGGAAGCGGACCGACAGAAGAGACCTGCGGGCAAAAAGGAAAGGGGATTTATAATGATCAGCGTAGTAAAGCGCGACGGCGAGGTCGCGGAGTTTAATCTGAGCAAGATCACGGAGGCGATCAAGAAGGCGTTTAAGGCCACGGAGAAGGAATTTAACAGCGAGATTCTGGAGCTTCTGGCTCTGCGCGTCACAGCGGATTTCCAGAGCAAGATGAAGGACGGGAAGATTACCGTCGAGCAGATTCAGGACAGCGTCGAGCACGTCCTGGAGCAGGCCGGCTACACCGACGTGGCCAAGGCCTATATCCTGTACCGGAAGCAGCGCGAGAAGATCCGCAACATGAAGAACACGATTCTCGATTACCGTGATGTGGTCAACAGCTATGTCAAGGTTGAAGACTGGCGCGTGAAGGAGAATTCCACCGTCACCTATTCCGTCGGCGGCCTGATCTTAAGCAACTCCGGCGCCGTGACGGCGAATTACTGGCTTTCCGAGATCTACGACAAGGAGATCGCCGATGCCCACCGCAATGCCGACATCCATCTGCATGATCTGTCGATGCTGACCGGCTACTGCGCGGGCTGGTCATTAAAGCAGCTGATTGTCGAAGGACTCGGCGGCATCCCCGGAAAGATCACTTCCTCGCCGGCCAAGCACCTTTCCGTTCTCTGCAACCAGATGGTCAATTTCCTCGGCATCATGCAGAATGAATGGGCCGGCGCGCAGGCTTTTTCTTCCTTCGATACCTATCTGGCGCCTTTCGTGAAGGCGGATCATCTCGATTACGACGGCGTGAAGAAGTGCATTGAGTCCTTCGTCTACGGCGTGAATACGCCCAGCCGCTGGGGCACCCAGGCGCCGTTCTCCAACATCACGCTGGACTGGACCGTGCCGGACGATATGGCGGAGATGCCGGCTATCGTCGGCGGCAGGGAGATGCCGTTTAAGTATAAGGACTGCAAGAAAGAGATGGATATGGTGAATAAGGCCTTCATCGAGACCATGATTGAAGGCGACGCGAACGGCCGCGGTTTCCAGTATCCGATTCCGACCTACTCCATCACGAAGGACTTCGACTGGTCCGAGACGGAGAACAACAAGCTCCTTTTCGAAATGACAGCCAAGTACGGCACACCGTATTTCTCCAACTATATCAACAGCGATATGCAGCCGAGCGACGTGCGCAGCATGTGCTGCCGCCTGCGTTTGGATCTGCGGGAGCTGCGCCGCAAGACCGGCGGCTTCTTCGGCGCCGGCGAGAGCACGGGTTCCATTGGCGTTGTGACGATCAATATGCCGCGAATCGCTTATCTGGCGAAGGATGAGGCGGACTTCTATAAGAGACTGGATCGCATGATGGATATTTCCGCGAGGTCTCTTAAGACCAAGAGAGAGGTTATCACCAAGCTTCTGGACAATGGCCTCTATCCCTATACGAAGCGTTACCTGGGAACCTTTGAGAATCATTTCTCCACGATCGGTCTCGTGGGCATGAACGAGGTTGGCCTGAACGCGAAGTGGCTCCGTAAGGATCTGACCCATCCGGAGACCCAGAAGTTTACGAAGGACGTCTTAAACCATATGCGCGAACGCCTCTCCGATTATCAGGAGCTGTACGGGGATCTGTACAACCTGGAGGCTACGCCTGCGGAGTCGACGGCCTACCGTCTGGCCAAGCATGACAAGAGCCGTTATCCGGACATCATCACGGCCGGGAATGAAGGAGATACGCCTTACTATACGAACAGCTCCCATCTGCCGGTGGACTATACCGCGGACATTTTCGACGCGCTGGATATCCAGGACGAGCTGCAGACCCTCTACACCTCCGGCACCGTGTTCCACGCCTTCCTCGGCGAGAAGCTGCCCACCTGGGAGTCGGCCGCGAAGCTCGTGCGCACGATCGCGGAGAACTACAAGCTGCCGTATTATACGATGTCGCCGACCTATTCGATCTGCAAGGATCACGGTTATCTGATCGGCGAACACTTCACCTGCCCGATCTGCGGCGGAGAAGCCGAGGTGTACAGCCGTATTACCGGTTATTACCGTCCGGTGAAGAACTGGAATGAAGGCAAGGCACAGGAGTATAAGAACCGTACCGTCTATGACACCGTACATTCCGTGATGAAGCGCGGCGGCGCCGCGGCGGCGCAGGTGGCCGATACAGTTGCCGAGAAGACAGCTCAGGCGATTTTGCGCAGCGCTTCCGGGGCGAATGCGGCTGCAGCGGGCGGAGCGCAGGAAGTGACCGGCGCCGCAGGCCCGGCGAAGCTTCCCGCATCCGGCGTGTATCTGTTCACGACCAAGACCTGTCCGAACTGCAAGATTGCCAAAGAGTTCTTAAAGGATGTGGATTATCAGGTGATCGACGCCGAAGAAAATCCGGAGCTGACGGATGCATACGGCGTCATGCAGGCGCCGACGTTGGTGCTGGTGAACGACGGCAAGGTTGAGAAGTTTGTAAATGCCAGCAATATCAGGAAATTTGCGGACAGCCGCAGCCGGAACCTGAATACCGCCCGATAAATAACGAAGAAATTTTTCAAAAAACCGCTTGCTTTTTTTCCGTCATATGATACAATATGTGACGGAGGCATAGCTCAGCTGGGAGAGCACATGCATCACACGCATGGGGTCGCAGGTTCGAGCCCTGTTGTCTCCATAGAAAAGACCGCTGCACAGCGGTTTTTTCTTTTCGGGGAAATGATGGCGGTTTTACGCGCCGGCCCTTTGGATGACGCCGAAGCCGATGGGACCGCAGGCGGCCGGGCGGATGTATTCCGCGGCAGCCGGGAAGGCGGTTGCGTGATCGCCCGGGCAGGGGAAGATGCAGGCAGCGGTTGAGCTGGCACCCGGGCAGGGGGTCATGCAGGCGGCCGGGCGGGTAGTAGGACAGACCGCGCTGCGGCAGGCATAGACGGCCGCCGGTTTTTCGATGATTTCCGGCAGGGAGAGGGATTGATCGTAAAGCGACAGCCAGGCATAGCCGTGCCGCGAGATCAGCGGAAGGAGGCTCCCGCCGCCAATCTGAATGACATAGAAAGACGCGGCGCATTGGGCCTGAATACCGGCCGCTTCAGCCGCCCGGACTGCATCGGCTTCGTCAGCCGCCCGGACTGCGTCGGCTGCACCAGTTGCCCCTGCCTCCGCCGGCGCTTCCGGCAGGCCGAAGATTTCCGCCTCGATCAGCGCGCCTCCGTAGCAGGGTTCGAAGAACCGGATCCGGCCGTTCAGATACGGGGCGTTCCTACCGCCGCGGATAAAGGCCAGCGCCTCCGGGCTGCCGCCTTTCAGAAGTTCGCTGAATGTATCTGCCGGGGTTCTGTGTACGTACGCCATGGCGGAATTCCTCCGTTTCCGATTCAACCGAAAGAGCATTCTATGATACGATATGAAGGAGACGCGGTGCGTGTGACTGAATTAGAAATAGTTCCGTAAGAGATTTTTCATAAAAATATAGTAGGCAACCGGGCAAATGAGTGGTATACTCTAAAGCAAAATGGTAATAACAGGCGGCTGGCGGCAGGCGTCATGAGATAGCAGGAGGGGATTATGGCTGAATCAAAGAAGATCATACTGACCGGAGACCGGCCGACGGGGAAGCTTCATGTCGGACATTATGTGGGGTCGCTGCGCCAGCGGGTAGAACTGCAGAATTCCGGAGAATACGATGAGATCTATATCATGATCGCCGATGCGCAGGCGCTGACGGACAACGCGGACAATCCGGAGAAGGTCCGGCAGAACATTATCGAAGTTGCGCTTGACTATTTGTCCTGCGGTCTGGATCCGGCGAAGTCCACGCTGTTTATCCAGTCCCAGGTACCGGAACTGACGGAGATGTCGTTTTACTATATGAATCTGGTGACCGTATCGCGGCTGCAGCGGAACCCGACGGTGAAGAATGAGATCAAACTGCGTAATTTTGAGGCCAGCATCCCGGTAGGCTTTTTCACCTATCCGATCAGTCAGGCGGCGGATATTACGGCGTTTCAGGCAACCACGGTGCCGGTGGGCGACGACCAGCTGCCGATGATTGAGCAGACCCGGGAGATTGTCAGAAGCTTTAACCATATTTATGATGAGGTGCTTACGGAGCCGGAAGCCCTGATTCCGCAGAACGAGTCCTGCAGGCGTCTGCCGGGGATCGACGGCAACGCGAAGATGAGCAAGTCGCTCGCCAACTGCATTTATCTCTCGGATACGCCGGAGGATGTCCGGAAGAAGATCATGAGCATGTTCACCGACCCGAACCATATCCGGGTTTCGGATCCGGGGCGCGTGGAAGGCAATCCGGTGTTTACCTATCTGGACGCTTTCTGCCGCAGGGAGCATTTTGAGAAGTTCTGGCCGGAATATCAGAACCTGGACGAGCTGAAGGCCCATTATATGCGCGGCGGTCTGGGCGATGTAAAAGTAAAGAAATTCCTTAATGAAGTCATGCAGGCGGAACTGGAGCCGATCCGTGAGCGGCGCAGGATCTACGAGAAGGACATCCCCGAGGTCTACCGGATCCTGCAGGAAGGCAGTATCAGGGCAGAAAAGAAGGCTGCTGTGACGCTTGCGCGCATGAAGGCCGCCATGAAGATTAACTATTTCGACGACCAGGAACTAATCGCCGCCCAGGCGCTTAAGTACGGGGAAGAGTGAACCCGCGCGGACGTTTTGTGACTTGAAGAATGAACAGATCCGCGCTGGCATTTCATTACGGGGAAGAGTGAGCGGTAACGCTTCAAAATACAAAGAAAAAGAGCTGATGAAGATGAAAATACGCAGGAAGTTCCACACAGACCGCATGCGCGGCGGGAGAAGGCCGGCGGCTCTGCTTCTGGCACTGGCGCTGGTGTGTCTGGCGCTGCTGCCGCAGCGTGCGGTTTATGCGGCGCAGGGGACGGGCGGCGCGGCTGTTTTGTCGGAGCCGGAGATTGCGGCGCAGGGCGCGGTGGTCATTGATGCGAACACAAAAGAGATCATCTACGGGAAGAATGCGGACAAAAAGTATTATCCCGCGAGCATCACGAAACTCATGACGGCGCTTCTCGTGATCGAAAACTGTAATCTGGACGAAACGGTTACATTTTCGAAGACAGCCACGACGAATCTGGAGTCGGGCGCGGTCTCGCTGGGCCTCGTGGAAGGCGATCAGCTGACGGTGCGCCAGTGTCTTTATGCGCTGCTTCTGAAGTCCGCGAACGAGGTCGGGAACGCCCTGGCCGAGCATGTCTCCGGCAGCATTGCGGCCTTTGCGGAACTGATGACCAGGCGTGCGGCCGAGATGGGATGTACGAATACGCATTTTATGAATCCGCATGGCCTCAACGATCCGAATCATTATACGACGCCGTACGATATGGCGCTGATCGCCAGTTATGCGTTTGCCAACGAGACGCTGCGCAAAATCGATACGACATTGTCTTACAAGCTCCCGGCTACGAAGACGTCGGGGGCAAGAACGCTCTCGATGGGCCATAAGATGCTGTATCCTACGGATTCGAGATATTATGAGGGGATTATCGGCGGCAAGACCGGTTATACCTCTCTGGCGGGGAATACGCTGGTGACCGGTCTTGCCGCCGATAATCA
>CANQFR010000020.1 GCA_947599905.1 uncultured Lachnospiraceae bacterium
GGATGGACACCGCGCCCTGGAGCACATAGCCGAACTCCTCGCCTTCGTGGGGATTATCCGGATAGGTGGAACCGTCGGGCTCCAGCTTCAGCAGGATCGGCTCCATCTCGTTCTTCTGCGCGTTGGGGATGATCCATTGGATCAGGTTCTTCAGTTCACCGTCGTATTTCTCAAAATAATCGTCTTTGCCGAAGACGATCTGCTCTTCCTGGCTCTCGCTGAAAAACTCCGAGGTGCTGGTTCCCAGGCACTGCAGGATGTCCATCAGCGTGGCGATGGACGGCGAGGTCAGGTTCCGCTCCACCTGGGAGATGAATCCCTTCGACAGCTCCGCCCGGTCCGCCAGCTCCTCCTGCGTCAGTCCCTTCAGGACGCGCAGCTCCTTTAATTTGGCTCCAATATCCATGATCTGCCTCCGTTATCTGACAATGGCCAAATACTAATCTCAAAGTTTACAAATACTAACTGACAATAAAAATAAATAAAAAGTTTAGGAATAATAAACAAAGCGTAAGTCCCATTATACAGAAAAAAATGTGCATGTCAATAGATTTTTTTACGAAGATGTGTTATACTGAGAAAGCTGGGAAATATATGCAGCCGCCGGGGCTTCCTCCGGCTGCGCAAAGGCCTGGCGGCGCGCGGTGCAGGGCCTTCGGCCGGATACGCCGCGGCACAAGAGGAGAGAGAATATACAGGGAGGTTCCTGCCATGAAGGACAAATATGTAGCATATATCGGTTCTTATTCTTATACAGGCAATGCCCGCGGCATCACGGTCTGTGATGTGGACGTGGAGAAGGGGATATTTACCAAACGCTGCGAAGTGGATGTGGACAACTCTTCGTATCTGGTTGCTTCCCCCGACGGGAAGACGCTGTATTCCATTGCGGATGAAGGCGTGGTGGCCTTCCGAATTCTGGAGAACGGCTCCTTAAGCCGGATGAACCTGGCGAACATCCGCGGTATGCGCGGCTGCCAGCTGTCGGTAGACCCGAGCGGGAAGTATCTGTATGTGGCCGGTTATCACGACGGCAAGGCGACGGTCATGCATCTGAATCCCGACGGCAGCGTGGGCAGCGTGGCGGCAGGCGTTTTCCATAAAGGCCTGGGCAGCGTGGCGGACCGCAAGTTCCGTCCCCATGTCAGCTGTGTCCGCATCACGCCGGACGGGAATTACATCATGGTTGCCGATCTGGGTATGGATGTCCTGAAGGTTTACCGTATGAGTGATAACGAGGGTGAGATGCTTCTGGTCGACACCATTTCCTGCGATCTGGAATCCGCGCCGAGACATTTTATCTTCAGCGCCGATGGGAAATATATGTATCTAATGTATGAAGTGGCGAATATCATCGATGTCTTTACTTATGAGACCGGCCCGAAGGTGCCGAAGCTGGAGCGGATTCAGCGAATCGACTCGATGGGGAAGCGCCACAGCCAGTATACGGCTGCCTGTGCGATCCGCTTCTCTTCCGATGAGAAGTACCTGTTCTGCAGCAATGCGGGCGATGATACGATCAGCGTTTACACCCGGAATGCCGGGACCGGGATGCTGGAGATGCTCTGCTGTCTGCCTGTCAGCGGCGAGTATCCGAAGGATCTGGCGGTATTTCCGGATGATAAGCATGTGGCGGCCATCAACCATGAGACAGGTTCGGTGACTTTTTTCTCAGTGGATTATGAGCAGGGACTGCTTGTGATGTGCGCGAATCCGATCTATGTGGATGAGCCGAACTGCTGTGAGATTGTGAAGCTGCAGCCGGAGGAGTGACCTGCCGCGGTATGCCGCGGCTGAGATGCATGATTTTCCGGGATATGGCGGAAGAGAGGAACGGAGATGGCAGGTTCTACCTGGGGAACGATACTGACAATGACTACCTGGGGCGAGTCCCACGGCAGTGGCCTGGGCGTGACAGTCGACGGCTGTCCGGCCGGGCTGTTCTTGTGTGAGGAAGATATCCAGAAGTATCTCGACCGGCGTAAGCCCGGACAGAGCCGTTTTACCACGGCCCGCCGGGAGGGGGATCGGGTGGAGATTCTGTCCGGCGTGTTTGAGGGACGGACCACCGGGACGCCGGTTTGCCTGCTTGTGCGGAATACGGATCAGCGTTCCCATGATTACAGCGCGATCATGGATGTCTATCGGCCCGGTCACGCGGACTATACATTCGATATGAAATATGGGTTCCGGGATTATCGGGGCGGCGGACGTTCCTCCGGGCGGGAGACGCTCGGACGCGTCGCAGCCGGCGCGGTGGCCGCGAAATTGCTGGCGGAACTGGGCGTGACGGTAACGGCCTATGTTCGAAGCATTGGACCGGTAACGGTTTCCGAAGAGCGTTTTGATCTGCCGCAGGCGGCAGAGAACCGGCTGTGTATGCCGGATGCGTCAGCCGCCGCCGAAGCCGAGCGCTATCTGGACGGGATGATGGCGGCGAATGATTCTGTGGGCGGCGTTGTGGAATGCATCATGCGCGGGGTTCCTGCAGGAATCGGGGAACCGGTGTTTGACAAGCTGGACGCGCGGCTGGCTCATGCTGTTATGTCCATCGGTGCGGTGAAAGGCGTGGAGATCGGCGACGGCTTTGCTGCGGCCGGAAGTAGCGGGTCGCGGAACAATGACGGCTTCCGCGGCGGCAGGGCAATCCATAAGACGACGAACCATGCCGGCGGTATTCTGGGCGGTTTAAGCGACGGCGATACGATTGTCCTGCGGGCGGCGTTTAAGCCGACGCCTTCCATCGCGCAGCCGCAGCAGACGGTGAACCGCGCCGGTGAGAATACAGAGATTGCGGTCAGGGGCCGCCATGATCCGGTCATCGTGCCGAGAGCGGCGGTCGTCGTGGAGACCATGTGTGCGTTTACGCTCGCGGACATGATGCTGATGAATATGAGCTCGAAACTGGAAAATGTAAAGAAGGTCTACAACGGACAGTCATTTGCCGGATGACCGGACGGAAATGGTCAAAGAGTCAGCCGGCAAGGCAGACAGTTTCGAAAGAATATACGGAAAGAGGAGGCAGGAATGATATGAAGATTGCATTGGCGAATGACCCGACGGCGAAGGAAATGAAGCCGGAGATTATAAAGCATCTGGAAGAAAAGGGATATGAGGTGATTGACCTTGGCTGGAATTCGGACGCGGATACCCGCGACTATCCGGTGTACGGCGAGCGGATCGGCCGTTATGTGGCGGGGGGCAAAGCGCCGCTCGGCATCGCCATCTGCGGAACCGGCGTCGGTATCAGCATTGCGGCGAACAAGGTGAAAGGGATCCGTGCCTGCGTCTGCAGCGAGCCGTACACTTCGAAACTTTCCCGGCAGCACAACGATTCGAACATTCTGGCTTTTGGCGCCCGGGTCGTCGGCGTGGAACTGGCGAAGATGATTATCGACGCGTGGCTGGATACGGAGCCTCTGGATGTGGAGCGGCACAGGAGACGTGTGGAGATGCTCGGGGAGATTGAGGACCGGTTTGGTCAGGAAGGCTGACGGACGGATGAGAAGCCGGAGAAGAAAAGCTTTGTATTGTGCTGCCTGTGCACTGACGCTTCTGTTGTCTTCACAGCCGTTTGACGTGTACGCCGGACCTGCGGGGCCGTTTCGGATGCAGGCGGCTCAGATTGTCGGAGAAACCGCGGCGGAATCTGTGCAGGGTGCGGCCGGGGCACAGACTGCGGCGGGGGCGGTGCAGTCTGCCGGGACAGTCGCGGAGGAGGAGATCGACGCATTTTTCAACGACTCTGTGTTCGTGGGTGATTCGGTGATGGAGGGCTTTCGGAATTACTCCCTAGTCAGGAGCGATACCTGGCTGGGGCGTCTGAAGTTCCTGGCGGCAGTCAGTTTCTCCACCTACAGCGCGCTTCGTCCGGTGACGGCCAAGAGCATCCAGCCGGTCTATGCCGGACAGAAACGGCTGCTGGAAGATTCCATTGCCATGATGGGTGCGAAGAAAGTATTCATGATGTTTGGCCCGAATGACATCAATATCACCGGGATTGATCAGACGGCGGCCAACTATGTGGAACTGGTGAAACGCATCCGGTTTCAGTCGCCGGACGTGGAAATTTATATCATGAGTATGCCCTATGTGCTGAAGGGATACCATAAGCATAATCTTTATAACGACAATATCCGCAAATATAACGAAACGATGAAGAATCTGGCTGCGGAGCAAGGATGGGGATTTGTGGATATCACGACCGCGCTGTCAGACGAAAACGGCGATCTGGTCAAAGCCTACAGCAGTGATGGGGACGTCCATCTGCGCAATGCGGCTTACGATGTTTGGAGTCAGGTGCTTCGCGATTACGCGACCGAGATGCTGGCGAAGGCGGCGGGAGCAGAGACTGCGGAGCCTGAAGCAGAGACGGAGCCGGTTTACGGTCCGTTTGGTCTGGTCAAACCGGCGGACGTGGACTGAGGCGGCACATTTTGATAACCGAAACGGTACAAAAGGGAGATATACAGGAATGAACAGAAGAACGATGAAGAAACTCGCGGGAATGCTGGCGCTGTCTGTGGTGCTTGGCGGCTGCAGTCCGGCCGGCGGTTCGGGGCAGGCGGACATCCCGGAGACGACACAGGCGGCGGAGACAGAAGCGAAGGAAACAACAGAAGCCTCTGAAACAGCGGGAACGACCGCCGGAGCGGCCGCGGAGGAAACGACAGAAGCTGCCGCAGAAGAGACGGCCGGGGGAGAAACTGCCGCCCCTGCTCAGACGGAAGAAACTCAGACCGGGGAGACGGCAGAGGCAGTTTCGGAGACAGATTCTCCGGTGGATGAAGCCGCGGCCAGCCTGTCGGACATTTACTCGCAGATTGAGCAGCAGGTGGCTCTGAATTCGCCGATGACGGTTCCCGCGGAATTCATTTCCAATTATTTCGGCATCGATGTATCCTCGGCCGAGGATTATCTGTTTGTTATGTCGGAGATGGCGACCTCGGCGGAGACAATCGTCATTGTGAAGACAGGCGGCGAAGACAGGCAGGCGGCCGTCGATTCTCTCCAGACAGTCATTGATCAGAAGGCGGCGGAGATGGAGAACTATCTGCCGGATCAGTACGATATCGTAAGCAAAAGCACTGTGCATCAGACCGGGGATTATGTCTGGATGGTGATTTCCGAAAACGCCGACGCGATCGGGGCGATCATCGAAGCGGGGCTTCAGTGAGGCGGTAAGCGGGGATGGTATTCAGCAGTATTCCGTTTCTGTTCTTTTTCCTGCCTCTGTGTCTGATTCTGTATTACGCGGTCCCATTTTCCATGAAGAACGGGGTGCTGCTTGTATTCAGCCTGATTTTCTATGCGTGGGGCGAGCCGGTGTATATCGTGCTGATGCTGTTTGCGTCGGCGGTGGATTACACCAACGGCCGGCTGATGGGTCGGTTCGGTACGACAAAGGCGCGGCGCAGGCTGTTCCTGATCTGCTCCGTGGTAATCAATCTTTCGGTTCTCGCATTTTTTAAATACGCCGACTTCCTGATCGGCACGTTTAACAGCCTGTCGGGCGCTTCGGTTCCGGCGCCGGGGCTGGGGCTCCCGGTGGGCATCAGTTTTTTCACTTTTCAGAGCATGAGTTATATCATCGACCTGTATCGGGGACAGGTGCCCATGGAGCCGAATTATCTGACCTATCTGACTTATGTGTCCATGTTCCCGCAGCTGGTCGCCGGGCCGATCGTCCGCTTTTCAGCGGTGAACCGGGAACTGCACAGCCGCCTGATCCGGCGGGAGGAGGTGGAAAACGGCATCCTGCGCTTTATGCAGGGGTTGTTTAAGAAGGTGCTGATTGCCAATCAGGCCGGCCTTTTGTGGGAAAGTATCAGGGCGCTGGAGGCGGTTCAAACCTCCGTGGCCACAGCCTGGCTGGGAGCGGCGGCATTTACGCTGCAGCTATATTTTGATTTCAGCGCTTACAGCGACATGGCGATCGGTATGGGATGGATGCTCGGCTTCCATTTCCCGGAGAATTTCCGGTATCCGCTGGCGGCGGTATCGGTGACGGATTTCTGGCGGCGGTGGCATATCTCGCTGTCTTCCTGGTTTCGTGATTATGTGTATATCCCGCTCGGCGGGAACCGCGTCGGTACGGCAAAGCATCTGCGCAACATGCTGATCGTCTGGTTCCTGACCGGCCTGTGGCACGGCGCCGCGTGGAATTTCGTGCTGTGGGGGCTCTATTACGGCGTATTGCTGATTCTGGAAAAATATGTGTGGGGCAAATGGCTTGAGAAGCTGCCGAAGCTGCTCAGACACCTGTACGCGTTGGTGATCGTCGTGACCGGTTTCGTGATCTTTGTGTTTGACGACGGAACCGCGCTGCGGAATTACCTGCTTCTGATGGCGGGCGCCGCGGGCAACAGCCTGTGGGGCGGCGAGTGCCTGTGGTATCTGCGCAATTACGGCGTGCTGCTGATATGCGCGGCTGTGCTGGCGTTCCCGGTGTATCCGTGGATCCGGGAAATGACGGAAAAGCTTACGGCCGGCGGGCGCACTGCTGTGGCCTTCGCGGGTGCGGTTGGCTATATAGGCCTGTTCCTGCTGGCGACGGCATATCTGGTGAGTGATACGTATAATCCGTTTTTGTATTTCCGTTTTTGACGCCGGGAGGCTGCGGCGTGTTTGCGGCGGGATACCGCATTGCGCCATTAACTCAGAGAATTCGTGAGGAAAGAACCAAATGACAGGAGATAAAAAGGTCCAGGGGATGACAGCGTGGCTTCTGGCGGCCATGGTTCTGGCGATGGCCGCAGGTTTTGCACTGCTCCCGAAGAAGACATTTTCCGAGAATGAAAACCGCTATCTGGCGAAAAGCCCTGCATTGAGCAGGGAGCGTCTGTTCAGCGGACAGATGATGGAAGATATCGGTACCTATTTGTCCGACCATTTCCCGTGCCGGGACTTTTTTATGGGACTTAAAACGCAGGCAGAACTGCTGTCAGGACGGTGTGAGATCGGCGGAGTTTATATCGCCGACGACGGATACCTGATCGAACGCTATGAAAAGCCGGAGAACACGGAGAAGATCGGGGAGATTCTTCATACATTTGCCGAAAAGATCGGGGAGATGGAAACCGCGGACGGCTGCGCTTTCAACCTGCGTCTGATGCTGGTTCCTACGGCATCCTGTATTCTGGCGGATAAGCTGCCCAATCATTTGCCGGCGGCAGACTGGAGTCAGACAGATACGATGGAAAGACTTGCCGGCCTGTCCGGAATTCCGGCGATTGACTGCAGCGGCCGTCTGCGGGAAGCGGCGAAGAGCGGCCAGGTTTATTACCGGCTGGATCATCACTGGACGACTTACGGCGCCTATGCGGGATATCTGGCCTTTTGCGGGGACATGGGGCTGGAGCCGGTGCCGCTTGATGAACTGGAAGCGCAGGTCGTGAGCACGGACTTTAAGGGAACCGTTTATTCAAAGGTAAATGATTATACGGTGCCCGGCGATGTGATTACGATTTATACCAATCCGGCAGATCGGCTGACGGTTGCGTATACGGACACCGGAGAGACGGCGGACAGTTTGTATAATTTGGATTATGTCAATCAAAAAGATCAGTATTCGCTTTTTCTTGATAATCTCCACTCGCTGATTGAGATTACCAACGAGACGGCGGAGACAGACCGGGAACTGGTGCTGATCAAGGACAGTTACGCAAACTGTCTGGTGCCGTTTCTGGTACGGCATTTCCGGAAGATTTATGTATTGGATACACGATCCTACCGACTGGGTCCTTCGCAGTTTATCGGAGAGCATCCGGGCGTTACGGATATTTTGATTCTGTATAATATGAATACGCTGGATTCCGATCTGGGAATCCGGGCAATTTATTAGTGAAAAAGGAGATACAAAGGAGAAGCGAGCATGAAGAAGCTTACCCGGATACGGAAACAATGTGCGGTCGCGGCAGCGGTGCTTCTTGCCGTGACGGCGACGGTCCCGGTTCCTGCTGCGGAAGCGGTCGCGGTGCAGAGCCAGCAGCAGATTTTCGGACCGTTCGGTTTGGTGAAAGAGACGGCTGCAGCTGACGCGGATACAGCCGGAGGCCTGCAGCAGCCGCCGGCAGGGACGGATTCCGCGCAGGGTCAGGCCGTGGCGGAACCGGAGATTACGGAAGAAAGCATCGACGCATATTTCGACGATTCTGTGATGGTCGGGGATTCGATTATGCTGGGGTTCCGTAATTATGCCATGCGGCGGCAGGATACCTGGCTGAGCAGGCTGAAGTTTCTTTCGGCCGGAAGTTACTCGACTTCCCATGCGCTGGAGCCGGTGACGCAGAAGAGCCTTCATCCGATGTATGCCGGACAGAAACGGCAGATCTGGGACTCCATCGCGCTTATGGGGGCGAAGAAGGTATTTTTGCTGCTTGGGATGAACGACCTGAATATCAGCGGTATTGAAGGAACCTGTGAGAACTACAAAGCGATTGCGGCCAATATCAAAGCCCTGAGTCCGGATGCGGAGATCCATCTGATCAGTATGACTTACGTGCTTCATGGGAAGGCGAAAGGGAAGCTGAACAATGACAATATCCGCGTGTTCAATGAAGAACTGCGTAAGCTGGCAGCGGACAACGGCTGGGGTTATGTGGATCTGGCCCCGCATCTGGCGGATGCGGGCGGCGATCTGGCGGCGGTATACTGCAGTGATTCGTTTGTGCATCAGACGCCGGAGGCCTATGATGTCTGGTGCGCCGTTTTGCGGGAGTATGCGAAGGAAAAGCTGAAAGCTGCCGTTTTGCCGGCTCCTTCAGATGAGGCGCTGCAGCCTTCGGAATCGTTGGGCGCTCAGAAATGATTGCTGAAAAGCCCGGCTGCGGAGACAGGAGAGGGACAGCCGCCGTGCGGCATACCGGTAAAGGAGATTGTCATGAATTACATCAGTGTATTTGACGTGATCGGCCCGAATATGATCGGACCGTCCAGTTCCCACACGGCGGGCGCGGTGAATATCGCGCTGCTGGCGCACCAGCTTTTCGCAAGGCCGATCGCGAAAGTGGATTTCACATTGTATGAGTCGTTTGCGCAGACAGGACGGGGACACGGTACGGACAAGGCGCTTCTGGGCGGCATTCAGGGCTTCGGCACGGATGATGTGCGCATCCGGGATTCTTACGCGCTTGCCGATGCGGCCGGAATCGAGTACCATTTCACATGGGATGATAAGACCCGGACTGCCCATCCGAATACGGTGGATATCCGGCTGGAAAGTCCGGATGGAAAGGTGCAGACGATTCGAGGTGAGTCCGTAGGCGGCGGAAAGATCCGGATCGTGCAGATCAACGATATTGACGTAGTATTTACCGGCGTTTACAGCACGCTGATCATCAAACACGCGGATCGGCCCGGTGTGGTGGCCCATGTGACGAATGTGCTGAGCCGCCACGGCGTCAATATCGCATTTATGCGGCTTTACCGCGATTACAAGGGCGGCACCGGCTACCTGATCGTGGAGTCGGATGAAAACATACCTGATTATTTTCTGGAGGAGATCCGGGAAAATGAACTGGTGCATGAGATTATGCTGATACAGATATGAGGCGGTTCGCGGCGGAGATGGGGCGGCGGACGGCATGGTGCGGTGCGGTGAATGGCCGGCGTTTACGGATGAGGATGGGATATGTCCGGCGTCAGGGCTGAGGCGCGGAAAGACAGCGGTATGACGGGAGAGAATGACATGAGCATGGATTTTACCAGTGGAAGTGAACTATATCAGCTGTGCCGGGAGCATGGCGCTGCCATATCGGAAGTGATGCTTAAGAGAGAAATGGAATTGGGTTCGGTGAGCGAACAGTCGGTTCGGGAGCGCCTGGCCCGGTCGCTTCAGATCATGGAGGCGGCGGTTCACGAGCCGCTGGGACAGCCGCGCAGATCCTTAAGCGGCCTGATCGGCGGCGAAGCGTGGAAGGTGTATAATGCCGGCAAAACAGCCGAAGGCCGCGGGATCGCATCACTCTGCGGCGAGGCTCTGACCCGTGCCATCGCGTATTCGATGGCGGTACTGGAGGTCAACGCAGCCATGGGACTGATCGTGGCGGCGCCGACAGCAGGCTCTTCGGGCGTGCTTCCGGGGGCGGTGCTGTCCTTGTCCGAGATCTGCGGCTGGTCCGAGACAAAACAGATGGACGGCCTGCTGAACGCGGGCGCTATCGGATATCTTCTGATGCGTAACGCGACGGTCGCCGGCGCGGAGGCTGGTTGTCAGGCAGAGGTAGGCGCGGCGTCGGCGATGACGGCCAGCGCCATTGTGGAACTGATGGGCGGTACGCCGGAAATGTGTTTTCAGGCGGCCAGCCTGGCGATTTCCAATCTGCTGGGCCTGGTCTGCGACCCGATCGCAGGGCTCGTGGAGGTACCGTGCCAGAGCCGGAACGCCATCGGCGTGGCCAATGCATTTACCTGCGCACAGCTGGCGCTTTCCGGGATTACCCATCCGGTACCGTTTGATGAAATGGTGGACGCCATGCAGCGGGTCGGAAGGTCGCTGCCGTGGGAACTGCGGGAGTCCGCCAAGGGCGGCAACGCAGGTACACCCACCGGCTGTCGCCTGTCAGCCGGCGGGTGCGCAGGTTGCGGAAGATCGTGATATCCTGATTTTATTCCGTCATCAGTTTCTGGTACGTCACGTGCTGTTCCAGCGCCGTGGTCAGTTTCGCCATCTCGGACAGGTCTCCTAAAAGGATTACGCCGCAGAGGCGGTTATTTAAGAAGTAGTACTTCTTGTACTGTCCCTTGCCCATATCGCGGAACTCCACGGTCTTGTAGAGAAGTTTCGGATTCTTGCCGTTGTCGCCGGCGGCGAACAGGGCGGTGTTCATCCCGTGGAACGTAAGGGCAGCGGAGACGGGGACATATTCTGTCACCTCACCGGCGGCGTTTGCGCCGGCTGTCTTGCCCTGTTCGGAGGCTTCCGGCCAGATACCGAGGTTCACTCCCTGATATTCTGCACAGTCGCCGCAGGCGTAGACGCCGGGGAGACTGGTTTCCATGCGGCTGTTTACTTTGACAGCCCGGTCAACTTCCAGGCCCATGGCCGCGGCGACGGCGGTATTGGCCCGGATGCCGGTGGAAATAATGACCATCTGCGCCTCGAAGAACCGGCCGTCAGCCAGACGGACGCCGGTAACGTGATCTGCGCCCGAAGCGGTGCCTGTCGCGTCAGCCGCATCTTTGCTGCCGTCAGCCGTTTCGCCCCCGGAGGCGGCGGAACCGGTTCCCGTGATCTCCGCGATTGTAACGCCTGTCAGAATTTCGATCTTCTGCTTAGCGGCGATATCTTTCAGAATTTCCCCTGCACTCTCATCCAGCTGCCGTCCCATCAGGACCGGCGCAGCTTCAAGAACGGTCACGGCAAGTCCCGCTTTCTTCAGCTCCCATGCTGCCTCCAGACCCAGCACGCCGCCGCCGATGACGACTGCGGATTTGGACTGCTTCATCAGGCTCTCCACCCGGCGCACATCGCTGAGACGGCGGATTGTCGCCACCTCCGGCAGGGAGGCTCCCTTGACAGGCGGTACGAAGCATTCGCTGCCCAGGGCGTAGATCAGCCTTGTATAATGAATCTTCGCGCCGTCGTCCAGGCAGACATTCTGCTCCTTGGTATCGACGGAAAGGATCTTCCTGCCCAGAATCTGATAGACTCGATTGGCCTCATACCAGCCCGCACCTTCGATGGCGATCTGGTCTGCCGTAAGCCCGGCCACCAGGGCCTTGGTCAGCATCGGCCGGTTATAGGCCGGATATTCTTCGCCGGAGATCATGATGACGGCTCCGGTCTTATCCCGTTCCCGGATGGCTTTGGCTGCGTTCATGCCGGCGGCGCCGTTTCCGAGGATCACATAGTATTCCTTCGTATTATTGACAAAGCCGGTCTCTTCCGCCTCGACGGGAACGAAATTCTCCTTGCCTACGCCGCAGACCGGGCAGACCTCGATGGAAGAATCGAAGATCTCGCCGCAGACCAGACATCTGACCAGCTGACGGGAGCCTTTCTTCCGCGGCAGCGTCACTTCCTTGTTCTGTACGCGGCATCCGAACTGATAGCCGAATTCATAAGCTGTCACCAGGTCGGCTTCGCTGGGTTTAAAGCGGATCCTGAGGCCGTCGGTGACTTTCATCTTCAGCTGTTTCAGGCGGTCAATGATATTCGGTACGCCTTCGCCGCTCCAGCCGTAGCTGCCGAACGCGCTTGCGTGCTTGCCGCCGTGGGTTCCGGGGAACATGGAGATCACCAGATCCCAGATGGGCTGCAGAGCGTCGCCTACAATCGTAGGCGTACCGAACAGCAGGCCGTCGGCGAACAGCATTTCTTCATTTACCTTCGCCTTGTCGGCGGTCACCATGTCGTAGACGCGCACGTCCACATCGCCGCTGTCCCGGACGCCCTCGGCGATCTTCTCCGCCAGCATGCCGGTATAGCCGTAGGCGCTGACGTAAGAGATCACGACGGTCTTCTTCGTGTTCGGATTCACAACCGTGGACCATTCCCGGTAGGTCTTCATGACCTGTGCAATGCGGTCGCCCACCAGAACCGGGCCGTGGCCGGTCGCGATCATCGTGATATCCATGGGCTCGACGCGGTTTAATGCCTTAAGCATGAACGGCTTGAACGGTCCGATGATGCAGTCGTAATAATAGCGAAGTGCGCTCTGGTAATCGTCTTCATTCTTAATCGCGGTGGAGACCACCTCCGGCAGGCAGTAATGGGAACCGAAAGAATCACAGGTTACCAGGATCTGCTCCTCCTCAATGAAGGTGTACATGGTGTCCGGCCAGTGAAGGTTGGGAACGACCATGAATTTCAGCGTTTTGTTCCCGATGGTCATGGTCTGGTTGTCCTTGACGGCCAGGCTTACGAAGTCACGGTTCACGATCTCCTTTAAGAAGCCGATGGCCGTAGCTGTGGCAATGATCTTCATCTGGGGGCTGTAGTCCAGAAGCTTCTCCACGCTGCCGGCGTGATCCGGCTCGGTGTGGTCAACGACCAGATAGTCGATTTTGGTTACGTCGATGACTTCCCTGAGCTTGCTTAAGTATTCGTCGAAAAACTTGGCCTTGGCGGTCTCGAACAGGATCGTCTGGCCGTCGGCTTTCAGTACATAGGAGTTGTACGTGGTGCCGAACTCGGTGTACATGATGATGTCGAAGACGCGCAGCTTGTCGTCGATGATGCCTGTCCAGTAGAAGTCGTCTCTGAGTTTGATTGCTTGCATATGGGTATGGATCTCCTTTCGTAATGCTCATAGCTTATAGTATACCGCAAGCGCGGAAGTATTACAATCGTTTACTTGGTTGTCGCGGTAAACTTTTGATCGGGCATGAAAAGGTGGCTGGAAATTTTAATTGAGAAATATGAAATTTCCCGTTTCATTTGGCGTGTATTTGATGTAAAATGAGCCATAAGTGACGCATTGCCGGCGGCCAGAACTGCGGAAACTCAAGAAGTTCTGATGCTGGTTGCAACCGGTTTTAAAACATGTTATGATGATTTTATGATTTTGTCAGGAAGGGGTATGGCATGGACAGCATTACCATTAAAGATGTAGCGAGGATATGCGGCGTTGGGGTCAGTACGGTTTCGCGGGCCATTAACAATCATCCGGATATCAATCCCGAGACGAAGAACAGGATCCTTCAGGTGATTCAGGAGAACGATTATATTCCCAACAACAGCGCCCGCAATCTAAAACGGACGGTATCCCGCAGTATCGTAGTGCTGATCAAGGGTATTGATAATCCGTTTTTCAGTTCCATGATCAGGATCATCGAGGCAGAAACCCAGAAGGCCCGTTATTCCTTTATCCTTCATCGGGTGGACCTTATGGAGGATGAGATGGATGTGGCCATGGAGGTGATCAAGGAGAAAAAACCTAAGGGGATCATCTTTCTGGGCGGCTATTTTTCCCACAGCTATGAAAAGCTGAAAAAGCTGGATGTTCCGTTTGTGCTGGTCACCATTGCCATCGCGGATCCTAAGGAGAGGGTACAGTATTCCAGCGTTTCTGTGGACGATTTTCAGGAGAGCTATAAGATGGTCAGTTATCTGTGCAGCCAGGGGCACACCCGGATTGGGATTCTGGCGGCGGATGAGAGGGATGAGAGTATTGGGAAACTGCGGTTCGAAGGATATCTGAAAGCCCTGAGGGATCATGGGATCAAACCGAATCCCCGGCTGTTTTTCCACTCCGCTTCTGACGCGGAATGCTATACCATGGAGAACGGTTACCGTCTGATGAACAGGGTCATGGCCTCCGGAGAGGATATGACTGCACTTTTCGCTGTGTCCGACAGTATTGCCATCGGCGCCTGCAAGGCAGTGTTTGACGCCGGCAAGTCCGTGCCGGAGGATTACTCCATCGCCGGCTTTGATGGGCTGGATATGGCCCAGTATTACAATCCCAGCATCACCACCATCCGGCAGCCTGTGGAGGATATGGCGCTGGCTGCGATCCGCCTTCTGTTTGACGTAATCCATGACAGCGCCAACAACCGGCAGCAGGTGTTTAAGGGCGAGCTGATCGAAGGAAATTCCATACGGAGGATCGAAAACAGCTGAGGAGCAGAATATGTGTTTTATGGCAGCGCTGAAGGAGACGCTGCCTTTTTATTTCTGGATAGTCAAGTAAACTGTATGGCAGAATTCCATGAAACAAATTCATGATATGTATAGTAAAATTGCATAAAACTGAGTGAAATAACTATGAAACAGTTACAAAATTAAAAAAACTCCTATAATTATATTGAAAATTTCAATGGTATGTGGTAAGATAGACCCGTACAGTTGGAAACGTTACCGACAACGATACCGATATCGATACCGGTATCGATATTAAAACTAGTGACGTTTCCTAAACAATAACCGCCTGTAAGGGCTATTATTCAAGAAAGGGATGGGAAAGTATGATGAAAAGCAAAAAACTAATGGCATGGTCACTGGCGACGGCGATGGTCCTCGCAGCACTCACCGCTTGCGGTGGTTCCGGATCTTCCAGTACCGAGACGACGGCGGCAGCCGCTGAGACGACCGCCGCGGCAGAGACGAAAGCAGCTGAGACTGCGGCAGCTGAGACTGCGGCAGCAGAAACCGAGGCAGCAGAGACTGAGGCAGCAGCAGGTTCCGGTTCTGTTTATTATCTGAACTTCAAGCCTGAAGCGGATCAGGCATGGCAGGATCTGGCTGCCGCTTATACCGCTGAAACCGGCGTGAGCGTTAAGGTTGTGACGGCGGCGTCCGGCACCTACTCCGATACGCTGACCGCGGAGATGGCGAAGACCGAAGCTCCCACCATCTACAACATCGGCAACATGCAGGGCCTGAACGACTGGAACGACTACGCTCTGGATCTGACCGGTTCCAAGGTTTATGACGAGAGAATCAATGACGACTATGTGCTGTTTGACGAATCCGGTGCTCCCAAAGCTCTGGGATACTGCTATGAATCCTTCGGAATCATCGTCAACAAGGCGCTTCTTGAACAGGCAGGACACAGCCTGGATGAGATCAAGGATTTTGAGTCCCTGAAGACAGTGGCGGACGACATTCACGCCCGCGCAGGAGAACTGGGCTTTGACGCTTTCTCGGCTCCCGGCCTGGACGGCTCCTCCAGCTGGCGTTTCTCCGGCCATCTGGCCAATATTCCGCTGTTCTATGAGTTCCGCGATGACGGCGTGACCGAGCAGCCGGCAACCATCACGGGCGCATATCTGGATCAGTTCCGCGCCATCTGGGATCTGTATATCACGGATACCGCGGCGAACCCCACCAGCCTTTCCACCAGCACCGGCGACGAATCGGAGGCTGAGTTCGGCGAGGGCAAGGCGGTCTTTTATCAGAACGGCGACTGGGAGTACGCGAATTTGACTGGCGATAAGTTTGGCATGAATCCTGACGATCTGGCTATGATCCCCATCTACTGTGGCGTAGAAGGTGAGGAAAAGGCCGGACTGAACTCCGGTACTGAGAACTGCTGGGCGATCAACTCTCAGGCTTCTGAGGAAAATATTCAGGCGAGCCTTGATTTCCTGTACTGGGTAGTGACCTCCGAGGACGGAACCAGCATGCTGGCAGAGCAGTTCAGCGGCATCCCCTTCAAGAATGCGAAGGATTCCGCCAACGTGTTCGGCGCCAACGCCAAGGAATACGCCAGCGCCGGCAACTACACCCTGTCCTGGGCATTCAACTATACGCCTAACGTAGACAGCTGGAGAGCTACTGTTGTGACGGCTCTGACCGCTTATTCCGCTGATCCTACCGATGACAACTGGGCCAAGGTTGTGGAAGCTTTCGTAGAAGGCTGGGCATACGAGTATAATATGCAGAACGGCTGATGAAAAGAAAATACAAGCAAAGCGTCACCGGCGCTTTGATTGCATACTGACGTAACGGCAGGGGCGGGCGTTTGCCCGCCCCTCTTTTCAAAAGGGCAGTTATTCCGATATGAGACGTCTGCCGAAACGCATTAATTTTTGAAAGGAAAGGAAACATCATGAAGAAAAAGAAAAGGTCCCATGACGGTGCAGCCGTTAACGGCCGGTTGGTCCGTCGGCCCATCCGTCGTTGGTTTCCACTGTTCATCCTGCCTACGTTCTGCTGTTTTATTATCGGTTTTTTATGGCCGTTTATTCAGGGGATTTACCTGTCTTTCTGCGATTTTAACACCCCCAGGGACGCGGTGTGGGTAGGCTTCGCCAATTACGCCAAGGCGTTCAGGGACGCGGGTTTTGTCCACGCTTTCTGGAATACGGCCGGTTTCGCCGTGGTGTCCATTATCCTGATCAATGTTACGGCGTTTATTATCGCCTACGCCCTGACTCAGAGGATCTTCGGCGCCAATCTGTTCCGGACCGTGTTCTTTATGCCGAACCTGATCGGCGGCGTTGTGCTGGGCTATATCTGGTCTATGATCTTTGACGCGATTCTGAAAAGCTATAACACCTATCTGACTTCCAGCGCTACCTACGGATTCTGGGGACTGGTGATCCTGGTGGCCTGGCAGCAGATCGGTTACATGATGATCATTTATATTGCTGGATTTCAGTCTGTTCCCGGAGATATGCTGGAGGCGGCTAAGATTGACGGCGCTACCGGTTTCCAGACTCTGACCCGGGTTATCATCCCCAATGTGATGCCTTCTATCACCATTTGTACGTTTTTGACACTGACAAATTCTTTCAAGATGTTCGATCAAAACCTTGCATTAACAGGAGGCGCGCCCTCCGTCATGATGAACGGGGCAAAACTCAACATGACCGAACTTCTCGCGCTGAATATATATTCTACCTATAATATCAATAAGAGCTGGCATGGGGCGGCTCAGGCCAAGGCAGTGGTATTCTTTCTGCTGGTGGCGGTTTTGGCCATTGCCCAGCTGACAGCGACCAGAAGCAGGGAGGTGCAGCAGTGATGAAAAAGAAAGAAAACTATTCTCTGGGAAGCAAGATCCTTACCGTTTTTTTTGTGCTGCTGTGTCTGTTCTGGGTGATGCCCATTTTCGAGGTGCTGATCAACTCCTTTAAGGAAAATGCCGCTGTCAATACCAATGCCTTTGCCCTGCCAAATGAGGATACCTTCGTTGGGTTTGCCAACTACATCAAGGGCATGACCTTTGGAAACTATCCGTTTGTCCGGGCATTGGGATACAGCTTTTTTATCACGGTGGTCTCTGTGGGCCTGATCCTGCTGTTCACGTCCATGACGGCATGGTATATTGCCCGCGTTGACTCGGCTTTTGCGCGGTTTTTCTACTACCTGTGCCTGTTTTCCATGATTGTGCCTTTCCAGATGGTTATGTTTACCTTGTCCTTTACGGCAGATCAGCTGAAGCTGAACACGCCTTACACGATTCCCGTTGTCTATCTGGGGTTCGGAGCCGGCATGGCTATCTTCATGTTTGTCGGCTTTATCAAGGGACTGCCGCTGGAGATTGAGGAAGCGGCGGCCATTGACGGTTGTGGCCCGGTGCGGACCTTCTTCTGGGTGGTGCTCCCTATGCTGAAGCCTACCCTGATCTCTGTGGGGATTCTGGAGGCCATGTGGGTCTGGAACGACTATCTGCTGCCGTACCTTGTACTGAACCGCACGGAGTATATGACCATTCCTATTCTGGTTCAGTACCTCAAGGGCAGCTATGGTTCCGTTGATCTGGGCGCTACGATGGCGGTTATTATGCTGAGCATCATTCCGATCATTATCGTCTATATCAGCTGCCAGAAGTATATCATCAAAGGTGTGGCAGCAGGCGCTGTGAAGGGATGATCGGATTGAGACTGGGCTTCGTCAGGCGGCCCGGTAACGAACGATTGATTCATTTTTTGGAAAGGAGACCCTGGGCATGAGAGAATGCGGTATCCTGCTGCCCATCGCAAGTCTGCCGTCGCAGTATGGCATCGGGACTTTTTCAAAAGAAGCTTATGAGTTCGTAGATCATCTGAGGGAGGCGGGTCAGAACTACTGGCAGATCCTGCCCCTGGGACCTACCGGTTACGGTGATTCTCCTTATCAGTCTTTTTCCGCCTTTGCGGGCAATCCTTACTTTATTGATTTGGATCAGCTGGCGGAGCAGGGACTTTTGACAGAAGCGGAATGTCTGGAAGCAGACTGCGGACAAAATAAGCGATGTATTAACTATGAGGCAATTTATCAGACGCGGTTCCTGGTCCTCAAAAAGGCCTATGAGAGATGGAAAGAGCGGAACAGAGCGGAAGGCCGGGATATAGACCGGCTTCTGGAGGAGCGTCTTTACGAAGAGACAAAGGAATACTGTTTTTATGCCGCTGTAAAAAAATACTACGGAGAGAAAAGCTGGGATCAGTGGAACGAGGACATTAAGCTGCGCAGGCCGGAGGCGGTAGAGCGGTATCGGGAGAAACTGAAGGATGAGATCCGTTTCTACGAGTTTCAGCAGATGCTGTTTGTCATCCAGTGGACGGCGCTGAAAGAATACGCCCACAGTCAGGGAATACGCATTATCGGAGATATTCCGATCTACGTGGCCTTTGACAGCGCCGACAGCTGGTGCCATCCGGAGCTGTTCCAGTTTGACGCCAGGTGTCGGCCTAAATCGGTGGCGGGAGTGCCTCCGGACGGTTTTTCCGCCACGGGCCAGCTTTGGGGAAATCCGCTGTATCGCTGGGGTTATCATAAGAAGACTGGCTACGCCTGGTGGATGCGCCGGATGAAATACTGCTTTGATCTGTATGACGTGGTCCGGGTGGATCATTTTCGGGGATTTGAGAAATATTACGCGGTTCCTGCCAGAGAGAATACGGCCATAAATGGAGAGTGGAAGAAGGGCCCGGGCATTTCCCTGTTTAAGAAGATGAAGGAAGAGTTCGGTGAACTGGATATCATCGCCGAAGATCTGGGATATCTTACGCCGGATGTGCACAGGCTGCTGGAGCGGAGCGGATTTCCGGGGATGAAGGTGCTGCAGTTTGCCTTTGATTCCAGGGAAAAGGGCAATTATCTGCCCTGCTATTATCCGCAGAACTGTGTGGTTTATACGGGAACCCATGACAATGATACGACACGGGGATGGTATGAGGCCATCACGTCTCAGGACCGGGAATTTTCCGTGGAATATATGAATAACGGGTCCACTCCCGCTGATGAGATTCACTGGGATTTTATTCGTCTGGCGCTGTCCAGCATGGCCAATCTGGCAGTGATCCCTATTCAGGATTATCTGGGGTTGGGAAGCGAGGCCAGGATCAATACGCCGTCCACGCTGGGCAACAACTGGGTCTGGCGTCTAAAACAGGGAGAATTTACTCCTGAACTCAGGGAGAAATGCCGTTATATGTGCAATTTGTACGGTCGGTGCGACTGAAGAGGCAATGTTTTTATAGAGGAGCTGTGACGGCTCCTCTTTTTGTATTTCCTTTTAGAATGATGTATGGGCATTTTGATTCACAAGGGGCATTGGATGCAAATCTTCATGAGTAATGCATTGCCGGTGGACAGTGCTGCGGAAAGTCAAGTTATAAAATGACATTGCCAGTTTCCATGGTTTCATGGTAAAATAATTGTCAATACGTGCGGCTAAGGAGGAATTATTTTATGGAGCAGCCTGTTTTCGATCTGGATCACCTGCCGCGCACGTATTTTAAGATGGCGCTGCCGGTGATGACGGGGATGATCGTGACGCTGATTTATAATCTGGCGGATACTTATTTTATCGCGCAGACAGGCAATACGGCGCTGGTGGCCGGCGTCTCGTTGTGCAGTCCCGTGTTCACGGCGCTGATGGCCTTCGGCAATATCTATGGTCAGGGCGGCAGTTCGCTGATCTCGAGGATGCTGGGGAGCGAGGATGCGCGTGGGATCCGGCGGGTCAGTGCGTTTTGTTTCTATGTGGCGATTGTGACCGGCCTGGTGCTGGCGGTGCCGCTTCTTGCGTTTCGGGGGCCGTTTCTGCGGCTGATCGGAGCCGACGCGGATACGCTGCCGTACGCGGCGGAGTATTTCTCCGTGCTGGCGGCCGGTGCGCCGATCATTATTCTGAGCTTTATCCATTCGAATCTGCTGCGTTGTGAAGGCATGGCGGCCACCTCGATGGTGGGAACCGCCGGCGGCGCGGTGCTGAATATCATCCTGGATCCGATCCTGATCTCCGTACTCGGATGGGGCGCCCGGGGCGCGGCCATCGCGACTGTGATCGGCTATGTGTTCAGCGATGTCTTTCTGCTGATCATGCTGAAACGCCGCAGCCGTTTCCTGTCGGTGACGCCGCGCGACTGCCATCTGGCAGGCGGGGAGCTTAAGCAGATTCTGGGCGTCGGCACCGCGGCGGCGATTACGAACCTGACCCAGAGTGTCAGTCTGGTCGTTGTGAATCATTTTCTGCTGCCGTACGGAAGCGACAAGATTGCAGCCATGGGCATTGTATTGAAGATCAATATGATCGCCCAGCTGGTGCTCGTCGGCCTGTCCTTCGGCGGCGTGCCGCTGTTCGGCTATCTGTACGGCGCCCGTGACCGAAAGCGGCTGCGGGAACTGATCCGCTTCTGCCTTCTGTTTTTGTGCGGTCTGGCCGCGGTGATCAGCGCCGTGCTCTTTGCGTCGGCCCCGGCGATGATGCGCGGGTTCATCGATCTGGAGAGTATCGTGGCCGACGGTACGGTGATGCTGCGCTGGCAGGCCGCCGGCAATGTCTTTGCCGCCGTGGTGCTTTTGCTGTCGTGCCTGTTCCAGGCTACCGGGAAAATGCTTCCCTCTTTCGTGCTGTCCGTCAGCCGTCAGGGTGTGGTATTTCTGGTTGTGCTGGCCGTGGCTGTGGCGCTTGCCGGATACATGGGCGTGGTGGCGGCGCAGGCCGTGGCGGATCTGGTGAGCGCGGCGCTGGCGGCGGGGCTTTATGTGCGGTATTTTCTGCTTCCCGGGCGGGAGGAGCGCTGAGGGGGAGAGAGGTTGGAAAGAAAAGGGGCGACAGGGAGAGTGAAGGGAAGGTTTTGGGTCCGAAACCTGAATGGCCCATAGCTGGAGAGCGAGAGATTCATGGTCGAAGAACATGGTACATTTTCCGCATGTTAGGATTGCTTAAGACATGCGGCAAAAATATATAAGGAGGAGATCATCATGGCAGTATTTCAGGTAAGCTTTATGGCGGAGACGCTGGGGCGCACGGTGCCGCTCTGCGTGATTCTGCCGACGGACAAGATGTATTTCGGAGGCGCCGTCAGACGGCCCGAGGGGAAACCTTACAAGACCCTCTATCTGCTGCACGGCATTCTCGGCAGCCAGAATGACTGGCTGTACGGCACCCGAATCCAGCGGTTCGCGGAGGAGCGGGATCTGGCGGTGGTCATGCCTGCGGGCGAGAACGGTTTCTACGTTGATCAGCCCTGGAACTGTGCCCTGTACGGCGAGTTTATCGGGCGGGAACTGGTGGAATTCACCCGGAAATCATTTCCGCTTTCCCGGAAAAAAGAGGATACCTACATCGGCGGTTTGTCCATGGGCGGGTTCGGCGCGATGCGCAACGGCCTGAAATACCATGATACGTTCGGCGCGATTGTCTCCCTGTCGGGGGCGTTTATCACCGATGAAAGCCTGCTTGTTAAAACAGAGCAGCCCAAGTTCGTGTCTGAATCGGAGGAATACAAGCACAGCTGCTTCGGACCGGATCTGGAAGCGGCCCTGGAAAGCGACCGCAATCCCCGCTTCCTGATCGAGCAGATGGCGGATGCGGGCGTTGAATTTCCGGCCATTTATATGGCCTGCGGGACGGAGGACTCGCTTCTTGCGAAGAATCAGGCGATTGCGGATTGCTTAAAGTCCCACGGAGTCAGCTTCACCTTTGAGACCGGCCCGGGAGCCCACGAGTGGGATTTCTGGGACAGATATATCCTGCGGGCGCTGGACTGGCTGCCCCTTGAGGGGAAGCAGGCCGGGGTCAGCAGCGGAAATGTAGGAATCTGAGCATAGAGGGAGGATGGACTGGAAATGAAAAGGATTTTGATCCCCGGAATTCTTATAATTGCCATGGCGTTGTCATCCTGTTCGCCCGCGGGTTCCGGCCAGCCTGCCGACGGGCAGGGTACTTCACCCGCTGATTCCGTGTCGGAACAGGCCGCGCAGGACAGTCTGCCGGAATCGGAGCCGGCAGGCGGGCAGAATGGTCAGGAATCAGCCCCGAAAGCGGAACAGAACGGAGAAGAGCCGGCTGCGGAGTCGGGACAGAACGGAGAGGAGCCGGCCGCGGAACCCGAGGAGCTCGATTTCAGCGGGATTTCCCTTGACAGCAATGAGGCGCTCAAAGCGGCGCGGGAGGAGATCTTCGAGAAGATGCGGACGGCGGAGGCGCTTAACGAGGAGCGTGTCTCCGAGATCGAGCATCAGTCCATGACGTTCGGCGAAGCCAGGATGAAATACGCGATCGAGACGATCGGGGAGGCGGGAAGCGAGGGCTATCCGGTCTATATCACACTTCACGGCGGCGGCGGAGCGCCGAAGGAGCTTAACGACAATCAGTGGAACCAGATGCGGCGGTACTACCGCTACAGCGTGACGAGCGGCATCTACATAGCGCCGAGGGGAGTCCGCGATACGTGGAATACCCATTTCAACCCGGAAAGCTATCCGCTCTATGAGCGGCTTCTGGCGAATCTGGCGATCCATTATAATATCGATACGAACAGGGTCTACCTGCTCGGATATTCTGCCGGCGGCGACGGCGTCTATCAGATCACGCCCCGCATGGCGGATCGGTTCGCGGCGGTCGATATGTCCGCCGGTCATCCCAACGGCGTGAACCTGGCGAACCTTTACAATACGCCCATCGCCCTGCAGTGCGGTGAAAATGATACGGACTACGACAGGAACCTTGAGACGGCGAAATATGACGGCGTGCTGAATGACCTGGCGGTCCGCTACGGCAGGGACGGCCAGCCGGAGGGATATCTGCACCGCACATTTCTTCACCAGGGCAAAGAGCACGCGGTCGTGGACAACGATTATAATCGGGAGGAACAGACGATCATAAGCGATCTGAAACAGTGGCTTAAGGACGGCACATCGGAGACGGAGACGACGAATACGAACGCGATCGATTTCGTGAATATGTATACGAGGGATCCGATCCCCGAGCGGATCGTCTGGGACCTGTCGGTCCGAACGGAAGAGAGCAGCCTTGAGACCTTCTACTGGCTCAGGGCGCCCAGGAGCGTGACGGAAGGCGTGGTCGTCGTAAGCTATGACAAAGAGACCAACACGGTTCATGTTGAGCAGAATACGGCCAATGGACCTGTTTACGCCATGGTAAACGACGAGATGCTGGATGTTTTTCAGGATATTCATGTCACGACGGCCGACGGAGCCGGCTCGACGGTGACCGTGACCCCTTCGGCGGAGTATATCCAAAAGACCATCGAAGAGCGCTGGGACAAGAACATGATCTTTGTCGGGGAATTTGAGCTTCCGGCCAGCGGCGAATAGACCGCGACGCGGTTACTGCTTTGTAATGAGGAATTTCGTGATTCCGCCGTCCGCGTCCAGATACACCTCCGCGTCGCCGTCATAGCTGTATCCGGCCGGAACGCCGACCACCTGGATATGATAGGCGAAGCCGGGCTGTATGAACCGCACGATGCCCCGCGAGTTGGAGGTCATGGGTGTAATTATAAAGCACAACGGGAAAATCCACAGATTAAAATATGTCGGGATAAATTTGATAAATCTATCGGATTTAATTTGTGAAATCTATCGGATTGAACATGTAAAATCTGTCGGGTTGGTATATAATAAGGTCAGAGGAGAGCTCTGATATGAAAAAAGAAGATTATATACCACGTATTATTGACTCAAAACTGGACGAATATTTATCGACCTTCGGCGCGGTCTGCGTGGAAGGCCCAAAATGGTGCGGGAAGACGTGGACGTTCGGTCATCACAGCCGGAGTGAGATCTTCATCGGCGACCCGGCCGGGAATTTTCAGAACCGGCAGCTGGCGGAGATGTCGCCGGATCTGGTGCTGGACGGCGAGACGCCCCGCTTGATCGATGAATGGCAGGAGGTTCCGCCGATCTGGGACGCGGTTCGGTATCGGGTGGACCAGTCGGCGGAGAAGGGACGGTTCATTCTGACCGGTTCCGCCACGCCCAATCATAAGGGGATCCTTCACAGCGGGGCCGGACGGATCGCCAGGCTGCGGCTGCGGCCCATGTCCCTGTATGAATCCGGGGATTCCACCGGCCAGGTGTCCCTCAAGGCGCTGTGCCGCGGCGAACTGCCGCCGGTCATGACCGGGGAGACTGATCTGAGGGAACTGATCCGCCTGATCATCCGGGGCGGATGGCCGGGAAGCCTTGGCCTGCCGGCGGAGCGGGCGGCGCTTCTGCCGGAGGAATATCTGAACGCGGTCATAGACGATGATGTGTACCGGATGGACGGCGTGAAGCGCAATACTATGAAGATGCGTCTGCTGCTCCGTTCCCTGGCGCGCAATGAGAGTACAACGGCCCCTAACCGGAAGCTGCGTAACGATATCAGTGAGATCGACGACGAGGATATTGACGTGGAGACCGTGAAGGAGTATCTGGATATTTTCGAGAGACTGTTTATTACGGATAATCAGTTACCCTTCTCCACAGGCGTCCGTTCGTCGGTGCGTGTAAAGCAGGCGGTGAAGCGTCATTTCGCGGATCCGTCTTTGGCCTGCGCGCTGCTTAAAGCGACCCCGGAGGGGCTTCTGGGAGATCTGAATACACTGGGATTTCTCTTTGAGGCGCTGTGCGAGCGGGATCTGAAGATCTACGCGGAGTCTTTCGGAGGCGGGCTCTACCACTATCAGGATTATCAGGGAAGGGAGATCGACGCGGTGATCGAACTGACCGACGGGCGGTGGTGCGCCTTTGAGATCAGGCTGGGCGCCAACCAGATCGACGGCGCCGCGA
>CANQFR010000021.1 GCA_947599905.1 uncultured Lachnospiraceae bacterium
GTCAAATAAGCGACTATGATAGTAGAAGAACAGGGAATTGGTTTTTGGACAGGGGTTCGATTCCCCTCAGCTCCACTCGAAGAAGTCCGTTTTTCGGACTTTTTTCTTTTCATGGAACAAGTTCATATAGAAAAGAATATGAGGTTGATTTAGATAATCTGCGCCCGGCCGGTATAGAAGCGGTTCTATCTGCATATAATTCCAATATATGGACAATCATGAAATCTTTGTATGCAGGAGGGAACCCATGGAGCGCAGGCATAGACGCACCAAAAAAGAGAAACTGGACGACGAACTTCGGAAGATCACGGAGACTATGGATCAGTACGAGAAAGCGCTTGCAGAACTGGAAGAGAAGCGGCTTGCGCTGATCGAAGAGATTGAACAGGAGCGGATCCGCGAGGTGACGAAGCTGATGAAGGAGAAGAACCTTTCCGTAGATCAGCTCATGGACATGATCGGAGACGCGGCGGAGAATGTGGCGGTCGGACAGAGCGCGTGATAATGCGGAATGATCTTATCATTTGGTTTTCACGGCGTGGATTATTCGAAGGATGGAAGAGAAGTTGGCAGGCTTTTTGTCAGCTTCTTTTTATTTCCATGCGAGAAGGGCGCCAGTGACGCCCTTCTCGTATTTTCATGTAAGAATGGCGCCAGTGATGCCGTTCTTGTATTTCCATGCGTGCAGGACGCTGGTGACGTCCCGCTCGAATTTTGCCGGAAAATCATTGATCTTACAGATCATAATAGACAATCGACCCGAAATCTGCTAAGATAGTCAGGGCCGGCCGAGTCGCCCCGCCGAAGTGAGGCATATGATATAGAAGAGGAACCGCCCGGTATCTCCTGATAAATGAAAGAAGTCCTGCAGCATGAACGAAAAGAAGAATGATTTTTCCAAAGGAAGCATTATCGGCAATATCTTAAGTCTGGCCCTGCCCATGACGATGGCCCAGCTGATCAATGTGCTTTATAACATCGTCGACCGCATCTATATCGGCCGCATTCCGGAGAACGCGACGCTGTCGCTGACCGGGCTGGGGCTGTGCCTGCCGATCATTTCCATCGTGATCGCCTTTGCAAACCTGTACGGCATGGGCGGAGCGCCGCTGTGCTCGATCGAGCGCGGGCGCGGGAATGAGGCGGAGGCGGAGAAGATCATGGGCACTTCGTTCGTGCTGATGATTATAACCGGAGTCATTCTGACGGCGATCGGACTCATTTTCAAAAAACCGGTCCTGTATCTGTTCGGTGCCAGCGACAGTACCTATCCGTACGCGGATAAATATGTGACCATCTATCTGCTGGGGAACCTGTTCGTTATGGTCGGTCTGGGGATGAACAGCTTCATCAATTCTCAGGGCTTCGGACGGATCGGCATGATGACGGTGCTTCTGGGCGCGGTGGCGAACATCATTCTGGACCCGATTTTCATTTTCCTGTTTAACATGGGTGTGCAGGGAGCGGCGCTGGCTACGGTGATCTCCCAGTTCCTGTCAGCCGTGTGGATCATGCGGTTTCTGACCAGTGATAAGGCGATCCTGCGGCTGAAGGCATCCTGCTTCGGCTTAAACGGACGGCGGGTGGCGAAGATCATCGCGCTGGGAACCAGCGGATTTACGATGTCCATCACCAACAGCATTACCCAGGTGGTCTACAACGCGACGCTGCAGCGGTTCGGCGGCGATTTGTACGTGGGCGTCATGACCATCGTCAACTCGGTCCGCGAGGTGATCACGATGCCGGTGACCGGCATTACCAACGGCGCGCAGCCAGTCATGGGTTATAATTATGGCGCGAATGAATACGGCCGCGTGAAGAAATCCATCGTATTTATGTCGGTCTGCTGCGTGGTCTATACGACGCTCATGTGGCTGATCGTCCATCATTTTCCGGGCTTCTTTATCCGGATCTTCAACCACGACGCGGATATCCTGGCGGCGGGAATCCCGGCCATGCAGGTATATTATTTCGGCTACTTCTTTATGTCGCTGCAGTTCGCGGGGCAGTCGGTGTTCGTGGCGCTGGGCAAGTCGAAGAACGCGGTGTTTTTCTCCATTTTCCGCAAGATCATCATCGTGATGCCGCTGGTGCTGATTCTGCCGCATCTGTTCGGCCTGGGAACCACCGGGATCTTCATGGCGGAACCGATCTCCAATCTGATCGGCGGTCTGGCCTGCTACGGGACCATGCTGGCGGTAGTGTGGCCGGAATTGTCGGGGAAGCGTAAAGAATGCGTTGCCTAAATCGTCCTGATGCGGTTGCTGTTTGGTTTGCCGGCGCGGTTTGCCGGCGCGATAAGATACTAAAATATGCCCTATCGGTAATGAAGATACTCCATAAACCGCTTCACAGCCAGTGAGGCGGTTTTCTTATCCCGAACCGCAAACCCGATATCCCGGCTTGTTGACACGGAAAGCTCTTTAATGACGATATGATAGGGCGTCCGTCTCAGGATCAGCTCCGGCAGGAGGCTGATGCCCACGCCGCGCTCTACCAGCGACATGATCGCGTAGTCGTCCCAGGTCGTACAGTAGGCGGCCGGATGCAGGCCGTGCTGTTCGAAGAAATCCTCTGCTTCGGCCTTCAGTCCCTTGCCCTGCAGGATAAAGGACTCCTGATTGATCTGCTCGACCGGGAAGACCTTGCAGTCCGCCAGCGGGTGATTCTCCGGCAGCACCGCCAGCAGACGGTCGCTTTCCAGATAAGTCACATCCAGGTCGGCCGAAGTGGGCAGCCGCAGAAAGCCGCAGTCCACGCGGCCTTCCATGATCCAGTTCGCGATCTCCACATAGTCGCCGATCAGAAGCTCATAGCTGACCTTTGGGTACTGTTCACGGAATTTCTCGATAATATTCGGAATCCAGTGGGTCGCGGCGCTTGAAAATGTCCCGATACGGATCAGTCCGGTCTGCATGCCGTTCAGTTCGTCGACCTGCGTCTGCAGTCTCAGATATTCGTCGCATACCTTCTGCGCGTAAGGCAGGAGCTGGACGCCGTCGGAGGTCAGGCGGACGCCGGCCCGGCCCCGTTCCAGCAGGGAGACGTGCCATTCATTTTCCAGGTCGCCGATCATGCGGCTGATACCGGACTGGGAATAGTTCAGGATCTGGGCGGCGCGGGTGAAGCTGCCATATTCGACAGTCTTGATGAACGCCATATATTTCTGAATATTGATATCCATACAGATTCTCCTCCTAAATGGCGGTTACTTCGTGCAATTTGCATGAAACAGACGGAGTTGTCCGCCGGCAGGTGCGGTCAGAATCCATATCCATCTGTTTTGGTCATGTAAATCATGAGAAATATTCGCTTTTGTAATTTTGAATCATATGATACACTAACCTCCGTGAAATTTCAAGCAGAAAAGGGAGGAATTCTTCATGCGAATTTCTGAAGTAATCGTATTTGTTATCTATCTGGCGTTTATGCTGGGCATCGGTGTCTGGTTTTTCATTAAGACGAAAGACGGCGGTGAGAAAACCTATTTCCTTGGCGGCCGAGAGATGGGCCCCTGGGTGGCGGCACTTTCCGCGGGCGCATCGGATATGAGCGCCTGGGTTCTGATGGGACTGCCGACGTCCATCTACGCGCTCGGACTCGGTCAGGTCTGGATCTCGGTGGGACTGGCAATCGGCTATACAATCAGCTGGCTGTATCAGGCGCCGAGGCTGAGAAAATTCTCTATCGTTGCCAATGATTCCATCACGATCCCCCAGTACCTGACCAACCGTTTCCTTTCGAAATCAAAGGTGCTGCAGGTAATCTGCGCAGTAGTTTTCCTGATCGCCTATACGATTTACGCGGCATCCAGCATCAAGGCCTGCGGAACGCTTTTCAATACGGTGATCGGCATGGACAGTACCGTAGCCATGTATCTGGCGGCTGTCATCATCATCAGCTACACGTTCCTGGGCGGCTTCTCGGCAGTCTGCTGGACGGACTTTTTCCAGGGAATGCTGATCCTCGGCGCTATGCTGATCGCTCCGATCTTCGCGACGGCGCTTCTGGATTTCTCCGCAGTGCCCGCGATGCCGGAAGGCTACTGGAACGCGTTCTCCAGCTGGAAAGATATCGTTTCCGGTCTCGGCTGGGGCCTGGGATATTTCGGAATGCCGCACATCATCATCCGCTTTATGTCGATAAAGTCCCAGAAGGACCTGAAGAAATCGGCGAAGATCGGTATCTCCTGGACCGTGATCATCGTGATCTTCGCGGCGGTGATCGGTATTGTGGGCCGTATGTTTGTGGGTTATGATGACAATGTAAACAATAATTCGCTGGTGTTCATCGAGATGGTGCGCCGTATCTTCCCTGGACTGATCTCCGGTGTGCTTCTGTCGGCGGTTCTTGCCGCTTCGATGAGTACCGCGGACAGCCAGCTGTTATCGGCGGCCAGCGCCTTCGCAAGCGATGTCTACAAGCCGATTTTCAGGAAGAACAAGGCCTCCGACAAGGAAATGCTTTGGGCGGGCCGTATGGTGGTTCTGGTGATCGCGGTGCTGGCGCTTCTGCTGGCGTCGAATCCGAATGCCGGTTCCATCATGGACCTGGTCTCCAACGCCTGGGGTGTTTTCGGAGCCGCATTTGGCCCGGCCATTATGCTGAGTCTCTTCTGGAAGCGGTTTAACTTCAGGGGCGCCGTGGCAGGTATCCTCGTAGGCGCGATTGTGGATATGGGATGGCTTGCCTTCCTTTCCTCTACCGGGATCTATGAAATCATCCCCGGCTTCGCTGCCGGACTTCTGGCGGCTGTGGTCGTGTCTCTGGTCACGGAAGAGCCTGCAAAGGATGTGGAAGAGCTGTTTGACCGCGCGGTGAACTACGAAGAGTAAGAAGTTACTTCCTGGGCTTGCTGCAAAGGCGGAATGCAGGAAATAATGACAATATGAATGTATGACGCAGGAAGATAAGCGCGGGAATGAAAAAATAAGTTGCGGGAAAAGCACTGAGATGGTATGATATAGCCAACTACGTGTGAGCCGGCATATCTGCATGGAAACATGTGGATACGCCGGCTGTTTATTTCTGCCGGCTGATGAAAAGGAGAATTCAATATGGCAAGAGTCAGTATTGTCATGGGCAGCGATTCGGATATGCCCGTGATGGCGCAGGCCGCGGACGTCCTGGGAAAGCTGGGCGTGGATTTTGAAATGACTGTCATTTCGGCCCACCGCGAGCCGGATATCTTTTTTAACTATGCAAAGTCTCTGGAAGAGAAAGGCGTGAAAGTCGTGATCGCAGGTGCGGGGAAAGCGGCCCATCTGCCAGGAATGTGTGCGGCGATTTTCCCCATGCCGGTGATCGGTATTCCGATGAAGACGTCGGATCTGGGCGGCGTAGATTCCCTGTATTCGATCGTGCAGATGCCCAGCGGCATTCCGGTGGCAACGGTCGCGATTAACGGCGGAACGAATGCGGGGATTCTGGCGGCTAAGATCCTGGCGGTATCGGATCCGGAGCTGCTTGCGCGGCTGAAAGCATATTCGGAATCGCTTAAGAATGATGTGGCGGCCAAGGCTGAGAAGCTGGAGTCGATCGGATACAAAGAATACCTGAAGCAGATGAAGGGATAATACGAAAAGCATGAGAACAGAGAGCAATGAAGCAGTCAGGAACGCGCTTCGGGCGTTTCTGCCGGATGAGGCGATCGTAAGCTACAGGCTGTTCGGCAACGGCCATATTAACGATACCTATCTCGTGGAATGTACGGAAGGATATCCAAGGTTCGTCCTGCAGCGTATTAATGGCGAAGTGTTCCAGAACCTGGAGGCGCTTAACAGCAATGTAGAACTGGTTACAGAATTCCTGCGGGAGAAGATTACCGCAAGCGGCGGTGATCCTGACCGTGAGACGCTGAATCTGTACCCGGCGAAAGACGGTCAGAAGCATTATACGGACGAGCGGGGCCAGTGCTGGCGGCTGACGCTTTATATCGAGGATTCTGTCTGCTACGATCAGGTGGAGAAGCCGGAAGACTTTTATCTGAGCGGCAAGGGCTTCGGTCAGTTCCAGCGGATGCTGGCGGAGTTTCCGGCGGAAAAGCTTACGGAGACGATACCGGATTTCCACGACACGCCGAAGCGTCTGGCTGCGCTTCTTCGTGCTGTTGAGGCGGATCCCTGGGGCTATGCGGGGCGTGTGCAGAAGGAACTGGAATTTGTGGCGGCGCATGAGGCGGACACACATGTCGCCATGGATATGCTGCGGGCGGGAGATTTGCCGCTGCGCGTCACCCATAACGATACGAAGCTGAACAATATCATGTTTGACGCTGTGACGGGCGAAGTACTCTGCGTCGTCGATCTGGATACGATCATGCCGGGGCTGTCCATTTTTGATTTCGGCGATTCTATCCGCTTCGGCGCGAATACCGGTGCGGAGGACGAGCAGGATCTTCGGAAGGTATCACTGTCGCTAGAACTTTTTGAGTGTTATGTGAAGGGCTTTCTGGAAGGCAGCGGGGGAATCCTGACGGATACGGAGATCAGGATGCTTCCGATGGGGGCGAAGCTGATGACGCTGGAGTGCGGGATCCGGTTCCTGACGGATTATCTGGAGGGAAGCGTATATTTCCGCACCGCTTATCCGGATCATAATCTGGTTCGCGCCCGCTCACAGTTTGCGCTTGTGGCGGATATGGAACGCAAATGGGACGAGATGGTGAAGATCGTGGAGAAATATGCGTGACAGCGCAGAGGGACCGCGCCGGTGCTGTTTTCCTTCATACCGGCGTGATCTGGGACGATCTATACAGGGACTTTATCATAATTACATAGTATCACAGGATCGAACGGAGGAGACACGATGGATTACAAGAAAGCCGGAGTAGACATTGAGGCGGGTTACAGGTCGGTGGAACTGATGAAGAAATATGTTGCTGCGACGCAGCGGCCGGAGGTACTGGGCGGGATCGGCGGCTTCTCGGGAGCATTTTCGCTGAACGCCATTAAAAACATGGAACATCCGGTGCTGCTGTCCGGAACCGACGGCGTGGGAACAAAGATCAAGCTGGCCTTCCTGATGGATAAGCACGACACGGTCGGCATCGATTGTGTGGCTATGTGCGTCAACGACGTGGCCTGCGCGGGAGGCGAGCCGTTATTTTTCCTGGATTATATCGCCTGCGGGAAGAATGTGCCGGAGAAGATCGCCGAGATCGTCAAGGGCGTGGCGGAAGGCTGTAAGCAGTCCGAGGCGGCGCTGGTGGGCGGCGAGACAGCGGAGCATCCGGGCCTGATGCCGGAAGACGAGTACGATCTGGCCGGTTTCACGGTAGGCGTCGTGGAGCAGAAGGACCTGATCGACGGCCATGACCTGGCGGCCGGCGACGTGCTCATAGGACTGGCTTCCACCGGCGTCCATTCCAATGGATTCTCCCTGGTCCGCAAGGTGTTTGAGAAGGAAATGACAGCTGAAGGGCTGAATACCTATTATGATGAGCTCGGCGCTACGCTTGGGGAGACGCTTCTGACGCCGACCCGGATCTATGTGAAGGCGCTCAAGAGCATCAGGGCCGCGGGCGTGCGCGTCAAAGCCTGCAGCCATATCACGGGCGGCGGTTTCTATGAGAATGTGCCGCGTATGCTGAAGGACGGCACCCGCGCGGTGATTCGCAAAGACAGCTACGAGGTTCCGGCGATCTTCCGCCTGCTGGCGAAGAAGGGCGATATCGCGGAACAGATGATGTACAATACCTATAATATGGGCATCGGCATGATTCTTGCTGTGGATCCGGCGGATGTGGAGAAGACCATGGAAGCCGCGAAGGCTGCCGGGGATACGCCATTTGTGATTGGGCATATCGAGGAAGGAGAGAAGGGAGTTACCTTATGCTGAGAGTCGGTGTTCTGGTATCCGGCGGCGGGACGAACCTGCAGGCGATCCTTGACGCGATTGACAGCGGACGGATCACCAACGCGGAGGTAGCCGTCGTCATCAGCAATAACGCCGGGGCTTACGCGCTGGAACGCGCGAAGAATCACGGCGTGGAAGCAGTCTGCCTGTCGCCGAAGCAGTTTGAGACGAGAGAGAAATTCAATCATGCGCTGCTTACGTCTCTGGATTCCTATGGGCTGGACCTGATCGTGCTGGCAGGATATCTGGTGACGATTCCGCCGGCCGTGATCGAGAAATACCGCGGGCGGATCATCAATATCCATCCGTCGCTGATCCCGTCCTTCTGCGGCGTGGGCTATTACGGGCTGAAAGTGCATGAGGCGGCGCTTCAAAGAGGCGTGAAGATCACCGGGGCCACGGTGCATTTCGTGGATGAAGGCATGGATTCAGGGCCGATTATCCTGCAGAAGGCGGTGGAGGTGCTGCCCGGGGATACGCCGAAGGTGCTGCAGCAGAGAGTGATGGAGCAGGCGGAGTGGGTGATACTCCCGCAGGCGATTGATATGATCGCGAACGGGCTGATCTGAAACAGCCGGGAAGGAGAGAATTCAATGAAGATACTGATCATCGGCGGCGGCGGCCGTGAGCACGCGATCGCCTGGAAGGCGGCGCAGAGCCCGAAGGTAGAGAAGCTTTACTGCGCGCCCGGGAACGCGGGGATCGCGTCCGTGGCGGAGTGCGTGAATATCCCGGTGATGGATTTTGAGGCGCAGGTGAAGTTTGCGAAGGAAAAGGAGATCGATCTGGTGGTGGTGGCGCCGGATGATCCGCTGGCGGCGGGCGCGGTGGACGCGTTTGAGGCGGCGGGGATCCGGGCGTTCGGGCCAAGGAAGAATGCGGCGATCCTGGAAGGCTCGAAGGCGTTCTCAAAGGATCTGATGAAGAAATACGGCATCCCGACGGCGGCTTATGAGACCTTCGATACGCCGGAGGCGGCGCTTAAGTATCTTGAGACGGCGCCGGTCCCCATCGTTCTGAAGGCGGACGGGCTGGCGCTTGGGAAGGGCGTGCTGATCTGCAAGACCCGCGAGGAAGCGAAGGAGGGCGTCAAGACCCTGATGTTGGATCGACAGTTCGGTTCCGCCGGAGACCGGATCGTGATCGAGCAGTTCATGACCGGGCGTGAGGTCTCTGTTCTGACCTTTGTGGACGGCAGGACGATCCGGGTCATGACCTCGGCGCAGGATCACAAGCGGGCGAAGGACGGCGATCAGGGCTTAAATACCGGCGGCATGGGGACGTTTTCCCCGAGCCCGTTCTATACGGCCAAGATCGACGCTTACTGCCGGGAGCATATCTATCAGCCGACGGTGGACGCCATGCGGGCGGAAGGCCGGGAATTTAAGGGTGTGATCTTCTTCGGACTGATGCTGACGGCGGACGGACCGAAGGTGCTGGAATATAACGCGCGCTTCGGCGACCCGGAGACCCAGGTGGTGCTGCCGCGGATGAAGAACGATATCGTGGATGTGTTCGAGGCCTGCATCGACGGCACGCTGGATCGGATCGACCTGCAGTTTGACGACAACGCGGCGGTCTGCGTGGTGCTGGCCAGCGACGGCTATCCTGAACATTATGAAAAGGGGTTTGTGATCTCCGGTCTGGACGCCTTCGATGGGAAAGACGGCTATTATGTGTTCCACGCGGGCAGCAAGTTCAGCGCGGACGGCGCGATCGTCACTAACGGAGGCCGAGTCCTTGGCGTGACTGCCCTCGGCGATACGCTTAAGGACGCGCGCAGGAACGCTTACGAGGCGACGGAATGGATCTCCTTCGGCAACAAATACATGCGGCATGATATCGGAAAGGCGATCGACGAGGCTTAAGAGGGCCGACGGATGTGCCGATGAGTCCGCACGAAAGACTTTGGATGCAGAACATATGAGAACAGGCGGAGGATGCCCGGGAAGGCAGTCAATATGTTAAGCACGAACATAGCGGTCAGCAGGAGAAAAACGGATGGTGACATCAGGGAGAGACGTCTCCACCGGCCTGCTTCCGCTATGTTTTTTTACCTGGTGCTGTATATAGGCGTATTTAAGCTGGTTATGGTTCCGGCCGGACGTTTCCTTTGGATACAGGCGTTTCTCCATTCCCGCGTCGACTTCATTACTACCGGCAATCTGACGGATATCGTCAGGAACCCGTTGATTCTACTGGCGCTTCTTGTCATTGCTCTAGGGTATATGGTCTGGACGGTTCAGGAGATCTCCGGGATCGTCATCTGTCTGGACTGCGCCTGGCATCAGAAGAAGATCGGCCTGATCGATCTGTTTAAGCGTTCCGTCATCGATACCCGCCGTTTACTGATATTTTTATGACGTTGGACATGATTTCGTATTGGAACATTGCGACCTGCCGGAGTCAGTCCGCCGCAGTATGCGGCTGGTGCGGGGGCGGAGGGTAGGCAGCGCGGTTCGGATAGTTGCCTATTAAATCTGGATGATCCTGAAAATGACGGCGTTTTTGGTCTTCACAGCGCTTTTGTTTCTGGTTATCCTGCTGATCGTGGAGCCGGACATCGAAGTCTGGGGGCAGGCGTATCTGTTGCTCCTGCGAAATACCTACACTCCCGTCTTTGTTTTCGTCATGGGCTGTACGGTCACGTTCGCCCAGTATGCCTATCTGACGGTTTCGTTTCACCGCTTCAAGAACGCGGACGGTGAGCCGGATACCTGCTGTCCGCCGGAGGCAAAACCGCGGCTGCGGCTGTCGTTTCATAGGCTGGCGGCCATCGGCCTATATGCAGGCGGAATGGCGCTCAGCGTTGGTCTGGCGTTTTTTTTCATTTGTGATCCGGGAAACGGATTTTCTGGATCTTCTTGCGACGGATACGAAGATCACCAGTCATCGCGGCTATTCGGCCGTGGCGCCGGAAGTGATGGAAGAGAGTAATTCCTTTATTCTGCTGCCGGAGTCATAATCCGGGACATTTTCAACAAAAATCAGGAGTTCTTTGTATACTATGATAGAAATCTATGTGTCTGGTTCTTCCGAAGATATAGTATATTGAACACAATGAACAAAATCGGGGAGTTCAGCAGAAGATGAACGCTGAGAGCTTATGCGCACATATCATACAATTGATCCATGTGCCGATCCATATATTTGACGGAAATGGGAAAGTGCTGGCTGTCCATACGGATCACGGGGAACAGCAGGACGTTTTCTCCTGTGACAATAGCCTTACGCGGCAGATCCTTGAAAAAAAAACCGCGAAGAGTATCCGGTATTTTTCCAGGAATCCCACCAGATCCTCTACGGGATCGTCAAAGGGTCAGATCCCGTATACGTGCTGGGGCCGTGCTGCGTCAGCGGCAAAAAAACAGAGGCCTCTCTTCATCTATGAGGCGGCGACGGACAGGAACATCAGCAAGGAAGAACTGCTGAGGAAGAATTTCGTGAATGATGAAATGATCCATTCCATACGCAGGCATTTAAGCAGCGTGATGCATGAACTGCGCGAAAACGCTTCCGTACATAATCCTTACAGTCAGGAGCTTAGATGAGCTGTGCGCCGATAACGCCCTGCTTGCATTTCTTCTGAATCAGAAAATAAAACGGCTGTGAATGGAATCTTAATTTTCAATAAATCTGTTGCGGCTGAAGTGGAAAAAGACTATAATATCTGACAGGCAATTGCAGCTTTCAAATGCATTCCGGACAGAAAGGGGTGTTCCGCATATGGATATTGAACATAGAAAAACAACGCTGGACGATGACGCGTCGATTTACAGCCGGACGAAAGACACCGTAACAAAGGAAGAACTGAAGAATCTTCCCTGGAGGCAGAAGCTTGATTATTTCAGGGATTATTATCTGGTGGGGCTGGCCGCTCTGATTGCGATCGTTGTTGTCGTTGCTTATATGCTCTATACGTCTGTCATCAATCCGTCTAGGGAAGTCCTTTCCGTAGCCTTTCTCGACGACGTCTTTGTGAGCGCCACCGATGAGTTGGGGGCTTCGCTGGAAGAATATATCGGCATGGAACGAAAGAAGGATTATGTCAGTGTCAGTTATTATGATACGGATGACTATCAGTCAAACATGGCTTATATGACGATCGCGGGCGCACGTCAGCTGGACCTGATCATCTGTTCAGAGGAACAATTCGAGCATCAGGCGAATCTGGGACTTCTCGCGGATATGAAAGAGGTTTTGCCGGAGGAGACGTATGCGCAGCTGAAGGATCGTATGCTGACGGGGCATATCGTTGATATCGATGTCACAGGAACAGTTACGACAATCGGCGATGATCTGGAATACGGTATCGATATTACTGACAGTGCCGTGCTTAAGCAGTATGCCTCGACCGGCGCGGACCGGATTGTACTCTGTGTGTTCGCGGCCCCGGCGCATGAGGAGAACGCTCTGAAGGGAATTGAATACTTTCTGAAGGAATGATTATGGTAATCAAACGCGACTGCTATTATCCGCCCGCCGGTCAGAACCGGCGGCTTCATATCTATCTGCCGGAGAATTATTACGGCACGGATGAGCGCTATCCGGTCATGTATTTCTTCGACGGACACAATCTGTTCTATGACAGCGACGCAACCTTCGGCAAGAGCTGGGGGCTTAAGGAATTTCTGGACCGGTGGGATAAGCCGGTGATCATCGTGGGCATGGAATGCAGCCATGAAGGTCAGGAACGCCTGAACGAATATTGTCCGTACCGCATGAGCTGGGGCTTCTGCAGCAATTTTGAATGTATCGGCGACGCCACGATGCGTTGGATCACAGATCAGGTGAAGCCGATGATCGATTGGGAGTACCGGACATATCCGGATCGTGCCTGCACCGGCATCGGCGGTTCCAGCATGGGCGGCTTGATGGCGCTTTACGGCGTGCTGCGGTATAACTGGTGTTTCTCCAAGGCCGCCTGCGTATCGAGCGCCATTGCGTTCTGTATGCCCCGGGTATACCGGGATCTGAAGGACTATCCGGTGGACGCGGATACGAGGGTATGGCTTTCCTGGGGGACGAGAGAGGCGAAGGGCGTCTTCGATCATACCCATGAGGACCGCAGAAGCTACACCTCCCGGCGGAATCGTTCTGTCGCGGCGCGTCTTGCGGCTCAGGGTGCGGCTACGCAGATCTACTGCCAGACGGGCGGCGGTCACTGCGAGGCGGACTGGGAACGGCAGGTGCCGATGATCATGGATTTTCTGTGGAAGGCGAAAACATTATAGGAGTCCGAAGTTCAGGGAGACAGATTGATTCAGGAGAGGGGGAAGTATCATGTTCCGTAAACATTCAAGACCGACTGCCAACTATGACAAGACCGGCAAGATTCCGGTGATCAAAGCAAGTATCTGTAACGGGGAGAAGGTGGCTGGATTTAAGGACATGGCTACCGGGAAATTTGACGAGCTTATGTTTATCCGTACAGATGATGACCTGCGGGAATTTCTTTACAGTTATGGTGTGAAGGAAGAAGAGATCAGAAGAGAGTGGTGACGGCAAGGAAGCCGCGCCTGCCTGGTTCACATCGGGCAGATGCGGCTTCCTATTAATTTCCGTGCGGGCGCTCGGCTTTTCATGCGAGGTGCCAGTGAGACTCGGCGGTATTCTTTGTGAGCCCTTATCCCCGGAACCGGTTCAGGCACGCATAAAGTTCCTGGATCCGCGGCCGGGCCAGTCCGCAGGGCACGTAAGAGGAGCAGAACGGCTCCCAGCCCTTCTTCTCCAGAATATCGTAAGTCTGTCTGACCGCCTGCTGCATGGTTTTCCTGCCGTCAAGGACCTGTTCCGTCATATAGCGGAGAAGATGGGCCAGGGCGTTCAGCTGCTCGGAATCTGCCAGCTGTTCCACATAGCGCATATCGACGGTCTCGCGGTCGATGGAGAAGGAATCCGTGCCGAAGGTTTTGATTTTGCCGCCGCGACCTCCGCCTGCTCTGTCGTACCGGGATTTTCGGGAATCGGAACCACTGACGGCTTCCTCAGCTTCGCGCGAACCACTTCTGTTTGTATGTCCGTTCCCCCGCAGAACGCGGTTAAATACGGGAACCGTAAAATCCGGCGCCTGAGTTCTGGGCGCCGTGTGTTCTTTGCACAATGCTTTCACACGCGCAGTAATATCCACCGGCTGATAGCAGTCCATCTGCAGGATTGTGTCCGCGATATAGAAGAAAGCGCCGGAGCTTCCGGCTACCAGGATCGTGGAGACGCCGGCCTTCTCATACAGATCCACGGCACGCTCCAGAAACGGCGTGATCGGCTCCTGACTGCGGCTGACCACCTGCTGCATGAACTCATCCCGCACCATGAAATTCGTAGCCGAGGTGTCCTCATCGATCAGGAAGAGTCCGCAGCCGGCTTCGATGCCTTCGATCACGCCTGCTGCCTGTGAGGTGCTGCCGCTGGCGTCCTCGGTGGAAAAGCAGGAGGTGTCCTTCTTATTCGGCAAATCCCGGATGAACATGGAAATATCGGCCTGCCGGATGGAACGTCCGTCTTCGGCCCGCAGTTTGACGGCGGTATCGTCGGTGATCACATATTCCCGTCCGTCTCCGGCGATATGGTTATAGACGCCCATCTGAAGCGCTTCCAGAAGCGTGGACTTCCCGTGATAGCCGCCGCCCACGATCAGCGTGATGCCACGGCGTACAGCCATGCCGCGCATAAGCCCGGCGTGGGGCAGCCTGATTTCAGTCTCCATGGATGCCGGCGATGTAAACGGCACGCTGCCGTTCATCGGCAGATCGGAAACCCCGCTTTTACGGGGCAGAACAGAACCGTTGGCCACAAAGGCCACGAGCTGATGTTCACGCAGATACTGCCGGATCGCATGCTGATCCTCCGCCAGATCAATGGCGGCTTTCAGTCGTTTCGCGTCCTGCCTGCGGGCGAAACAGCCGTTTTCCACGCAGCGGGGCAGAAAATCAAAGAGGATCTTATCAAGCTCTCCGGCGTTGATTGTGCGGCCGAAGGCCGGGAAGCCCACGTGGAAGCGGACGATGATCTTCTGGGACGTGATCTCGCAGGCACTTCGCTCCAGCACTTCCTGACCGCAGCGGCTGATGGACAGAAGACCGCTTTTGCCGGAGCCTTTGGCCTTAAAATTAAAGGCGGCAAACTGTTCCTCCATGCGGCGCGTCAGGTAGTCCTGCAGCGCAATCCGCACGTAATCCCGGTCGTAGTAAGCTGCAGGGAAGCCGGCGTCCCGGTGCAGAATCTCGATATGAAGGCTGGAAGGAGAAGCGAACGGGTCGCCCTGCACATGGTCGATCGATAAGATGTAACTTCCAAATTGATAGCTTCCGGCCAGCGATTTATAAGCCGGATACCCTTTATGGTCGATGGAGCGCAGAAGCGTGCGCAGTTCCGCGGATGATTTCATGGTTTTGCTGTTCCTTTCTGATTTCCGTGATACTTCTGATTATAACGGCTCTGCTTTTCCTTGTAAATGGATAAATGCATAAATGGGAATCATGGAACATAAAGCGGCATTGACACCGCTATGGCACCGTTATAAAATAATAATCTAGGCAATTTGCCTTTTCAGCAGGGCCGGTCCTGACAGCACAGGCAACGGTCCTGTCAGCAATCAATCAGATATCCCGTAAAGCGGATATCGGAATATGGGAGGAGAACCATGAAAATGAGATCAATTACGCAAATGATTCCCGCGCGGAAGAAGGCGCTCGCTGTTTTTGCGGCCGCGGCGCTGATATTGAGCGCCTGCTCCGGTTCCGGCGCGACGGAAGGGCAGGAGACGACTGCCGCGAATGAAACGCCCGTAAGCGTCTCAACCGCGGCCGGAGAGTCCGCTTCGGCAGCTGATGATACGCAGGAACAGGCTGGGACCGCGGCCTCACAGGAAGAAACTGCCGGACAGACAGACGAAGCCGCGGAGAATCTGCAGCCGGAGGATGAGGAAGGCGGCGTGCCGGACATCCTGCATCTGACAACAACCTACGAATCCCTTGTCGATACCGATCCCGAAACGTACGCGACGATTCTGACGATGACCGTTCAGGGCCTGAAGGTCAACGATGAGAAATATGCCGCGCTTTGTGAAAATGTAGGCGCCTACTGGGACGCCGTCTGGGACAGTGTCCAGGAGCAGCATGCGGATTACTATGCGGATGCGCTGGAATTTCACAATAGTATGGCGTCGGAAGATATCGATGCCTATTATTCCGTCGAGCATACGGCCCAGGCCGTGAGAAGCGACGAAAAACTGCTCAGCTTCCGCCATATGCTGGAAGGCTACACCGGAGGCGCCCATGGATTCTATGAGGAATATGGGGTGACCTACGATACGCAGACCGGGGATCGCCTGACGCTTGCCGATATCGCGGCGGATTATGACGGCCTTTATGAGACGGTTAAGCAGGAGCTCGAAACGAAGTATGCGGCGAACGGCGATCTGTTCGATGACTACGCTGAAACCCTCCAGAACCTGTTTTATGGCGATGAACAGCTGGAGTGGGTCATTGACCGGACCGGCGTTACCATTTATTTCAACACCTATGTGATCGCGCCTTACGCGTCCGGACCGATATCAGTAACTGTGACGTTTGCGGAGCACCCGGAGTATTTCAAAGCGGAATACATTCCGCAGGAAAGCGGTTATATCCGGCAGATCGACTGGGGCTGCGGGGACACGGATCTGACAGGCGACGGCGACGTCGACTACCTGTATGTCGGCTCGGACGTCGATGAGAATAATAATATCAACGGCTATTATGTATCGCTGAATGACAGCACCGTTACCCGGCCGGACCAGGCGCGGCTTGGCGTCAGCTGGGTGATCAGCGATATCGACGGACGGTTCTGGTGCTATGTACAGCTGTACGGAGACAATGACTGGCCCTATATTGACATCTATGAACTGACGAAGGGCGCGCCGGCTTATGTCGATACCCTGCAGGCGATGGAGCTGTCCGCTTCCTGCACCGGGCCTGAGAATTTCTGCCTTGCTTCGCGGCTGGAATTTCTGGGATCCTATAAGGGTTATGAGGATTATGATCTGAGGGAAGACGGGCATCCGTCAGCCCATACGGAGACTTATGCGATCTATGATTACGGTATGGATGGGACGCTGACGGCGAAGTGCGATCTGCCGGTGCTGGCCGGGGTCAATGACTACGGGACAGGCGGCGGCACCGAAGCGACGGTACCGGCGGGGACAGTACTCCATCCTGTACGGACGGACGGCAAGTCCTGGATGACCATGCGCACGGACAGCGGGGAATATTACCGCTTCGACGTCGGCGGAGATTCCTACAGTACCAGAAATATCGGCGGAATTCCGGAGCTGGACTGCTTCGACGGAGTTTTCTACGCAGGCTGACCTGTGGGAATGCGCGTAAGAAAGCGCTTGATTGTCAGCGGAATCTATGGTATTATCCGTGCATGAAGACAGTCTGATCACACGAGAAAAGGAGACTTGCGCATGGGAGGCTTATTCGGAGTCGTTGCCAGAAAGAACTGTACGCATGAACTATTTTACGGCGTGGATTATCATTCCCACTTAGGTACCCGCAGGGGCGGGATGGCTACCTATGGAGCTGACGGATTTCACAGGGCTATCCATAACATTGAGAACTCCCCGTTCCGCACCAAGTTCGAGCGCGACGTGGAGGAGATGAACGGATATTACGGGATCGCCTGCATCTCGGATTTTGAGCCGCAGCCAATCATTATCCAGTCCCATCTGGGCAGTTTCGCCATTGCTACGGTGGGTAAGGTAAACAATTATGAGCAGTTGATTCAGGAGCTTTACGATGACCGCCACACCCATTTTCAGGAGATGACCAACGGGCAGGTCAATGTGACCGAGCTGATCGGCGCGCTGATCTGCCGCAGGGACAGTCTGTTGGACGGTATCCGGTATGTACAGGATATCGTCGACGGTTCCATGACGATGCTGATTTTGAAATCAGACGGCGTATACGCGGCCAGGGACAGGGTGGGCCGCACGCCGCTCGTCATCGGACGGAAGGAAGACGCGTACTGCGTCTCCATGGAAAGCTTTGCCTATCTGAATCTGGGCTATACGGACGAGCGGGAGCTGGGACCGGGCGAGATCGTACGCCTGACGCCGGACGGCATCGAACAGCTGGCCGCGCCGGGAGATGAGCTGCAGATCTGTTCCTTCCTCTGGGTCTATTACGGCTATCCGCCATCCTCCTATGAAGGGATTAATGTAGAAGAAATGCGTTACCGCTGCGGCAGCGCCCTGGCAAAGCGCGATATGGCCGCCGGGAATGTGCATCCGGATATGGTGGCGGGCGTTCCGGATTCCGGCACGGCCCACGCCATCGGCTATGCCAATGAATCCAAAGTGCCGTTTACGAGACCATTTATCAAATATACGCCGACCTGGCCGCGGTCCTTCATGCCGGTGAGCCAGAATCAGCGGAACCTGATCGCCAGGATGAAGCTGGTGCCGGTGAAGGCGCTGATCGAGAATAAGAAGCTGCTGCTGATCGACGATTCCATCGTCCGCGGAACGCAGCTGCGGGAGACGACAGAATTTTTGTACCAGAGCGGGGCGAAGGAAGTCCATGTGCGGCCGGCCTGTCCGCCGCTGGTGTACGGCTGTAAGTTCCTGAATTTCTCCAGGTCAAAGTCGGATCTGGACCTGATCGCGCGGCGCGTGATCCTTGATCGGGAAGGCGATAACGCGGAGAAGCCGGAGATTCTTGCAGAATATGCGGATCCGGAAAGCGACCGTTATGAGGCGATGCTGGAGGATATTCGCAAACAGCAGAATTTCACGACGCTTCGGTATCACCGTCTGGACGATCTGGTGGAGTCCATCGGACTGCCGAAATGCAAAGTGTGCACCTACTGCTTTGACGGATGTACCGGCGGGTGCGGCGGAAAAGCGTGAGAACGGCATTTTGGTGTGCGGATGTATGCAGGACGGTAAAATACGAGCAGGGTGTCACACTGGCGCCCGTTCGCATGGAAATGAAAAAAGGATGATTGACAAAAGGCGGCTGCTTTCGTACAATGGTCTCACATCATGAAGTGATCACTGTACTGCGTGAAAGCGGTCGCCTTGTTATGATTGGTGCAGACGGAACGGATATGCGGCCAGCCGTATGAATGCAATCGGAATGGCTGTACATGCCGTCTGCATGACAGAATCGAAATGACAGAATCTGGGAGGAACCATGGAGGTTAATCTGCTTCACACGCCGGAAGGCGTCAGGGATATCTATAACGGCGAATGCGCCAGAAAGCTTTCGGTTCAGAGCCGGATCAGCAAGGTATTTCACAGTTATGGCTATCAGGACATCGAGACGCCAACCTTCGAATTCTTTGATATTTTCGGCAGGGAGCGGGGCAGCGTCAGTTCCCGGGAGATGTTCAAATTCTTCGACCGGGATAACAATACGCTGGTGCTGAAGCCCGACGTGACGCCGGCCATCGCCAGATGCGTCGCCAAGTATTACATGGATGAGACGGTGCCGGTGCGGCTCTGCTACCGGGAGAGGACATTTATCAATAATTCCAGCTATCAGGGGCGGCTGAAGGAGAACACGCAGACCGGCGCGGAACTGATCGGGGATGATTCGGCGGACGCGGATGCGGAGATGATCGCCCTGGTCGTAAATGCGCTGAAAAGCGCCGGACTTCAGGAATTCCAGGTGGAGCTGGGACAGGTGGATTTCTTCCGCGGGCTCGTGGAAGAGGCCGGGATGGACATTCAGACGCAGGAAACGCTGCGGGAACTGATCGAGAATAAGAATCATTTCGGCGTGGAAGAGCTGATCGCCGAGCAGGAGATGCCGGAGGGGCTGCGAAAGATTTTCCTTCAGCTTCCGGAACTGTTCGGCGGTTTTGCAATGCTTGCAGAGCTGGAAGGGCAGATCACGAATGAGCGTTCCCGGAAGGCCGTCAGGCGGCTGATGGAGGTTCAGCGGATTCTGGAAAGCTACGGCGTCGCGGAATATGTTTCCTGCGATCTGGGGATGCTGAGCAATTATAATTACTATACGGGGATCATTTTCAAGGCGTATACCTATGGGAGCGGCGAGTATCTCGTGACCGGCGGACGGTATGACCGTCTCCTGTGCCAGTTTGGCAAAGACGCGGCGGCGGTAGGTTTCGCCATTGTCATCGACCGGCTGATGCTGGCGCTGGCGCGGCAGAAGGTGGAGATTCCGGCAGAGGTGCTTGGGACGCTTCTTCTGTACGAACCGGAGGCGCGGGAAGATGCGCTGCGGATGGCGGCCGGGATGCGGGAACACGGAGAGAATGTGTGCCTGATGCTTCGCAGGCATGGCATGACGCCGGAGGATTACAGGGACTATGCCCGAAGGAACGGAATCGTCCGGATCTTTTATCAGGCGGAGAACGGCGGAAATGTATATCTGATCGACTTTGAACTTAAGAAGGAGACATGCGCCTATGAGATATCTGACGATCGCGCTGACCAAGGGCCGTCTGGCTTATAAAACTTTAGAACTTCTGGAGCAGATCGGCATCACCTGCGAAGAGATGAAAGATAAGAATTCCCGCAGGCTGATCTTCACCAACGAGGAGCTGGGCATCCGCTTCTTCCTTGCCAAGGCTAACGATGTGCCTACCTATGTGGAATACGGCGCGGCCGATATCGGTATCTGCGGCAAGGACACGATTCTGGAGGAAGGCCGCAAGCTTTACGAGGTCATCGACCTGGGCTTCGGCCGGTGCCGGATGTGCGTCTGCGGCCCGGAATCGGCGAGGGACCGCCTTAAGCACCACGAACTCATCCGCGTCGCCACCAAGTACCCGAACATCGCGAAGGATTATTTCTACAATAAAAAGCACCAGACCGTGGAGATCATCAAGCTGAACGGCTCCATTGAACTGGCGCCGCTTGTGGGACTTTCCGAAGTGATCGTAGACATCGTGGAGACCGGTTCCACGCTGCGGGAGAACGGTCTGGTGGTTCTGGAGGAGATCTGCGGCCTGTCGGCCCGCGTGATCGTCAACCAGGTCAGCATGAAGCGGGAAAATGAACGTGTGACAAAGCTGATCGGGGATCTGAAGGGTCTGGTTGCCCGAGAAAGCGCCGGGGCCTAAAAGGAGGAGAAAGACATGCGCATGATAACATTGGATGCGACGACCAGAAAGAATATCCTGTCGGATCTTCTGAAACGGGATCCGAATAATTACGGCGAATATGCGGCGACAGTCCAGGAGATCGTAGATACCGTGAAGGAGAAGCGGGACGAGGCGGTGTTCGCCTATACGAAAAAATTTGACGGCGCCGAACTGACCCCGGAGACGATCCGCGTGACGGATGAGGAGATCGCGGAGGCAGAGGCGCTGGTAGAACCGGAGCTTCTGGCGGTCATGAAGCGGTCTATGAAGAATATCCGCGATTACCACCAGATGCAGGTGCGCCACAGCTGGTTTGACGCGAAGCCCGACGGAACCATCCTGGGCCAGAAGTTTACGGCGCTTCAGAGCGTCGGCGTCTACGTGCCCGGCGGCAAGGCGGCCTATCCGTCGTCGGTCCTGATGAATATCATCCCGGCGGAAGTCGCCGGGGTAGACCGCATTGTCATGGTGACGCCGCCCGGGCGCGACGGCAAGGTAAATCCGGTGACACTGACCGCGGCACATCTGGCCGGCGCGACGGAAGTCTATAAGGTGGGCGGCGCCCAGGCGATCGCGGCTCTGGCCTTCGGGACGGAATCGATCCCGCGTGTCAATAAGATCGTCGGACCCGGCAATATCTTCGTGGCGCTGGCGAAAAAGGCGGTATACGGTCATGTGAGCATCGACAGCATCGCCGGCCCCAGCGAGATTCTGGTGCTGGCTGACGAGACCGCAGGTCCCCGCTGGGTGGCGGCGGATCTCCTGTCGCAGGCGGAACATGACGAGCTGGCCAGCGCGATTCTGGTGACCACGAGCCGGAAGCTGGCTGAGGAAGTCTCCGCGCAGGCGGATGCATTTGTGCAGACCTTGTCCAGAAAGGAGATTCTGGAGAAATCGCTTCAGAATTTCGGATATATCCTGGTGGCTGATAATATGGAAGAAGCGATCGGCGTGGTCAACGAGATCGCACCGGAACATCTGGAGATCGTGACCGCGAACCCGTTCGAGATCATGACGAAGATCCGCAACGCCGGCGCCATTTTTCTCGGGGAATACAGTTCCGAACCGCTGGGGGACTATTTCGCGGGACCAAACCACGTACTGCCGACCAACGGGACGGCCAAGTTCTTCTCGCCGCTGGGCGTGGATGATTTCGTCAAGAAATCCAGCGTGATCTATTACTCCCGGGAGGCGCTTGAGCCGGTGAGCAGGGATATTATTACGTTTGCGGAGGCGGAGCACCTGACGGCCCACGCCAACTCGATCCGCGTGCGGTTTGATGAGGAATGACCTGTGCGGGGCGGAAAGCCGGAACAGAATGTCGTAGGGAAATAACAAAGAATTAAGAATGCCGGAACTGCCGGAGAAGTTTGCAGAAACAGGCTGAAGTGAAATGGGGGAACGAATATGCCGCGAACAGCGACGATTGAACGAAACACAAAGGAAACAAAGATAACGGTATCGCTGAACCTGGACGGCACGGGTCAATCTGACGTCCACACCGGCATCGGGTTCTTTGACCATATGCTGGACGGTTTCGCCCGCCACGGTCTGTTTGATCTGACCGTCAGGGCAGAAGGCGATCTGGACGTAGATACGCATCATACCGTAGAGGATACCGGGATCGTGCTCGGAAAGGCCATCCGGGAAGCGGTCGGCGACAAGAAAGGAATTGTCCGCTTCGGGACGAAGATCCTGCCGATGGACGACGCTCTTGTTCTCTGCGCGTTGGATTTAAGCGGTCGGCCCTATCTTGCTTACGACCTGAACCTGGACCGTGAGAAAGTCGGCGTGCTTGAGACCGAGATGGTACGGGAGTTCTTCTACGCGGTTTCTTACGCGGCGGAGATGAATCTGCATCTGAAACAGATTTCCGGCTTTAATAACCATCACATCATCGAGGCGGCCTTTAAGGCGTTTGCCAAGGCGCTGGATGAGGCGACACAGACAGACCCGCGGATCTCCGGTGTGCTGTCGACGAAGGGGACACTGGCCTGAGTTTTCACCGAAGGAGGCGATAGCGAATCATGGAAGCAGATGTAAGCTTTACCTTTGAGACGGTTTATGACCAGCGGGCTATGACCGCGATGGCAAGGGCACTGAGAAAAACCGTCCGCCGGAAAAGGAACCGCCGTGTTCGGATTTTCGGTATCATAGCGGCCGTTCTCGGAATCCTGCTCAGCCTGTTGCCCGAAGACGGGGGATTTGTATTCGACTTCAGGACAGGCATTACCTGGTTTGCGGTTTTGCTCATTGTGCTTGCCCTTCTCTTTGAAGATCAGCTGAACGGAGCGCTTGGCGTAAAGCGTCTTCCTCCGGGGACAAAGAAATCATTTGTGACATTTACGCCGGAGGGATATACCTCAGACACAGAACTGGGGTCGTCCCGGTTCAGCTACGATCATATCAGCGTGATTGCGGAGATGCCTCAGTATTTTGTTGTGGGATTTGGCGCAAACCACGCACAGATTTATGATAAGAACACGCTGAAAGGCGGAACGGTCGAAGAATTTCGCCATTTTCTGGAAAAAACGACCGGTAAGCAGATTCAGCAGGTGAAGTGACCGGGAGGTTATCAATGCGACTGATCAATGCATCCGCTCCACGCAGGGTTTGAGGACGATGCGTGGGGAGGAAAGCGCCTGACCGCAGGCAATAGTCCTCAGACTTTGCGACTTGATTGATGTTCGAAAAGACTTGCAGAAAACGCAGGAAGCGCAGGAAGCGCGCTGCAGACGCTCTTTTCTGTAATCAACATAATCAAAGGAGCAAAGCAAAATGAAAAAATTAATAAAAGAACTCAGGACGTTTTTGATTCTGTGGAGTACCCAGTCGCTGTCCCAGCTCGGCAGCGCAATGACGAATTTCGCGCTGACGCTGTGGCTTTATGAGAAGACCGGATCGGCGCTTCAGACGGCGGCCTTGTCCATCTGTTCCTACGCGCCGTATGTGCTGATGAGTATCTTCGCGGGCGCGTTAAGCGACCGGTGGGACAAGAAGAAGGTCATGCTGTGCTGTGATGCCTTCGCGGCCTGCTGCTCGGTGGCGGTACTGGTGCTTCTGAAAATGGATTTGCTGCGGCCTGTTCACATGTATGTCCTGAACGCGGTAAACGGACTTATGAACACGGTTCAGCAGCCGGCCGGCGATGTGGCTATGACGCTGATCACGCCGAAGAAGCATTACCAGAAGGTCAGCGGACTTAAGTCCTTTTCCAATTCCCTGGTGACGATTCTGCATCCGGTTCTCGCGACGAGCCTGTTCGCGTTTGTGGGGATGGCAGGCGTGATCTATATCGATCTGGGGACGTTCGCGGCGGCATTTCTGGCGCTTCTGCTGTTTGTGCGGATCCCTGCTGTGAATGAGCGTACGGTGTCCGGCTACGAATCCCTGTGGACTTCCGCGAAAGCCGGCATTCTGTATCTGCGCGGCCACGGCCTGATTTTGGCGCTGATCCTTTTTATGGCAGGCGTGAATCTGTCCGCGTCCGTATTCGACGCGGTGCTGCCGCCTTACGTGCTGTCCAATCCGCGGGGCGGCGAGACGGTTCTGGGGCTAGTTACCTCCTGCGCGGGGATCGCGACGCTTCTCGGAAGTATCGCGGTGACGGCGCTTCCGGCGCCGAAGAACCGGATCCGCGTGATTTGGCTGACCATGGTTTTTTCTCTGGGAGCGGAGACATTTCTGCTGGCCTTTGCGCGCACGCCCGCGCTCTGGTGTATGGCCCAGGTAATCGGGTGGCTCCCGGTTCCGTTCATGTCCGCGAATCTGGATGTGATCCTGCGCAGCACGATTCCGCCACAGATGCAGGGGAGAGTCTATTCCTGCCGGAACACGCTGCAGTTTTTCACGATCCCCGTCGGCCTCTTCCTGGGCGGATTCCTGGTGGATAAGGTCTGCGAGCCGTTTATGTCGGCTGCGGATCCGCAGGGGCTTTTCGCGGCGCTGTTCGGCACCGGCAAAGGCTCCGGCGCGGCGATGACGATGTTTCTGCTCTGTATCGCCAGCGTCGTTATCTGTCTTGTATTCGGACGGGTCCTGGGACGGTATCATTTTATAGAACCGTCGGATAACTGAAAATACGAGCAGAGCGTCACTGACGCACTTATACTGATGTAAAGCAACTTCCGCCTCCGGTGCATCCGCCATATTCGGGACGCGCCGGAGGCAGAAAGAGATACAAAAGGACAAAGCTTCAAATTACGCAAAAGGGGGAATTTTGTTATGAACGAAGTGAAACGTCCACAAAAGCCACTGCTGTATTATTACGGCATCGTAATGCTGATCCTGATGCTCATCAACCTGATCGTCATGCCCTGGGCTGCCAGACGGCAGATCCGGGAGGTGGATTACGGCACC
>CANQFR010000022.1 GCA_947599905.1 uncultured Lachnospiraceae bacterium
TTCGCTGCTGACTTCCGCCGCAACTTCCCTAGGATATCACATCCATTCGGCTTTGTCAACAACTATTTTGAAAAATTTTTCTGCTCCTCAGGGGGCAAAAAAACAATCATACGGATTCTGGAAAAAAGAGCGGAGAAAGAGGGATTTGAACCCTCGCGCCGGTTACCCGACCTACACCCTTAGCAGGGGCGCCTCTTCGGCCTCTTGAGTATTTCTCCGTAGTTCCAGTTTCCATAGATTGGTCTTCTCAAACATTTCTGTTTTTCAGACGCTTTACAATTATACAAAATTAATCTTTGGTTGTCAAGCCATTTTCTGTTTATTTTTGCGGGTTTCCGCGTCTATTTTTTCCTGTATTCTCTGCTGCACAAGATGTGCGATGTCTCTGGTTTTAAGCCCAACATATTGTTCCGGATAGATCGGATCCAGAATATGAACCTGGACCTGAACCCGACGTATAGAAGGCAGATCGAACGGTTGGAAGCTGTCAATCAGGGTCACAGGCACAACCGGACAGCCGGCGTTCACCGCGCTTTTAAAACTGCCGGCTTTGAATTCCTGCAGATGATTGCCGTCGCGGCTGCGGGTTCCTTCCGGGAAAATGATAAAGTTCTGACCGTTCTTTGCCCGTTCGCTCATCTCGCCGATGATCTGCATGGAAGCGCGAACGTCGGAACGGTCCATCGCCAGGCCATTAAGGATCTGCATCACCTGCTTAACCAGAATCCAGTCTTTTACTTCCTTTTTCACAACGATGCTTAAGGGGCGCGGACACGCTTCTATGATCGCCAGCACATCGAACATCCCCTGATGGTTCGGAAACATGATGAAACCGTCCTTTTCCGGAAGCTTCTCTACGCCGGTGATAGTCAGTTTGATCCGGCCTCTGCGATTGACGGTTCTTACTATGGAACGGATGAAATCATAACCCTGCTGCAGCGAATATTTTTCCTTATATCTGCCGCGGCGGACGAGTCCGATATACCAGTATGGAACCATCAGTATATCCATGATCACCATCAGTATGATCCTGTTCATAGCTTCTCCTCCGTATGTTATATCCATCTAAGCAGCCGGGCTGAACGGCGCCCGATTGTGCCGGTTATATTGTCCGGTATTCGTTTACTGCAGTCTCGTACAGATCGTTCCCCCGGCTGTCGATCACCACGATTACCGGAAAATCTTTCACTTCCAGCCGCCGCACGGCCTCAGTTCCGAGATCATCATAAGCAATGACCTCGCTGGAAAGAATACGTTTTGAAAGGATCGCCCCGGCGCCGCCGACCGCCGCAAAATAAACGGAGCCGTTTTTCATAATGGCTTCTTTTACGGCCAAACTGCGTTTTCCTTTACCGATCATGGCGCCAAGGCCCATATCCAGAAGAGCCGGCGTATACTTGTCCATACGGCTGGCCGTAGTCGGTCCGGCGGACCCGATGGGACGTCCTTCCCTGGCCGGTGAAGGTCCCATATAATAAATAACATTATTCCGGATGTCAAACGGAAGCTCCCCTCCGGCATCCAGTGTTTCCTGCATCCGCTTATGGGCGGCGTCCCTGGCGGTATAAATCGTTCCGGTAAGAAGAACGTAATCTCCCGCCTGCAGGGCGGACGCATCATTCCGATTGATCGGAACAGATAACTTTTTATCCATAAATTCAGTACCTCATTCTTTCTGATATGAATCAAATCACCCGCCGCGCGTGACGGTTCACGTGACAGCAGATATTCACCGCCACGGGAAGTCCGGCAATATGTGTCGGATAGGTTTCGATATTCACCGCGAGTGCCGTTACCGTTCCTCCCAAACCCCCCGGCCCGATTCCGAGACGGTTTATTTTTTCAAGCATTTCTTTCTCCAGCTCCCTCACATAAGGAACCGGGGATTCTTCATTCAGATCACGGGTCAGCGCATGTTTCGCCATCAGCGCGCATTTCTCAAATGTGCCGCCGATGCCAACGCCGACTACCACAGGCGGACAGGCATTGGGTCCGGCATCCCTGACGGCCGTCAGAATTGCTTCCTTTACGCCCTCGATGCCGTCAGCAGGTTTCAGCATAAAGATCCGGCTCATGTTCTCACTGCCGAAGCCCTTTGGAGCAACCGTGATCTCGATCTGATCACCGTCAACGATTTCCGTATGGAGAACGGCTGGCGTATTATCTTTCGTATTCACACGTTCAATGGGATCGCCTACCACAGACTTGCGGAGATATCCTTCCATATAACCCTGCCGGACGCCCTCATCCACCGCTTTCCGCAGCGAACCGCCTTCAATATGTACATCCTGACCAATCTTCAGAAATACCACCGCCATACCTGTATCCTGACAGATCGGAATCATGTCCTCACCGGCAATCTGGAGATTTTCCTGAAGCTGGCCCAAGATCTGACGGCCCAGCGGTGAGCGCTCCTCCGATACTGCCTTTTCAAACACCCGGCACATATCGGAAGACAGAAAATGGTTTGCCTCAATGCACATTTCTTTTATATTTTCAGTGATTATATCTGCCTGTATCGTTCTCAATACTGATACCTCCGTATTTATTTCCACTATTTCCGACTGCCTCTATTTCTGAAAAGAGCCGCCTTCTGGCGGCTGCTTTCCATTTCCATGCGAGCAGGGCGCCAGTAACGCTCTGCCCGTACTTTAGTCAATTATTTTGATTCATCTTCATCGAAATCGATACCTTCCGATTGATCAGCTGCCATTTCAGCGTTTTCATCAAACAGATCATCCGATGTATCCGTATCGTCTTCCTCCGAATTCTGCTTCTTCTCTCCGTCGTCCCGCACTTTTGCGATACTGACGATCCGGGTGTCGGAATCCTTCTCGATACTCATCAGCTTCACGCCGGAAGTATTACGGCCGATCACAGAAATATTATCTATACCGATGCGGATAATAATACCCTCGTTGGTGATCATCATGATATCATGATCATCCTTTACCAGTTTTGCACCGACCAGATCACCAGTTTTATCAGTAATCTTATAGCAGAGAATGCCCTTTCCGCCGCGGAACTGAACCGAAAATTCGCTGATCGGTGTCCGCTTGCCCATGCCTTTTTCCGAAACGGTCAGAAGCGTCTCTCCCTGGCTGTCCATCTGCATACCGATGACCTCATCTCCGGGATTCAACCGCATTCCGGTAACGCCCATGGAAACTCGCCCCGTGACGCGGGCATCAGTCTCATGGAAGCGGATGCACTGACCCTTCTTCGAAATCATGAAAATGTCTTTCGTATTGTCCGTGACCTTTACTTCGATCAGCTCGTCGTCTTCCCTCAACACAATGGCCTGAAGACCTGTCTTACGCACGTTGGCGTATTCCCGCAGAGGCGTTCTCTTCACCATACCCCGCTTTGTCGCCATGAACAGGTAATCATTCTCATCGTAATCCTTCATCGAGACGATGGCGGAAATGGTCTCGCCCGGCATCATCTGAAGAAGGTTTACGATCGCGGTTCCCCTGGCGGTACGTCCGGCTTCCGGAATCGCGTAAGCCTTCAGCCGGTAGACGCGGCCGGTATTGGTGAAGAACATGATATAATTATGATTCTTCGTCAGGATCAGATCTTCCACATAATCTTCCTCTATGGTCTGAATTCCCTTGATACCCTTGCCGCCCCGATTCTGGCTGTGGAACGTATCCTTCGGCATTCTCTTGATATATCCGAAATGAGTCATCGTGACCACGGTTTCATCATTGGGAATCAGATCTTCGGCCGTCATATCAAAATCATCAAAACCGATGCTTGTCTTGCGGTCATCCCCGTATTTGTCCGCGATCGTCTGGATTTCTGTGCGAATGACGCCCAAAAGCAGCTTCTCGTCTGCAAGGATTGCCTTTAACTCGGCTATTTTCGCTTCCAGCTCCTGATATTCAGCCTGTAGCTTCTCCCGTTCCAGACCGGTCAGAGTACGCAGACGCATGTCCACGATTGCCTGAGACTGCGCATCGCTTAAACCGAAACGGTCCATTAACTGCCGCTTTGCAATCTGAACTGTCTGGGAACCGCGAATAATCCGAATCACTTCATCAATATGATCCAGTGCGATCAGCAGTCCCTCCAGAATATGAGCCCGCTCCTCCGCTTTATTCAGATCATACTTCGTGCGGCGGGTCACCACATCCTTCTGATGATCCAGATAGTAATTAAGCATCTGGAGGAGATTCAGCACCTTCGGCTGATTGTCCACCAGTGCCAGCATGATCACTCCGAAGGAATCCTGCAGCTGGGTATGCTTGAGAAGCTGATTCATGACTACGTTAGCATTCACATCCCGGCGCAGTTCGATCACGATCCGCATGCCGGTACGGTCCGATTCATCCCGCAGATCCGTGATACCGTCAACGCGTTTCTCTTTCACCAGTTCGGCAATCTTCTCGATCAGGCGGGCTTTATTGACCAGGTACGGAATTTCCGTGACGACGATCCGACTCTTACCGTTAGTCATAGTCTCAATATCAGAGACGCAGCGGACACGGATCTTGCCGCGGCCGGTCCGGTAAGCTTCTTCGATCCCGGCTTTGCCGAGAATCGTGGCGCCTGTCGGGAAATCCGGCCCCTTGACGATATCCATAACTTCTTCGATGGTCGTCTCCCTGTCTTCCTTCACTTCATTATCAATGATCTTCACCACAGCACCGATCACTTCCCGCAGATTATGGGGCGGAATGTTCGTCGCCATACCGACGGCGATGCCGGAAGTACCGTTGCACAGAAGATTGGGATAGCGGGCCGGAAGGATTGAAGGCTCTTTTTCCGTCTCATCAAAGTTCGGTACAAAATCTACTGTGTCTTTATTAATATCCGCCAACATCTCCATCGAGATCCGGCTGAGTCTCGCTTCTGTATAACGCATGGCGGCCGCGCCGTCGCCGTCTATGGAACCGAAATTACCATGACCGTCCACAAGCGGATAACGGGTCGACCAGTCCTGGGCCATATTGACCAGAGCGCCGTAGATCGAGCTGTCGCCGTGGGGGTGGTACTTGCCCATGGTGTCGCCAACGATACGGGCGCATTTCCGGTGCGGCTTATCCGGACCGTTATTCAGCTCGATCATGGAATAGAGTACACGTCTCTGCACCGGCTTTAAGCCGTCCCTTACATCCGGCAGCGCCCTGGAAGCGATAACGCTCATGGCATAGTCAATGTAGGATTTCTCCATGGTATCCTTTAAGTCGATATCCTGTATTTTGTCAAATACATTCGGTTCCATAATGTCCTCCTGTTGATGCTGTATACACTATCCTGGTCTATAGCCGGCTGCCTCAGGCTGTCGCAGCTGCCGGCTCCGTTCGCATTCCGGACTTTCGTAATGCAGAATTATATATCCAGATTCTGCACTTTTCTCGCGTTCGCTTCGATGAATTCCCTCCGCGGTTCTACCTGATCGCCCATAAGGATCGTAAATGTCAGATCAAGCTCCGACGTCACGTCTTCATCCATATTGACCCGCAGAAGAATTCGTCTCTCCGGGTCCATCGTGGTCTCCCACAGCTGCTCCGGATCCATCTCTCCCAAACCTTTGTACCGCTGGATCTTATTATTATTGTCGCGGCCGATATCAGTCAGGATCTGATTCAGCTCCGGGTCGCTGTAAGCGTACCAGATCCTTTTGTTCTTCTCGATCTTATAAAGAGGCGGCTGCGCCAGATAGACGTGTCCCTGTCTGATCAGCTCTGGCATGAACCGGTAAAGGAACGTCAGAAGCAGAGTGCTGATATGGGCGCCGTCCACATCCGCATCGGTCATGATGATGATTTTATGGTAACGAAGCTTCGAAATATCGAAATCCTCGTGGATACCGGTTCCGAAAGCGGTGATCATGGCCTTGATCTCGGCATTGGCGTATATCTTATCAAGACGAGCCTTCTCCACATTCAGGATCTTGCCGCGCAGCGGAAGGATCGCCTGGGTATCCCTGACACGGGCCGTCTTGGCGGAACCGCCGGCGGAATCTCCCTCGACGATGTAGATCTCGCATTTCTCCGGATCCTTATTCGAACAGTCGGCCAGCTTTCCGGGCAGGGCCATACCTTCCAGGGCGGTCTTCCTGCGGGTAAGCTCGCGGGCCTTGCGGGCGGCCGCTCTGGCTCTCTGGGCCAGAATTGATTTCTCGCACATGGCCTTGGCTACCGTCGGATTCTGCTCCAGATAATAGGTCAGCTGCTCGCTGACAATGGAATCCACGGCTACTCTTGCCTCGCTGTTGCCAAGCTTCTGTTTGGTCTGTCCCTCAAACTGAGGTTCTTCGATCTTCACGCTGATGATCGCGGTCAGACCCTCGCGGATATCCTCTCCGCTGAGCGCCGGATCGCTGTCTTTCAGAAGCTTATTCTTCTTGGCATAGTCGTTAAACGTCTTCGTCAGCGCATTCTTAAAGCCTGTCAGATGCGTTCCGCCTTCCGGCGTGTTGATATTGTTGACAAATGTATAGATATTCTCCGTGTAAGCGTCGTTATGCTGCATGGCCACTTCCACGTAGACATTCTCCCTGATTCCTTCGCAGTAGATGACATTCTCATACAGGGGAGCCTTGCCTTTATTCAGATACGTGACAAACTCCTGGATACCGCCCTCATAGTGGAAAGTCTTCTCGATCTTCTCTTCGCGGTCGTCCCGGAGAGTAATTTTAAGCGCTTTTGTCAGAAACGCGGTCTCCTGCAGACGGATCCGCAGCGTATCATAGTCGTAGACCGTTTCCTCAAATATTTCTTTATCAGGCATAAATGTGATCTTCGTTCCGTGCTGATCCATCGGACAATCCCCGATGATCTCAAGTTCGGACGCGACTTTTCCACGCTCATAGCGCTGATGATACACTTTTCCTTCGGTATAGACCGTTACCTCCAGCCATTCGGAAAGAGCGTTCACCACGGAAGCGCCAACGCCGTGAAGACCGCCGGAAACCTTATATCCCCCGCCACCAAACTTGCCGCCGGCATGAAGCACCGTGAAAACAACCTCCACCGCAGGAAGGCCTGATTTCTTCTGAATCCCTACAGGAATACCGCGGCCGTTATCAATAACCGTAATGGAATTATCGCTGTTGATCTGAACGTCGATCTGCGTACAGACTCCGGCAAGCGCCTCGTCGACGGAATTATCCACAATCTCATAAACCAGATGGTGAAGACCTCTGGCAGAGGTACTTCCGATATACATACCGGGCCTTTTTCTTACGGCTTCCAGTCCCTCCAATATCTGAATTTGGTCAGCTCCGTATTCAGCGCTCATTTCTTTCTGCCTCCTGTTCGTTTTCGCTTCTGACGGTTCCTTCTATCACACGGTATACACGGTCAATCTGAAATCTGTGGCTTAAGAAATCTTCAAGTCCTGTGCAGGTGATCATCGTCTGGATCTTATCAATACCCTTCAGAAGATGTTCCTGACGATTTCCGTCCAGTTCTGAGAGAACATCATCCAAAAGCAGCACCGGATAATCCTTTACCATATATTTAACAAGCTCGATTTCCGCCATCTTTAAGGACAGCGCTGCCGTCCTCTGCTGGCCCTGGGAACCGAACCTGCGGATATCGATTCCATTGACAATAAAACTCAAATCGTCTCTGTGGGGACCGACTGTCGTTGTTTTTAACTTTAGATCAATATCGCGGTTTTTCTTTACCGCATGTTCCAGATCTGACGTCTCTGTATTCGGTTCATAGATGACCGTCAAATTCTCCCTGCCTCCCGAAAGCGTTGCGTGAATTCCACCGATTATTTCATTTAACTTTTGAATGAATTCCCGCCGGTATTCGATTACCTGGCTGCCGTAAGCGGCCAGCTGCATATCCCACACATCGAGCGTGCTCTCATAATCGAAATGAAAAGCCAGTTCCTTTAAGAGCCTGTTTCTCTGCATGATCACCTTATTATACTGAATCAATGCATGGACATACAGCCTGTTTAACTGACAAAGCTCCATATCCACAAATCTTCGCCGCTCAGCGGGACCGTTCTTGATAATATTCAGATCCTCAGGTGAAAAGAATACAACATTCACGATACCAAACAACTCGCTGGCTTTCCTGATCGGAATGCCGTTGACTGCCACACCTTTTGCCTTATTCTTTTTCAAATGCATATCGATGCGGTAAGGGACATCCTTTTTCTTCACATTCAGCTTAATGTGGGATTCTTCCTTCTCAAACCGGATAATCTCCTTATCCTTACTTCCGCGGTGCGACCTCGTCGTACAGCCGACATAGACCGCTTCCAGGATGTTCGTCTTTCCCTGGGCATTATCCCCGTAGAGAAGATTGGTGCCGGGACTGAAATCCATATGTAACTGTCCGTAATTGCGGTAATTCTCAAGTTCTATGGATTCTATCATCATGGCCGGTTATGCCTCGATCTGAAACTTATTCCCTTCATATTCCACCTGGTCGCCGTTTCGCAGTTTCTTTCCGCGCTGATACTCCGTCTGGCCATTCACCTTCACCAGACCGTCCCTAATCGCGAATTTAGCGTCTACGCCGCTGTCAGAAAGGCCGGCCAGTTTTAATGCCTGGCCGAGCCTGATATATTCGTCGTGAATCTTTACTGTTTCCATGATTTCTCTCCCTCTGTCCTCCCATCCGAAAACGCAGGCCGGTTTCGTAACCGAACATCTCACATTCCCGGCAATCAGACGGCTGCCGCGTTAAAATTCACCGGCAGGATCAGATAGATGTAATTCTCATGATCATCCTTGATAAAGCACGGCGACTTCGGGTTCATCATATACAGATCCACTTCCTCGTCGTCGATGATGCGCAGCGCATCCAGCAAAAACTTTGGATTGAATCCAATCATCAGATCATTACCGGTCTTTCGGATCAGAAGCTCTGCATTCATCGTGCCGAAACTGGAATTCATCTTCAGCTGCATCACGCCGTCTTTCATATTCAGAATAATCGGTTTCTTGTCATTCTCGCGAATCAGGATGCTCGCGCGGTCAATGCAGTCTAAGAATTCCCGGCGGTTGACCGTTACCTTCGTCGCATAATCGCTGGAAAGCATCTGCTCAATGCGGAAATATTCTCCTTCGATGATTCTTGATACCACAACCGTATCGTCAAACTCAAAGAGAATGTGATTCCTGCTGAAATAAATCAGGACTTCTTTATCATTATCTCCGCTTAAAATCTTGCTGATTTCACTTAAAGTCTTGCCGGGAACAATAACTTTTATATCATCATAGACATCTTTTAGTGCGACATTCCGGATAGACATCCGGTGTCCGTCTAACGATACCACCTTCAAAATATCCGCATGAACCTGGAACAGTTCACCGGTCATCATCTTGTTGCTGTCATTCGGTGAAATCGAGAAAATCGTCTGGCTGATCACTTCCCTCAGGCTGAACTGCGACAGACAGACATAATGATCTTTCTCGATAAAAGGCAGATAGGAAAATTCCTCACCGTCCCGTCCCTGAATGTTGAAAACGGAATTATCGCAGGAAATCACCGTATTATAATTCCCGTCCGATTCAATGATGATCGGAGCATCGCCGCCGGAAAACTTTCTCACAATCTCGGAAAACAGTCTGGCATCAAGCGCAATCTTTCCCCCGTCTTCGATGGTCCCCTCCACCTTTGTCTCTATGCCGAGTTCCATATCGTTGGCAGTCAGCTTGATATCGCCGTCCATGGCATCGATCAGGATGCATTCCAGAATCGGCATCGTCGTCTTGGACGGTACCGCCTTTAGAACGATATTGATGGCATTCTGAAGATCGTCTTTTTGAAATGTGAGCTTCATGGCTGTTGATAACTTCCTTTCGTGGTTGATGGTTATATATGAAGTATATGAGTAAGTTCATTTCAGAAGAAGATATCGTAGGGCATGGGGATATGTCCAAAACCCTGAAAATGATTATCATTCCTCATAAAAACGCAGTTTTTTTTCTGTGGAAAACCGTTTGTATACAAAGGATAAGTTTCTGATTGTCCACATTCTGATTTTGGGTTCAGAATGAATGTACAGTCTTTCCACAGGTCAGTGTGAATGAATCTTCTTGCGCAGGACATCGATCGTATTCGCAAGTGTCGCGTCATTTTTGATCTCTTTGGAAATCTTGTCCCGCCCGTGGATGATCGTCGTATGGTCGCGTCCGCCCAGATACTGGCCGATCACCTGAAGGGAATCGCCGGTCATATCCTGACACAGATACATGGCGATCTGACGTGGGTATGCGATTTCTTTATTCCGTTTCTGTGAGGAGATATCCAGCGTTGTGATACCGAAATGATCCGCCACAACCTGAATGATCAGTTCTGATGTGATCTTCCTTTCGGAACCGGGCGATATGATGTCCTTTAAGGCTTCCTCCGCCAGGGCGATGTCGATCTCCTTGTTTTTCTCAAGCTTGGAAAGCGCGACGATTTTTGTCAGCGCACCTTCCAGTTCGCGGATGTTGGATTTGATGTTGGTAGCGATATATTTGATGACTTCGTTATCAATATTATATCCTTCCAGATCTTCCTTCTTGCGCAGAATAGCCATGCGGGTTTCATAGTCCGGCGGCTGGATGTCAACGGTCAGTCCCCATTCGAAACGGGAACGCAGCCGTTCTTCCAGCGTCACGAAATCCTTCGGCGGCTTGTCGGAAGAAATGATGATCTGTTTCTTCGATTCATATAATGTATTAAACGTATGGAAGAATTCTTCCTGCGTACTTTCCTTGCCGATGATAAACTGAATATCGTCAATCAAAAGGACGTCGATATTCCGGTATTTCTCGCGGAATTCAGTCGTGGTGGAATTATTCTTATTCCGGATGGCGTCGATCAGTTCGTTCGTGAACTTTTCGCTTGTCACATAAAGAATTCTGGCATTCGGGTTATTCTTCAATATAAAATGGGCGATCGAATGCATCAGATGGGTCTTTCCAAGCCCCACGCCTCCGTATATGAACAGCGGGTTGTACATCTCACCCGGAGATTCCGCTACGGCCAGAGAAGCAGCATGCGCGAAGCTGTTGTTCGGACCGACAACAAAGGTTTCGAAGGTATAGCGTGGGTTCAGATTCGCTTCCTGAATGGCGGCCTGGTTTACATCCGCGCCCGCATTCTGAATCAGATGTTTTCCGCCGGCATGCTTGTCCGCAGCAGATGCTTCTTCGGGCGTCACCAGTTCGATGGTACACGAAAAACCGGTGACCTCCGCGATGGACACCTGAAGCTGCTTTTCATATCTTTTACGAATGATCGCCACATAATGGGGGCTGGAATCCGGTACCAGAATCTTCACAACATGATTCTCAACAGCACACGGCTTCAAAGGAAGCAGCCATGTGTTATAGGACGGTTCCGATACATCATACTCTTCCCGAAGATGGAGAAGGATTTCCTCCCACTGCTTTTTCAGTTGTTCAAGCATGTCTTTCTCCTAACCTGTCGTAAATACTGCCTTGCATGCGCAATCACATACTCTTCTGTCTATTTTATAATAAAGAGAGGATTTTTGCAACGGAAAAGTAAAATTGTTTGTGGATAACTATCTTTCCACAAGTTATCCACAGGTTGTGGATAAGTTAATAAACTAATGGTTGACGGATGGGGAAGAGTTCTATATAATGCTGATGTATTGCATTGTATCTTTTCAAAAGAACAGTAGCAGGAGGTAAAAAATGAAAAACAAAACAAAAGACACCCGTTGGCTGACTGGTGTCGCACTGATGGCAGCGATCGTGATCCTGTTGGCTTTTACGCCGATTGGAATGATTCAGCTTCCTATTATAAAGGCGACAACCGTACACATTCCGGTAATCATCGGCGCGATTCTCTTCGGTCCGATGGCCGGCGCAATTCTGGGCGGCGTATTCGGCGTATGTTCGATGATCTCCAACACGATGACGCCCAGTCTTCTGTCCTTCGCTTTTTCTCCGTTTTTAAGTACGACGGGGATCGTCGGGGCTGTGAAAGCACTGTGGATATCTGTCGGCTGCCGCGTGCTGATCGGCGTTGTAAGCGGCTGGCTGTGGATATTTCTGAAAAAGGTGAAAGTGAACCGGTATGTGGCATTGGCGGTGACAGGTTTCGTGGGAGCCATGACCAACACGATCACAGTGATGGGAAGCATATTCCTTCTTCTGATGAAAGAATATGCCGTCGCCAGGGAAGTTGCGGGCGCGAGGGAGGTATTTGGTCTGATCATGGTGACGGTCGTATCAAGCGGAATTCCGGAAGCCGTCGCGGCGATGATTCTCGTCGGCGTGATCGGCTCGGCGCTTTTGCTGGCGATATCCAGAGTATCGTCATAATCCATATTTAGTTGTAAAGAATACAATCAATACAAGTTATTGGGGACAGTATTTTCCATATAAAATACCGTCCCCACTTTTGTAATATTTTGCTTGACTTCCCTCATTTCCTTCTATATAATTGAAGCGATGTTTAATTCAGGATAGGTCTGAAAGAGGAGGTGTTAACGCTATGAAGATGACATTTCAGCCTAAGAAAAGACAGCGGTCAAAAGTTCATGGTTTCAGAGCCAGAATGAGTACGCCGGGCGGAAGAAAGGTATTAGCCGCCAGAAGAGCAAAAGGAAGAGCGAGATTATCTGCTTAATTGCTTCATGAGGCCGCAAGGAATTGTGGCCTTTTTGTATTTCCATGCAGAAAGGGCGCCTGTGGCGCGCTTTCTGTATTGCGTTTTTTTGGAGGTTCCATGAAGAAATTTCCTTCCATAAAGAAGAACAGCGAATTTCAGAAGGTATATAAAGGTGGAACATCCTATGCAAACAAATTATTTATCATGTATGTAAAACGGACGGAACGTCCTGTCGCCCGGATCGGAATATCGGTCAGTAAGAAAGTAGGGAACAGCGTGGTACGTCATCGTATCACCAGACGGATTCGGGAAATATTTCGATTACACAGATCAGAGACAGAATCCGGATTAGACATCATCGTGGTCGCAAGAGCGGCGGCAAAAGAATCAGATTTCAAAAAACTGGAAAGTGCTTACTTGCACTTATGCGGACTGCATAACATCAGAAAGGAACCGAAGTGAGATTGGTATGGTGAAGAAGTTTTTGATTCTTTGCATCAGAGGGTATCAGATATTTTTGTCTCCCCTGAAAGTCAATTTTCACTGTATTTACACGCCTACGTGTTCTCAATACGCCATTGAGGCACTTGAAAAGTACGGCGTGGTGAAAGGATTATGGTTGTCCATACGGAGAATATTAAGATGCCATCCGTGGGGCAGAGGCGGTTATGACCCAGTTCCGTAAAATGAGGAGGTAATGGTTTGGATTTTTTAGTACTGACTAAGGTAGGCGGACCGTTCGGCGTGATTGTTCAGGTGCTTGGCTGGATCATGGAGATCCTGTTTGCGTTCACGAACCTGTTCGGCGTTGTAAATATTGGCTTGAGCATCATTCTGTTTACGATTGTGACAAAGCTGATCCTGTTTCCCTTATCGTTAAATCAGCAGAAGTCCAGCAAGATTCAGGCTGTTATTCAGCCGGAAATTCAGGCGATTCAGAAAAAGTATAAAGGCAAGAACGATAACGAATCAATGATGAAGATGAATGTGGAGACCAGAGCGGTCTATGAGAAGTACGGAGCTTCGATGACCGGCGGCTGTCTTCCGCTGCTGATTCAGTTTCCGATCATGATCGGTCTGTATCAGGTCATCTATAAGATTCCTGCATATGTAGGCATGGTCAGGGAATATTTCGAAGCGATTATGGCGAAAATGCCGGCTGATTTTGCGACGAACGAAGTTTTTCAGGCTCTTGCCCAGAAACAGGCGCTCGGCAATGCGGATTTTTCCGACGCGGACAAAGTGGTCGATCTGCTTTATAAACTGACCAGGTCGCAGTGGACTGAGCTGGCGGGCGTATTTCCGCAGATCAACGATGCCGTGATCAAAACCGGCGAGAACGCGATCGAAGCCGTTAACCGGATGCAGAATTTCCTCGGAATCAATGTCGCTTACACGCCGATGAACGTAATTACCGGATTTTTCGGTGGTAATGAAGAATTCGGGATTCTGGCCTGCGTCATGGCTTTTCTGATTCCGATCCTTTCCGGCGCATCGCAGTGGTACTGCACAAAACTGATGACGGTCAATCAGCCGCAGCAGCCGGATGATGCTCCAGGCTCGAGCTTTATGAAATCAATGAATGTCACGATGCCAATCATGTCGCTGGTATTCTGCTTTACGCTTCCTCTGGTCATCGGCATTTACTGGGTGGTCAGCAGTCTGTTCCAGATGGGCCAGCAGATTTACATGAATAATTATATGTCGAAAGTAGATATCGATGAACTGATTCGCAAGAATGTGGAGAAGGCCAATAAAAAGCGCGCGAAGAAGGGACTTGCTCCGAATAAGCCGACCACAATCGCGCAGGCGATGAAGGCGATGCAGGAAGCCGAAGCGAAAGAAAAGGCCGAGCAGGAGAAGAAGGCTGCGAGGACAAAGAAAATTGTCGAAGATTCCACCGCATATTATAATCAGAATGCGAAGCCCGGAAGCCTTGCATCAAAGGTGAATATGGTACAGAAATATAATGAAAAACACGAAAAACATTAGGGAATGAAGATTCTATCAGGAGGCTATTATGGATGTAACAAGAGTTACTGCAAAAACATTGGATGAAGCCATCACAAAGGCAGCCATTGATCTGGGAACGTCCAGCGATAATCTGGATTATACGGTAGAAGAGCAGAAATCCGGCATTTTCGGTCTCGGTAAGAGCGTAACGATCAAGGCACATAAGAAGTCCGAAGGAGATTTGGACGATCTGTATGCAGCAGTTGTTGCGGGTAAGGATGTGAAGAAACCGGCAGAAAGTATTGCCAGACAGCAGCAACCGGCAAAGGACTATGTAAAGCCAGCGCCCAGAAACGAATTCAAAGAGCAGAAAAAAGAAGAGCCGAAGAAGGAACAGCCGAAGAAAGAGAAGAAGGATAATTACAAGGAGTTTAAGACAGAATTTAAGACAGAATCCAAGTATGAAGTCAAGAGTATGAAGGGCAAGGAAAAAGAGCCGAAGAATGCCGAGAAAGAAACCGCACCGAAGAAGGACTTAAGAACGGTTCAGAAACAGGCGTCTAAACCGACCCAGAGCCCGAAGGATAACCAGAAGAGCAATCAGAGAAATAATTACCGTGATACCGTAGAAGTTGACAGGGAAGAGCTGCGGCTGGCTGAGGAAAAGCGTGCGGAAAAAGAACGCGACCGCAAAGAGAACAAAAAGCCGACCAATATCGAAGAATGTCAGAACGCGGCAGTCACATTCCTTACTCAGGTATTCGCGGCTATGGATATGAAGGTGGATGTGGATGCGGTGTATGACGATGAGGAAGTAGAACTGATCGTGAATCTCTCCGGTGAGGATATGGGCATTCTGATCGGCAAGCGCGGACAGACGCTGGATTCGCTGCAGTATCTGGTAAGTCTGGTTGTGAACAAGCAGACGGAAGGTTATCTGCGCGTGAAACTCGATACAGAGAATTACAGGGCCAGACGGAAGGAGACACTGGAAATCTTGGCGAAGAATATCGCCTATAAGGTGAGACGGACAAGGCACAGCGTATCCTTGGAGCCGATGAATCCTTACGAGAGGCGGATTATCCACGCGACGCTTCAGAATGACCGTTATGTGGTTACCAGAAGCGAGGGTGAGGATCCGTACCGTCATGTTGTTGTGTCACTGAAACGGGAACCGAGAGACCGGGACCGCAGGGGCGGATACAGCAGGCATAACAGCCAGAACATGCAGGCCGCCCAGAATGAAAGAAGCGCGCAGAAAGAAGAGAAAAACGACGGCGCACAGGATTAATTGATATGCTCTGATCAGGGCCGGAATCGTTCCGGCCCTTTGATGTTTTATCGGAGATCGGGAAAGATTGGAGAATAGAATGAGGACGGATACGATAGCGGCTATCGCAACGGGACTCAGTGATTCCGGAATCGGCATCATACGCATCAGCGGGCCAGACGCATTTGCTGTCATCAGAAGGATATTTGTGAAGAAAAACGGCGCTGCGCCGGATGTGACGAAGTCCCACACCGTGCAATACGGATTTATATATGTGGGTTCTAACGGTGAAAACGCATATCTTGCCGGCGATGATTGCGCTGATCCGGGTGGCGACAAAAGCAAGAGATTTCCCTGCGGCGAGAAACTGGATGAAGTACTGGTTCTTGTGATGCGTGGCCCGCACAGCTATACCGGTGAGGATACAGTCGAGATCGATTGTCACGGCGGTGTTCTGATGATGCGACGGATTCTCGAAACCGTGCTTCAAAACGGTGCGCGGGCTGCCGAACCGGGAGAGTTTACAAAGCGGGCATTCTTAAATGGCCGGATTGATTTGTCCCAGGCGGAAGCAGTAATCGATGTCATCAATGCGAAGAACGATTATGCGCTGAAAAATTCCGTCCGCCAGCTTAGCGGCAGGACTTCGGAGAAGATTCGCGGGCTGCGGGAAGAAATCCTTTATGAAATTGCCTTCATTGAATCGGCGCTCGATGATCCGGAACACATTTCTCTTGACGGTTATCGGGAAAAACTTCGCGAAAAACTTTCATGCATGATCGGACAGGTAACGTCACTTCTGGATTCCGCGGAATATGGACGGCTCGTATCGGAGGGCATCCGCACCGTGATTGTGGGGAAGCCGAACGTCGGCAAATCATCGCTTCTGAATGTCCTTCTGGGGGAAGATCGGGCGATTGTCACAGAGATAGCAGGAACGACGCGGGATATTCTGGAAGAACAGATACAGTTTGGCGACATTTATCTGCGAATCGTGGATACTGCAGGTATTCGTGATACCGAAGATGCAGTGGAGAAAATCGGCGTCGCGCGCGCGATGGACGCCTTGGCTGACGCGGATCTGATTCTCTATGTTATCGATGCCTCGGAAGCCTTAGATGAAAATGATTCGAGAATTATGGATATGATTCATGGCCGGAAAGCGATCATTGTTCTGAATAAATCCGATCTGCCGACGACGACGGATTCTTCGGTGATTACTGCTGCAGCCGGGCTTCAGGATATACCCTGTATCGCTGTTTCAGCCCGCGAAGGAACCGGTTTTGATAAATTGCGGCGGACGGTTCAGGAAATGTTTTATGAAGGAAATGTTCACGCGAACGATGAGGTACTGATTACGAGTCTGCGTCAGAAAGAGGCGCTTTCGGAAGCGCTTGAGAGTCTTAAGAAAGTAGAAGAAAGCATCGAAAGCGGACTGCCGGAGGATTTCTACTCGATTGATCTGACCGATGCATATACGAGGCTTGGCAGTATCATCGGCGAGGCGGTGGAAGATGATGTCGTAAATGAAATTTTCAGCCGGTTCTGTATGGGAAAATAGCAGAAGGATGTACGCGTCGTTCATCGTTCATGGCAAGCGGCAAAAGCGGCAAGAGGACAGAAATATGGCAGTTTTGGAAGAAAATTATGATATCGTAGTGGTGGGGGCCGGCCATGCGGGATGCGAGGCGGCTCTTGCGTGTGCACGTCTGGGACTGGAGACGATCATGTTTACAGTCAGTGTGGACAGCATTGCATTGATGCCCTGTAATCCGAACATCGGCGGCAGTTCCAAGGGACATCTGGTTCGGGAACTGGATGCGCTCGGCGGAGAGATGGGCAAAAACATTGATAAAACCTTTATTCAGTCCCGCATGCTCAACGAATCCAAGGGGCCGGCTGTCCATTCGCTGCGTGCGCAGGCAGACAAGCAGGATTATTCCCGGCAGATGCGAAAAACACTGGAGAATACAGATCATCTGACGATACGTCAGGCGGAGGTGGCTCAGATCCTGACTGAAGATATCGTCGGATACTGCGATGCTGCCACAGATAATACATCATCCGGCACATTTTACCCGAATGATGAAGATCCCGCGGGAAACAGCAAAGAAAGGAAACCCCAAAAGTACCGGATTTCCGGCGTCACGACTGTTTCCGGCGCGATCTATCATACGAAAGCTGTGGTGCTGGCTACCGGAACCTACCTGCGTGCCAGGTGTATTTTTGGCGATGTAAGCACGTACACAGGACCGAACGGACTGCAGGCAGCGAATCATTTGACCGATTCGTTGAAGTCGCACGGCATTGAGATGTACCGTTTTAAGACCGGAACGCCGGCGCGCGTGGATCGCCGCAGTCTGGATTTCAGCAAAATGGAAGAGCAGCCGGGAGATGAATACATTCAGCCCTTCTCTTTTTCTACGGATCCCGATTCCGTTCAGAAGAAGCAGATTTCCTGCTGGCTGACTTACACAAATGAGAAGACCCACGAGATTATCCGTCAGAACCTGGACAGGTCTCCGCTGTTTTCCGGCGAGATTAAAGGGACAGGTCCGCGGTATTGTCCATCGATTGAAGATAAAGTTGTGAAATTTCCGGATAAGGACCGGCACCAGATTTTTGTGGAACCGGAAGGCCTGTATACGAATGAAATGTATCTCTCCGGAATGTCCAGTTCCCTTCCGGAAGATGTGCAGCACGCGATGTATAAGACGGTGCCGGGTCTGGAACATGTAAAAATTGTCAGAAATGCCTATGCAATCGAGTACGACTGTATCAATTCTCTCCAACTCATGCCGTCGCTGGAGTTTAAGCGGATTGAAGGATTGTTCAGCGGCGGTCAGTTTAACGGCAGTTCCGGTTATGAAGAGGCTGCGGTGCAGGGTTTTATGGCCGGCGTCAATGCGGCGATGAAAGTTCTGGGACGGGAACCATATGTTCTTGATCGCTCTCAGGCATATATCGGCGTTCTGATTGATGATCTGGTGACGAAGGAGAATCACGAACCGTACCGGATGATGACATCGCGGGCAGAGTACCGGTTACTTCTCCGTCAGGACAACGCAGATCTGCGCCTGAGGTCTATCGGGCATGAGATCGGATTGGTCAGTGATGAAGAATATGAGAGAACCTGTGAAAAGGAACGACAGATCGAAGAAGAAATCCGTCGTCTGGAGAGAACAAACATTGGTGTCAGTTCTCAGGTTCAGGATTTTCTGATACGTCATAATAGTACTCCACTAAAAAGCGGAATCACACTGGCTGAGCTCGTGAAGAGACCGGAACTGGATTATATTATGTTAAATGAATTGGATGAGAATCGTCCAGATCTAGCCAAAGATATCATTGAACAAGTTAACATAAATATTAAATACGACGGATATATCCGCAGACAGAAGCAGCAGGTAGAACAGTTTAAGAAGTTAGAGAAGAAAAAGCTGGATATTGATTTCGATTATTCTCAGATCAAAGGACTCAGGCTGGAAGCAGCGCAGAAACTAAATCAATATAAACCGGTCAGTATCGGTCAGGCATCCCGCATATCGGGCGTGTCTCCTGCGGACATATCGGTATTACTGGTATATTTTGAAAAATTTGGCGGAAACAGGGATATGTGATATGGATAACCAGTTCAAATTGTGGATTACCAAAGGAATGGAAGATATTTCTGTGGATATATCTGACAGGCAGCAAGAGCAGTTCTTTCTTTATTATAATATGTTGATTGAGTGGAATCAGGTTATGAATCTGACTGCTATCACAGATATGAAAGAGGTCATATTTAAACATTTTGTTGATAGTGTATCTCTGGTCAAGGCAATAGATGTTTCACGTGAAACATCTTTGATTGACGTAGGTACCGGCGCTGGTTTTCCCGGAATTCCGTTGAAGATCATGTTTCCGGAATTAAAGGTTACACTTCTCGATTCACTGAATAAGAGAGTACGCTTCCTGAATGAAGTGATACAGCATATTGGTATCGATGGTATCCAGGCTATTCATGGAAGAGCAGAAGATATCGGACGTAATCCGGAATATCGTGAGAAGTACGATTTATGCGTTTCCCGTGCGGTAGCGAATCTTGCTACCCTGTCCGAGTATTGTATGCCGTATGTAAAGATTGGAGGAAGTTTTATTTCATACAAATCCGGGACGGTTTCAACAGAAATAAAACAGGCAGAAATAGCTGTGAAGCTGTTGGGTGGCGAGTTTGGAAATATTGTTAATTTCCGTATCAACGAAATTGATGCGGAGAGAACTTTGATTAAAATTGAAAAGATTCACAAGCTTCAATCAAAATATCCGCGCAAAGCGGGTATGCCTGGAAAAGAACCTTTGGGTGTATAATAAAATATTCTTTTCGGTTCATCTTTATGCTACTCTAAAAAATAAGAACAGTTTGTAAATCAGAGGATGTTTCACGTGAAACATCTTATCTTTGGACTCAAATGAAGTTGCCTGAAATACATTAGGTTATACTCAGACTGTATGTAATTCATTCGGTTTCGCAAACAGATCAATTTTTACAAATTATCCATAGGAAAATCCATGAAAGTATGCTATACTGATAGAGTATTACAGAAAGGAACTACGCATGGGAAGAATAATCGCAATCGCTAATCAGAAGGGCGGCGTTGGCAAGACCACGACCGCCATTAATCTCTCTTCCTGTCTGGCTGAAGCCGGACAGAAGGTTCTGCTTGTGGATTTTGATCCGCAGGGAAATGCAACCAGCGGAGTCGGTCTGGAAAAGGATGATCAGGAGAAAACGGTTTATGAGCTGCTTGTGGGGGAATGCCAGTTGGATGAATGTCTTGAACGGGATGTGCTGGAGAATCTCGATGTTCTGTCCTCGAATATGAATCTGGCCGGAGCAGAGATAGAACTGATGGAATTCGAAAATAAGGAGACTGTCCTGCGAACGCATTTGAGCGAAATTGAGAAATATTATGATTACGTGATCATTGACTGCCCGCCCTCGTTAAACATACTGACAATCAATGCCCTGACAGCTGCGGATACCGTATTAATACCGATTCAGTGCGAATACTATGCGCTGGAGGGTCTGAGCCAGGTATTAAATACTGTGAATCTGGTGAAACGCAAGTTGAATCCAAAACTGGAGACGGAGGGCGTAGTATTCACGATGTATGATGCCAGAACGAACCTGTCACTGCAGGTGGTCGAGAATGTAAAGAATAATCTGAACCAGAATATTTATAAGACGATCATTCCGAGAAATGTTCGATTGGCCGAAGCACCAAGCCATGGGATGCCGATTAATCTGTATGATTCCAGATCGGCCGGCGCGGAAAGTTATCGTCTGTTAGCAGCAGAAGTAATAAGCCGAGGGGAGGATTTCTGATGGCAGAGAAAAGAGGATTAGGTAAAGGTCTGGAAGTATTTTTCGGAAAAGAGGAACAGCTTTCAACTGTCAATGAGAACAGTCCAAATTATGGCGCAGAGAAATCACCAGCGCATGAGGAACCGGGCAAAGAATATACCGTAAAACTGTCTCTGGTAGAACCAAACAGCGGGCAGCCGCGCAAGAATTTCGACAAAGAACAGATCAGCGAACTGGCGGATTCAATTAAAAAGTACGGAATTCTTCAGCCCCTCCTTGTTCAGAAAAAAGGTTCTCATTATGAAATCATCGCCGGTGAACGCCGCTGGCGCGCAGCGCATGAGGCTGGTTTGAAAGAAGTACCGGTAGTGATAAAGGAATATTCGAAGCAGCAGGCGATGGAGATCTCCCTGATTGAGAATATCCAGCGTACCGACCTGAATCCTGTTGAAGAGGCGCAGGCTTATCAGCAGCTGATGCAGGAATTTGATCTGACACAGGAAGAGATTGCAGAGCGTGTATCGAAAAACCGAACTACGATTACGAATAGCCTTCGTCTTCTGAAGTTGGACAAACGAGTGCTGGAGCTGCTGGTACAGAATCAGATTACCGGCGGTCATGCCAGAACGCTTTTGGGAGTGGAAGATCAGGAACAGCAGTATCAGGCAGCGCTGAAAGTTATGAATGATAAGCTGAGCGTTCGAGATACAGAGAAACTGGTGAAACAGCTGAATAAGACAAAGAAGCCGAAAAAAGAGAAAGAAGAAGATAAAACACTTTCTTTCATATTCAGTGATCTGGAAGAACGTATGAAACAGGCAATCGGAACAAAGGTGACGATCAACCGCCGCGACAGCAACAAAGGAAAGGTCGAAATCGAATACTATTCGCAGGCGGAACTGGAGCGTATCGTTGAACTGCTGGAGTCACTGCATTCGTGATAATGATACTTTATATATGGTTTTGAATTGAGAAAACGAGGAGAAAACATGATGGAGAACAGTATGCTGAATCGCTGGCCGATTGATCCGGGAATTCTACTTATCGCACTCTCGGCTATCACAGTTCTGCTTCTGGTGATGGTCATCATCTGCATCCTGCAGAATAATAAGCTGTATCGGAGATATGATACGTTTATGCGTGGAAGAGACGCGGAATCCATGGAACAGCTTATTATGGATATTGTGGAAGAGAACCGTGAGATTAAATTACAGGACCGGGCAACTAAAGAAACGGTGAAAGCCGTTACAAAGAGTGTCAAAGGTGCATTCCAGAAGTTCGGTATGGTCAAATACAATGCCTTTAAGGGGATGGGCGGCAACCTGAGTTTCGCGTTTGCGATGCTGGATCTGAACAATACCGGCTTCATTCTGAACTCCGTTCACAGTCGCGAAGGCTGTTATCTGTATATCAAGGATGTGGTGAACGGCGAGGCTGAGATTACGCTTGGAAATGAGGAAAAAGAAGCGCTTGAGCAGGCACTTGGATATTAAAAATACTTGTTGACGTTAATGCGTTAAATTGATATAATACGTTCTAACGGTCTACAAAACTCATATAAGGAGGACATATACAATGTCATATGTTGACGAAATTTACGCAAGAGTAGTGGAGCAAAATCCGAACGAGCCGGAGTTCCATCAGGCTGTAAAGGAAGTTCTGGATTCCCTGAGACTGGTCATCGACGCGAATGAGGAGAAATACAGAAGCGTATCGCTTCTGGAGCGTCTGGTAGAGCCGGAGCGCATCATTTCCTTCCGTGTTCCGTGGGTGGATGACAACGGCAAGGTGCAGGTGAACAAAGGCTACCGCGTTCAGTTCAACAGCGCGATCGGTCCGTACAAGGGCGGTCTGCGTTTCCATCCGTCCGTAAATCAGGGCATCCTGAAGTTCCTTGGTTTTGAGCAGGTGTTCAAGAATTCTCTGACCGGACTTCCGATTGGCGGCGGTAAAGGCGGTTCCAACTTTGATCCGAAGGGCAAATCCGATCGTGAAGTGATGGCATTCTGCCAGAGCTTTATGACGGAGCTTTCCAAATATATCGGTGCCGATGAAGATGTACCCGCAGGAGATATCGGCGTGGGAGGTCGTGAGATCGGTTATCTCTACGGTCAGTACAAGAGAATTACCGGCCTTTATGAGGGAGTTCTGACCGGCAAGGGCTTAAACTATGGCGGATCACTGGTTCGTACACAGGCAACCGGCTACGGTTTGGTTTACATTGTCGATGAAATGCTGAAGGCCAACGGCAAGAGCCTGGCAGGCAAGACCGTGGTCGTATCCGGCTCCGGTAATGTGGCGATCTACGCGACCGAGAAGGCACAGCAGCTGGGAGCGAAGGTTGTTGCGATGAGTGATTCCAACGGCTACGTCTACGATAAGGATGGAATCAAGCTGGATGTTGTTAAGGAGATCAAGGAAGTCCGCCGCGGCCGTATCAAAGAATACGCAGCAGCGGTGCCCGGCGCGGTATATACCGAGGGCAAGGGAATCTGGACAATTCCGTGCGATATCGCTCTTCCGTGCGCGACCCAGAACGAGCTGAATCTGGACGACGCCAAGGCGCTGAAAGCCAACGGCTGCTTCGCGGTGGCCGAAGGCGCGAACATGCCCTCCACCAGAGAAGCGACCGATTTCTTCCTGGAGAGCGGGATGCTGTTCATGCCGGGCAAGGCAGCCAATGCCGGCGGCGTGGCTACCTCTGCGCTGGAGATGAGCCAGAACAGCCAGCGCCTTTCCTGGACCTTCGAAGAAGTAGATGAGAAACTGCATGGTATCATGGTCAATATCTTTGCGAAAGCTTCTGATGCCGCGGCCCGCTACGGCGTACCCGGCAACTATGTGGCAGGCGCCAATATCGCCGGCTTCGAGAAGGT
>CANQFR010000023.1 GCA_947599905.1 uncultured Lachnospiraceae bacterium
GATATAGGCGCGGGTGTCGCCCATGGAAATGGCCCCGAAACTGCAGGCGCCCTGGCAGGCTTTGCCCATGCACTTGCGGCAGTTGTCCGTCACCAGATAAGACGCGATGGGACACTCCTCGCAGGCCGCATTGATGACCTGAATCACATTCGGCGACTCCTCGCCGGTGGGGCACTTACCCTCCGCCAGACGAATCCTCTGGCGGATGATCTCCCGCTCTTTATAAATACAGCAGCGGAACTGCGCCTGGGGGCCGGGAATGATCGTAAACGGTATCTGATCCCGCTTCTCCTCCAGTTCGCCGGCCCACGCCAGTTTCGAAACCTCTAAAAGCACCTGATGTCTGATCCGATTGACAGTCGTCTCATTCGATACCATATTCTTTATCCTCCGGCTTCATACTATAATTCACACAATGATCGCTGATTGTATTCATTATCGCACATTTTGCCGGATTCATCAATCTGTTTTTCTCTGTTTTACTGGATCCACTCGCCCTGAGCATTGACCCGGTACCCGTCCGGTGTCACCGTATCTGTCAGCAGGGAACCAAGAGTCGCATCGTTGACGCTGCTGAAGTAATACCACTTGCCGTCCAGAAGCTGCCATCCGGTCAGCATACGTCCCTCCGTACTGTCACGGTTCGCGTACAGATAATAACGCTTGCCGTCCAGTTCCAGCCAGCCCGTATCCATCAGGCCTGTGACGCCGAAATGATACCAGTGGGCACCGTCTCTCTCCGCAACACAGATCCAGCTGTTCGCTGCAACCGCATCTCCTACCTGCAGAATCCAGCCCTGCTCATTCAGATACCAGACACCAGCCACAGACTGCGCATTCCCTATGTCCACAGCCGCCGCATCCGCAACCGCCACGACTGTCGAGATCTCACTGCCGCTTCCGGGAATAACTGTCGGAGCCGCCGGCACGACCAGCGGCACGGCCGACACAGCGCCCGAAGAATTGCCGCCGGAAGCGCCGCTGCTGTCCGAATAACTGCCGCTGCCCGATGAACTGCCACTGTCTGATGAGCTGCCGCTGCCTGAATAACTGCCGCTGCCCGATGAACTGCCGCCGGAATTTACCTCCCAGACGGCTACCCCGACCCATATGAATTCTGCCCTCAGAACCGTATCCTCTTCCAGCGTAAACAGATAGCGCGCATCGGTACTCACAGCTTCTCCGTCTTTCGTCCAGCGCAGGAAACGGTAACCGGAATTCGGCTTTGCCTCCAGAACTACCGTCGAACCGGAACGGTACTGTCCCGCGTAAAGTACTTCACCGCCATAGGCAGGTACCGCCTCCGCCGATACGGTCACGTCAAGAACCGCGTCTGACCATTTGGCATAAAGCCCCATATCTCCCGACACGATATCATGATCGAAGTCCCACCGTTTCGTATAACTTAAATCCGTATACCACCCTTCAAACACAGCCAGTTCCCTGACCGGAACGGCCGGCGTCGGCGCATGACCGCCGTAGGAAACCGATCTTGTGAAAGTTCCCGTGCTTCCTCCCATGGAATTATACGTGACCGTATACAAATTGACGCGCCAGCCGGCGTAAAGCGTCGTGTCACGCGTGTATACGGTATTCCCGTTGATCTGCCGGGATGTATCGATTTCCGCGCCTTCCGCGGGTCTGTCCGTATACCATCCGATAAAGGTATATCCTGTTCTGGATGCAGTAGGAAGCGCTTCCGTCAGCCGCCCCATAGTGGTCAGCATCGGCGACGCGGACGTCTGACCTCCATTGGCGTCAAAGGAAACTGTATACTTTGCCTGATACACGGTTACGTCCGCGGTATCCCGAACCATCTTCACGCCATCCGGAAGATCGCACGAAGCTTTCACCGTCAGTTTCTCAAGCTTCTCATCTCCGCCGATCGTCAGTACGCCGCCGGAAATGCCAGTACTGCCCGCCGGCTGATAGCCGGCGCTTCCTGAGGACAGACTCCATACGGTCCCAAGTATCTCCGTCGCGTCCGCCTCCGGGCTGATCCCATCGTCGGTCATTACGGAGAAGGAGACCTGCTGGCCTGCATTCACACCTGCAGACTGCGGACTGACCGCCACGCTCTTCCATGTTCTGGGCTCCGCCTTCAGATACCGATAGCTTGTTGTCGGAACAGGAAGGCTGTCCGAATAATCATTCACACGAAATTCCGCTACAACGCCGCCTTCCGCGTTCTGTTCATTTCCGATAACCATATAATCGCCGTCATAAGCGGCGCCAAAGGTCAGATCCTCGTCGACGGCCGCGCGGTCGCCTCTGGCCGTCAGCTTTACGGCTCCGCTGACTGTAATGCTTCCGCCTGCAGCGCCTTTCCGGCCTGCTCCGATTCCGCTCGATCCCGTCCCGCCGACGGCCGTCACGGTACCGCCGGAAATCTCAATCGTTCCGCACGGGAAGGAATCTCCCCCTCCGATACCAGCGCCGCTGAAATACACGCCGCCTGAAACCGTATCGCCGCCTTTGGAGGTGCCGCCGACCGCATGGACTTCCCCGCCGGCAATCATAACGCTGCTGTCACCGCCGCCGATACCGGGGCCCGGACCAACGCCCTCCGCAGTGACCTTACCGCCATTTATCTGAATTATCGATTCCGCCGAAGTTCCGGTTCCTGCCCCGATTCCCGAACTTCCATACTGGGCCACGCTGAAATCGACGGAACCGCCCTTTCTCGGACCTGCGTATACCGTACCGCTGTTAATTACGATCGTACCGCACGCCGCCGTTCCATCTGATTTTCCTCCGCCGCCGATCGCAGCCGTATCCCAGGAGCCGCCGTAAGCCTTCAGACAGCCGTCGGTCCTGCCCTGTCCGTAAATCGTAAGCGACGCGCCCGCTGCCACATAGATTCCGAAATCCGCCGTGAGGGTGGCGCCCTTTCCCAGAACCAGATTGACGTCTCCTTCCGAAATTTCAATCCTTTCGCTAAACGTCTGACTCTCTTTCAGATAATACCAGACTTCTGTTCCCTCAGAACCGCTCCAGCTGTAATCGTCTTTGGAAACTGTCCTGATATTATCCTGGCCCACCATATCGTGGTGTACCGTCCCGTTTTCATCCATATACGGAATCGTACCGCACTCTTCACACTGATACATACAGGGACTGCCCTTGACAGCTTCAACATAACCGCATTCGTCATCGTGATGCCCTCTCACGGCATGGGAGCAGATCAATTCTTTCTTCGTCCCGCTGCTCGGGGTAGCCTCTGACGGCGTTGCAGTTTCGACCTCCGCATAGCAGTCAGCTGTGTGCTTATGCGTACATTCGTGCCCTTCTACCGGCTCCACATAACCGCAGTGTTCGTCATGCTGCGGGTGATGCTCGCAAAGCCCGGTACCAGTAAGCGGCTGCTCCGCATATGCGGACACGCCCATACCGGTATATACAAGAGCCATACTGAGCAAGACCGATACTGCTTTCCTGATGCCCTTCTTCATTCCAATTTCCTCCTTCTTCGCTGGTCGTCGGATAAACACACGATGGATAAACACTATACCTATTATTATATGTGCCCCCCTGGAAAGTCAAGAAGTTTCTGCCGAAAACGATATCTCTTTTTTGGCAGCCTCCCGCTTCTGCCTGCGAACCCGGTTGATATGCCGTTCGAAATCTCCGCTTTCAAGCAGTTCCGCCAGCACGTACTGGAGATAAGTCGGCACCGTGCAGGCATAAAAGCCCAGCTTATCCGCAAACTCCGAAGCCAGCCCGCGCGGCAGCACCATATAGCCCGCGCGCAGCGACGGAGAGACCGTCTGTGAAAATGTATTCATATAGATCACATTATCGTCCTGCGAGAGGGCAAACAATGTCTCCTCCGGCTTCGTAAGCACCGAAAATTCCGATTCAAAATCATCTTCCACAAGATATCTCCCGTTCCTCGCCGCCCAGCGGATATATTCATGCCGCTTGGACGCCGACGCGGTCACGCCGCTGGGGAAACTCCGATACGGGGAAAGATGGAGGATATCCGCCCGGCTCTCTCTCAGAGCGCCGCTCTCGATACCGTCGCTGCCCAGCGGCAGCTTCTCGATCTGCACATCGCAGGCCCGGTAGACCTGCTCGATCTTTTTATAGGAAGGCGACTCGATACCGTAAATCCGCCCGCGGCCCAGCAGCTCGACAATCAGGCCGTAGAGATATTCGGAACCGGAACCGATAACGATCTGGCTGACATCCGCCGTAATTCCGCGGCTCCTGTTCAGGTAGCGGCTGATCGCGCCGCGAAGCTCCGGCATACCCAGGTTCGGCGAACGGTCCAGAATTGCCTCGCCGCGGTCGGAGATTACCCTGCGCATAGCTTTGGTCAGAACGGAAAACGGGAATTCCGCAGGCACGGCCGGCGGCTTCCGGCCGGTATGAGACCGCCAAACATCCTTTCCGGGCGCTTCTTCCGGCGATGCCGTGAAGCCGTCGTCCGTCCGGAAGATCACATAATATCCGCTCCGCTCCCGAGGCTGTATATACCCCTCATCATCAAGCAGTCCGAAGGCATGCTCCACCGTCACCGTGCTGAGTCCGAGTTCCTCCGCGATCATCCGCTTTGACGGCAGTTTGCTCCCGTACGGATAAATCCCCCGCACGATGTCCTCCCGCAGCTGACGGTACAGCTGCAGATACGCCGGAGACGAGGTGTCGCGGCTGATCTGATATTTCATCATGTTCACGCCCTCCCAAATCGAGACGACCGGCTGACAGGCCGCATGATTGATTTCAACCGACAGCCGGCAGATTCCTGCCGGCCGCATGGACGAACCCGTCGGCCATACAGAGACTCATCTGTTCTGATCATATTATTTTCTCCCATATACGTCAAGATCATATGATCACTTTTCAAAACTTTCGAAATTTGACTCGGTCCAATCCTCCCGAACATCCATAAACCCGCAAATTATTGAAAAACAGACTGGCGCAGCGGCAAAATATGTCATACAATAGATGCCGTGAATCAGTCACGGCTTTTAACCCTTATGATTTCAAGGAGTATACATATGAACCGAAATACCGCTTCCGCCCCGGCAGAAAATCCCCGCCGCGGCCTCCGCTTACCACTCAGGAGCTTCATCAAAAAAGAGCCCGTCCTGACGGTTTCCGCCGTCTGCGCGCTCATTTCCATGCTGTTTGTGCCGCCGTCCGCGGCTTATATCAGCTATATTGATTTCCGGGTACTGGCCCTGCTGTTCTGCCTGATGGCAGTGGTGGCCGGCCTGCAGCGGCACGGGCTGTTTTCATGGCTCGCTGCCAGGCTTCTGACCGGCAGCATGCACCGGAGAAAGCTGTTTGCGCTTCTGATCCTGCTGCCCTTCTTCACCTCGATGCTGGTAACCAATGATGTGGCGCTGATCACCTTCGTGCCCTTCGCGGTTCTGATCCTGAATCTGACCGGCGAGACGCGGTACATGATCTTCGTCATCGTCATGCAGACTGTGGCGGCCAACCTCGGAAGCATGGCTACGCCGGTGGGCAACCCGCAGAATCTGTACCTGTATTCCGCCTTCGGCTTAAGCGCCGGGGAGTTCTTCGGAACGGTTCTGCCCTTCGCGGCGCTGGCGCTGCCGCTTCTGACAGGCAGCGTTCTCTTCTGCCGTCAGGAAAAACTGACCGTCTCTCTTCCTGAAAATACCGGGATCGACCGGATGCAGCCTGTGATCGTCTATGCGGTGCTGTTCGGCATCTGCCTGTTGTCTGTGTTCCGCGTACTCCACTATGCGGTGCTTCTCGGCATCGTCTGCACGGCCCTCTTCATTGAGGACAGGTCGCTCTATCGAACCATGGACTATGGCCTGCTGCTGACTTTCGTCTGCTTCTTCATCTTCGCCGGAAATCTGGGCGCGATGGAAAGCGTCCATGCGTTCCTTCAGAAAATGCTGGCCGGCCGGCCGCTTCTGACCTCCGCCCTGGCGAGCCAGATCATCAGCAATGTCCCCGCCGCCGTGCTGCTGAGCGGCTTCACGGATAACTGGCGGGCTCTCCTTCTCGGCACGGATTTAGGCGGTCTCGGAACGCCCATCGCGTCTCTGGCCAGCCTGATCTCCTTCCGCCTCTATATGAAGACAGAAGGGGCCGACGGCGGAAAATATCTCGGCTTCTTCACACTGGTCAATGCGGCCGGGCTGATTCTGTTTCTCGTGCTGGCGCTGTTCCTGTTTTAGGCGCCGTATCCCGCGCTGCAAATCCGCGAAACCGCACTCCACATACCTTCTATATATCTGATTTTCTGTCGGCCTTTTCACGCAATTCCTTAAGCGCCGCCGCAAAGCGCACGGACGACGCCGACGGATTGCCGCGCAGAAGGTTCCTGCGGTAGAAATTCATGTGGCCGGCTAACGTCTCCCTCTTTTCAGTCAGGACCCGGATTCTGGCCGTAAGCGCCTCCTCGGACTTCACATGCTCATGGATAAAAGAAGCGGCTGCCTCCGCCACTCGGCCGGCGGCCTCTGTCATCTTCGCCGCGGCGTCCGCCTTCGCCTCAGTCAGCCGGTTCGAAGCCTCGGCACGCATTTCCGCCGCGCTCACGCTTTCCAGACGCTGCTCGAGCTCAGACCGCAATAGCGCAGCCTGCACCTGCAAATTGTCCAGCTCTGCCTTCATCTTCGTCATAGCCTCCAGGGCCTTTCCCAGATCCAAAGCCTCCTTCACGGACACAACCGTATCCGCCGCGAACACGGCGCCGACCACAACCAGCAGCACGGCCTCCGCCCACGGATTCATCCCCAGTACAAACTCCGCGATGGGCCGGTGAATCACTTCTGTCAGGAAAATGGTCAGAAAGCCCCACGCAACCGACGACGACAGGCAGATATAACCATGCAGGTTGAAAGGCTGGTTGCTGTAATCCCAGTATTTCATTTTGAAAAGTTTCTCCATCACATATCCGGTCACATACTCCAGCACCGTCGCGCCGACGACGCCGGCGAAATAGACGAGCACGACCGAATCCTGCACCGGCAGGGAAAGCCACAGCATCATGACCGCCCCCGTACCGTAGAGCGGCAGCATCGGGATCCGCAGGAACCCGCGGTTGACGAAGCGGCGCTGCAGGAGCGAAACATAAGTGGATTCAAAAATCCAGCCGAAAAAGCTGTATATAAAGAAAAATGTAATCCAGTGATACCATGGGTAGGTGTACATTGTTATGCCTCCGCCGTTCGTATTCTTTGTTAAAATATATCACAACTTCTTCGGAATTGCAACGGCCATCTGGTATTATTAAATTGTATCAAACTGGATATTTTAATCAATCCAAAACCGTGATATCGTAAACAGCATGATTGATACGGCCCGCAGGAGAGGGCAGTTCCCCTTATCCCGGCGCCGGACAGTCAAATCAGCGGGAATCCGCCGGATTCCCGATCAAAAGGCAGGGAAGTATGATGAAAAGAGAAAATGAAAAAGTCTATAAGATCGTGATCACCGGCCTGATGGCGGCCCTTTGCTACGCAGCGTTTACATTCTTAAAAATCCCGATCCCCACTTTCGGCGGCGGGATGACAGCGCTGCATATCGGCAATGCCTTCTGCGTACTGGCGGCCCTTCTGCTGGGCGGCGGATACGGCGGCGTGGCCGGCGCCATCGGCATGACGATCGCGGATCTGATCGACCCGGCTTATGTAACCATCGCGCCGAAGACATTTTTGCTGAAGCTGTGCATCGGTCTGGTAACCGGCCTCGTGGCGCACCGCGTCGCCCATATCACGGAAGAGCATGATAATAAATATGTCTTCAAGTGGACGCTTCTGGCATCCATCGCCGGACTGGGATTTAATGTGATCATGGATCCGATCGTCGGATATTTTTATAAGAATTACATCCTTGGCGTGGAAGCCACAGCCGCCGCGATCATGTCGACCTGGACCGCGGGCGTCACCTTTATCAACGCCATCGCCGGCACCATCGTCGTAGTCGTCGTGTATATGGCGGTACGGCCGGTTCTTAAGAAAGCGGGGCTGTTCTTCCATATCTAAGGGGAATACCGCTTCCCCTCTATCCGATTTTCTCCAGGATCCCGCAGAGGGCGCGGTAGGCTATCGTAAAGGTACCTTCCCCGCCTTCCGGCAGATCCAGCATTTTGTCATCCAGTTCCAGATCTTTTAAGCCGGCAAACGTCCCCAGATGGGGCTCCAGGCTCAGGTATCCGTCATATCCCCGGGCAGACAGTTCGCGCAGGATAAACTCTACATTTCCGTCCCCGCAGCCGGCAGGCACCACATGGCCGTCCGACCGGCAGGCGTCTTTGATGTGCATGTAGGCAATATAATCCTGCAGGAGCCCATAGGCGTACTTTGTATCCTGTCCGCACTGAACGAAATTGGCCGGATCAAACACTGCCTTAAAATGTTCCCCGTACAGCTCGTTCATCAAATCCGCGCAGCGGTCCGCCGTATCACCGTAGATATCCTTTTCATTTTCATGGAGCAGGATCACATCATGCCCGGCAGCGTACTGTATCATCTCCCGCAGGCGCCGCAGCACCTCCGCCCGCTCCTCATTCGTCCAGTTCTCACCGCCATCGTGATAGAAACTGAAGATCCGGATATATCGGGAGCCCAGAATCTCCGCGATCCGCACCACCCGCCGGAACATTTCAAAATGCGGCTCAAATGCTTCCTCAAGCTTCACCTTGCCGACAGGCGAACCGATGGAAGAAGCCTCAATTCCGTAACGCGCCATCAGCTCCTTTAACGCCAGCGCTTCCTCATCGGTCAGTGCGGAAATATTCTTCTCACCGATCCCTCTCGCTTCGAAACAGGATATCCCCAGCTTATTCAATACCCGGAACTGTTCCTCCGCATCCGCTGCTATTTCATCCGAAAACCCACTGATTCTATAACGCATAATACCTCCTTCCGGCAGCCGTCTGCCATCTGCGGCAGGGAGCGGCGGATATCTCCGTCTATTTTCGCCGTTTCCCGACCGATTTCTTATGTTAATTTGCTGTCATCCGCGTATACCCGCCGGATGACGTGCAGGGAATCGTCGTAACTTCCACGGCCGGTTCGCCGTCTCCGTCCTTCAGCACCACCTTCAGAAGCTCCGTCTCCGGGATACTGCTGCCGAACACAAAATTTCCGAGACTGTAGGCAATGGGCTTTCCGTTATAATACTCGATCTCCTGCAGCACATGGGGGTGGCTTCCGACCACCAGATCCGCGCCCGCGTCGATGTACTGCCGGCCCATATTTCTCTGGTAGTCTTCAGGTTCCGTATTCCGCTCGATGCCCCAATGAACATAAACCACCAGATAATCGCACTGTGACCGGAGCGCCCGGATCTCCTGCAATGGCAGCGTCGGGTCGTAAGTGGAAAAGACCCCCGGATGCCCCGCGCCTGCCGCCCAGCTGGCCGCCATATAGACGCGGCTGAGGCCGAGAAAGCCGATCTTTTTGCCCTTTACTTCCAGAATTACCGGTTTCTTCGCCTGCTCCAGATCCTCGCCGACACCCACATGCGTGATCCCGGCGCCGTCCAGCGCTGCCAGACTGTCGGTAATGCCTTCCGATCCGAAATCCAGAATATGGTTATTCGCCATGGTCACGATGTCGATTCCCATTTCCGTGAACATGGATACCTTCTCCGGCGGAATCCGAAACGTAAACTGCTTATCTTCCGCCGCCGTCCCCCGGTTCGTAAACGGAAACTCCTGATTTACCATGAAAATATCCGCCGCGTTGATCTCGGCGCGGATACCCGCATCCAGAACGCCGCTGATACCGCCGGCACGCTGATAGGCGTTCATCACATGGTCTGAGAGATAGACATCGCCTGCAAAGAGAAGCGTAATATCTCCGGAGTCCTCCTGCGCCGGCGCGCCCGTGCCGCTTCCGTCCTGTCCTGCGCCCTGCGAAGCCGCGCCGTCCCCGGCGTTTCCCGCACCGTTTCCGGCTTCACCCGGATCAGCCGCAGTGGTCAGTTCGACCACTGCGGGCGCCACGGTCTCGTCTGGACGGCCGTCATCCTGCGCGGTAGCCGCGGACGCCCGGTGATCAGCCTGTGCGTCAGTCGCGGATGCCCCCGGGGAGGCGCCTTGCTCACGCCAGATCATCCATCCGCCAAGCGCCGTCAGACAAACCACCGCAGCCGCTGCAAGAATGACTGCGCCGCGCGTACCCGCTGCCCGCCGGTCCGTTTTCCTTCTCTTTCCCATCATCCTGTCCCTCTATCCGCGTACATGCCGCGCACCGCTGAATTCTATTTCCCGGACGGTACAAAGCGCAGGATCTGCCCTGCGACCGCGGAGATCGGCATGGTCTGCAGCCATACATGTCCCGGCCCCGTAACTATGGTATTAAACAGGCCCTCGCCGCCGAACAGCACATTCTTCACGCCGGACACAGTCTGGATGTCAAGCTTGCAGGTGCCCTCCATAGCCGCCAGATAGCCGGTATCCACGATAATCTGCTGTCCCGGCTGCAGGTCATACTCAACCACATGGCCGTCGAACTCCAGAAACACGATGCCCTGTCCCGACAGCTTCTGCATGACGAATCCCTCGCCGCCGAAGAATCCGGCGCCCAGCTTTTTCTGAAAAAATACAGAAAGATTTACGCCGGTTTCAGACGCCAGAAAGCCGGATTTCTGCACCACCAGTTCCCGTCCGGGGCCGATCTGGAACGGAACGATCCGGCCCGGGAAGCTGGACGCGAACGCGATCATCCCCTGGCCGCCCATCGCGGTATAGGTATTCTGGAACATCGCCTCGCCGGCAAACATCCTGCCGAACGCCTTGCCGAGGCCGCCGTTGGTCCCGGTTTCCATCCTCATGTTCGGAGACATCCAGCTCATCGAACCGCGCTCCGTGATCATCTGCTCCCCATCGTCCAGATAACACACGACAACCGGAAGCGTCTCTCCCTTCACTTCGTACCGCATGGAAAATCCTCCTTTTCTCGAAACCGTTTTGCGCGGCAACGCCGCCGCCATATGGCAATGCCGCTGCTTATATATTTATCATAATCTGTCTGACATTTCAATGCCTATTCGCGAACCGCTTCGCATTCTCCTGCCGTTTTCATCGAACAGCTTTGGCGCGGGCGATGACTGCCTGGGTGCGGCTTGTTCCTTTACAAGTCTGCATGAAAACAAAAATCGGCCGGCAGCTTTATCTGCCGGCCACATATCAGTCATTCATATCTGCTCTCATCCGCAGAACGTCCAGCCGCGTCCCCGCGCCGTCGGCTGTCCCTCAAGCTCCCGGCCAGTATCAGTAGATAAACAGCTGGCACCAATACTGGAGACCGCTGGCGCTATCGTTATAGTATCCAACGCCGATATGGGTATAATCCGGATTCATGATATTCTCACGGTGCCCTTCGCTTCCCATCCACGCCTTTACCACTTCGTCGGGCGAGCGGTAACCGCCCGCAATATTCTCGCCGCTAAAATGGCTGCTCACCCCATTATCCGCCAGAACCGTACGGTATCTGCGGCCATCCGGTCTTGTATGGGAAAATGATCCCGCGATCTCATGAGCCCTTACATCCGCCGCCACGCAGACCTCCGGCGACTTTTCAAGCGGATTCAGCCCCTCCTTCGCGCGCTCCGCATTGACCAGATCCACAACCTGCTGAATATAGGGATTCTCACTTTTCTCCGAGCCGGATGCATTCGGTCCTTCCGCAAGGGGAACCGTATCGTCGTCAATAACAAGCAGACTGTCATCCGGTATGACCAGCATACCGGTCACAGCCGGCTCTCCTCTGTGACCGTATTCCCACATCAGATTTCTCGCGGTAAGGCCGCCGGCAAGTACAAGAGCGGCTGCAAGTACGCACATCACAACCTTCTTCACAACGCCACCTCCTGTTATGATTTCAGGGGAGCGTCATACCTCTCGGCGTTCCCCTGAAATATTCTGTTATCTCTTATGCTTCTTTCTTATGCTGCATTCTCCGAATCGAGCTTCCTCAATGCTTATCGTCTTCGTCTTTCTTGAACGCCTTGATTCCGAACGCCCCCATCACTCCCAGGGCCACCAGGCCGAACAGCGCTGCAGCTCCTACAGGCTTATTGTCTCCGGTCATAGGCGCCAGAAATGCCAGCGGCACATCCTCATCCTCTATGTTCTCAAGATTTTTGAAGCTCGAAAGCGGCGTCGGCTCATCAGTGATCAGCTCGAACTCCGGGCTTGGACCTGGGCCTGAATCTGGGCCTGAGTCTGGGCCCGAACCTGTGTCTGGGCCTGGGCCTGGACCTGGGCCTGAATCTGGGCCTGGGCCAGGGCCGCCAGGTGTCGTCCCGCCGGAGCGGTTGCGGTAGTTCAGGTACTCGACCACAGTCTCCGTATCTCTTACCACCTCGCCGACTGCCTCATCGCCGGTCAGACGGTCCCCATTGACTTCCACGCTCGTCTGATATTCCTCAGTATCCGCTTCGGTCTCTGTCACCGTGTACTTCGTGTCGGCCGGGATTCCCTTGATGGTAATCTTCTGGCCGTGCGCCAGCGTGATGTTCAGCACGCCGCCGCTAAGGCTTCCGTCCGCAGGCGCTTCCACGCCTTCCACTGTGCTGCTGCCTGCGTACTCATAGGTTCCGGCCAGAGGCTCACCCTTCAGGTTCGTAAACGTCACGATGAAGTTGAACGCTCTCGTCATCTCGCCGCGGTTGCCGCTTACGGTCTTGCTGATGGACAGATCGCCGGGGCCATGGAACTCATTTTCAAATTCCGCCTCGGTATCAGAGGTTACGGAATCCTCGCCGTCCCTTACGTAAGTGTGGCTCTTCACCACCAGCTTGGAATCCTCATCCTCCACTACCACCGTCAGCGTCCAGGTCCGATCGTCATCTGCCCAGAACGGGCTGTTGCTGCTGGTCTCTTTGATCTTGAAGGTGTAGGTTCCGGCCTTCTTGAACGTGATACCGCCAAACTTTCCGGTTCCGGCTCCGTTAACCGTTACTTGACGTCCGATGTCGCCTTCCGCGAACGCGAATCCTTCCGCATCGTTTCCTTCGCCGCTTTCCATGGTGAAGTTGAACTGCTCTTCCTCAAGCGGATTGCCAAGAACAGTTTTCTTTACGCCCGGAGCGTATTCAGTAGCAGTCACCTCGTAATCGTTGGTAAATCCAGCCTTATCTGCTTCTGTTCCATTGCTCTCGTATACAACATCCGTCACTGTCAGCTGACCAGCTATATCTTCCACCGTCACCGTCAGGTTCCATGCCGTCTCGTCGTACGTATAGCCGTTATCTGTGCCCTTGTTCTCGGTGATCAGGAAGCTGTAAATTCCGGCATTGGTAAATCTGATCTCGTCAAAGGATGCTGTTCCCTCGCCAGTCACAGTTACTTCTGTCTTCTCCGGCATTACTGCACCGCTTTCCAAAGCCAGAGCATATACCGGCGGCGTGTAACCGTTCTCCAGAATGCTGAATGTGAAGGTCTTCTCCGTCGGTCTGTCCGCGCCAGTCAGCTTCTTCTCTACCTGCGGTACATATCTGCCTTCCTTTGCCTGATAGTCATTGGTAAATGTAGCCATTCCGCCGGCAGACTTCGGTTCATCCGTATCAATCTGGACATAAGAGGTCGTATTCACCATAAGCTGGCTTCTGTTCGCTCCCTCTGCCTTTCTTCCGGTATCGATAACTTCCACTGTCAGTTTCCACTTCACCGGATCGTATGTATAACCAGACTTTTCGCTGTCGTCAGTCTCGCTGATAATGAATTCGTAGGTTCCGGACTCGTTGAACGTAATGTCGTCAAATGCAGCGATTCCGGCTCCGGTGACTGTAACTTCCTTCGCAGTCGCAGCGTCGCTGAATGTGATGTTCTCGCCGTAATCTGCAGCCGGCTCCATGGTAAATGTGAATGTCTCCTCCGTCGGCCTTGCAGCCGCGCTGCGGGCGAATTCCTTATTTACCTTCGGCGCATACTTCGTGGACTCCACGTCGTAATCGTTGACGAACTTAGCGCCTTCTTCTTCAGGAACATCTGAAGAGTCAACTCGTTCACCATTTACCAGATGGTTATACTCTTTTTTCGTTACAACCAATGTTCCGTTATGATCCTCGACTTCTACGCTTACCTTCCAGGTGCTGCTGTCATAGGTATAACCCGGCATCGTCTGCGTATCCGTCTCAAATCCGGTCATCTCATCGATCTCGAAGATGTAGGTACCGGCCTGGGTGAACTTGATCGGATCAAAGTCCGCCGTTCCCAAGAGTCCCGGATCTCCAGAACCTGTGATCGTCACAGTCTGCTTCTCCGGAAGCGTCGCTCCATTCCTTGTGGTCGCGTCAATCAGCGCCAACCGGAAGTTGAAGGTCGCCACGTTGTTATCCGGTCTTACGGAACCGGTGACGTACTTGGTGACATGAAGCCGCGTCTCCGTCGGAATCACATAGTATTCATTGTAGAACGAAGCGAAGAATGCCTTTGTATTTTCTTCGGTCAGATCGCCCTCTTTCGTTTCACCCGCGTTCTGCGTCTTGCTGCCGGCAGTCTTTGTATATGCAACTTTTGTGACTGCCAGCTTGCTGTCCTTATCTTCTACCGTCACCCTTACATTCCAGGTAGTGTCGTCGTAGATATAGCCCGCAGAACCTCCTTCATCTACCTCAGCAATCGTAAAGTTGTAGAATCCGGGCTTGGTGAATTCAATTTCACCAAATGTGCCGCGGCCCGCGCCGACCACTGTGGCAATCGCAGGATCCGGAAGCTTTGCGCCCACCTGTACGGAACCGTCATTCGGACGCCAATCGCCTGCGGTCAATGTAAAGGTATACGTCCTGTCCTCAGGCGGCATCGCGTTGCCGGAGATAATCTTCATAACCTCAGGCGCGTACGTGGTGGGCTCCACTGCGTAATTATTGGTAAATTTCGCAGATACCGTATAATCACTGCCACTTGTATCGACATATCCGTCATCCGTTCTGGGTTCTTCCTTGCTCGTACCTGTCTTTGTTACGTTGCCTTCCGAGTCTTTCGTCACCTGTTCATAAACCACGCTCGATATCTTCAGGTCACTATTGACATCGACAACCGTGACTGTCATTATCCACGCATGGTCATCGTAGTCGTAACCAGGTTCCTTGGAATCCACCTCAGTAATCATAAACTGATACTCGCCAACCCGGTTGAATGTAATACTGCCAAAGCTTGCCGAGCTGACCTTACCGTTCTCCGTACCTTCAACCTTAACACTTGTTTCGCCCGGCATCGTGACATTCGTCGAATTCTTAGCCGCAGCATTGTAGCTCTCAATGTTGAACGTAAAGGTCTTATTATCAGTCCAGACCCTCTGGTCTTCCATCTTATCAGGTCTGACCTCACCTGTGACTTCCTTGGTCACCTTGGGCGCGTAGTCGGTCGATGTTACCTTGTACTCGTTGGTAAATGTTGCCTTATCCTGATTGGATTCCGCCGCTTCCTGCTGCTGATAGCTGTGACTCGTCACCTCCAGTATGGAATCATGATCCTCAACGACCACCGTCAAGGTCCAGGTCTTAGCATCTCGTGTAAACCCAGCCGGAACATCAACCATCTCCGAAATCGTGAATTCATACGTACCTGCAGCATTAAAGGTAATCTCACCAAAATGGCCTACTTCGATTCCATCATTATCTGAATCGCTAATCACTACCGTAGCTTCGGTCGGATCGGGCAGAGTTACATTAGCACCATAATTCTTATTTGCAGCAATGCTGAAATTGAACTTATGCTCAGACTGATTATCTTTCCACGACTCCACGCCGGTGATCACTTTCTCAACATTCGGAACATATAACGTCTCCGTTACTGTATACGTGTTAATGAAAGTGGCCGCCTCATTCGATGAAGTCCCGTCTTCCTTCGTATAAGTGCCTTTTGCCTGCAGTTCACTGTCAATATCTGTAACCACCACTGTCAGCGTCCAGATGCTGCCATCATAACTGTACCCTGCTGCATCACCACTCACTTCATTAATCGTGTAAGTATAGGTTCCAGCTGCAGTATACTCAATATTTCCGAAATGTCCTGTATCGGCGCCATTTACCGTTATAGTTTTTGCCGAAGGCATCGGAGTCCCGTTCGTTGAAGAAATCGCAAACGTAAACGTCTTCTTATCTGGAGGCGTTGCGCCAGTAATCTCCTTCTTCACTTCCGGACTGTATTCTGCATTTTTAGTAATCCTATAAACATTAGTGAAAGTCGCTTGTTCTGTACTTGAATCAGCGGCAGACGAGTCAGTAGCTGCTTTGTCATAGGTATGCCCTGTGACACTCAGTACGTGATTATTATCCGCAACCTCCACTGTCAGCGTCCAGACGCTTCCGTCATAAGCGTATCCCTTCGCATTTCCCTGTGTTTCGCGAATCTCAAACCGATACGTTCCAGCCTTTGTAAAGGTTATGCTATTAAAAGTTGTACTGTTGCTTCCAGTTACAGTCGCTGTTTTATCAGACGGAAGCACGGCACCGCCTTCCGGATTTCCTGCCTTCTCAGTAATGCTGAAACTGAAACTCTTATCCTCAGGCGTCGGACCATCAACAACCTTAGTAACCTTCGGCTGATAGCTTATCGGCGCTGTATAAATATTGTTGAAGGTTGCTTTCTCAGTAGAGCGATCGCTTCCACCTACCTTAGCGTATCTGTGAGCCGTGACATTGTAATCATTATCAACTACCACCTCCAGAGTCCATTGGCTCTCATCGTAGGTATATCCTGACTCACTTCCTTTTGTTTCACTTATGGTGAATCGGTACGTACCTGGCTGCGTAAAAGTAATAGCCCCAAAACTCGCACTGCCTGTACCTGTTACAGTTGCTGTTGTGGCACCCATAACAGCCCCGCCCTCACGATTACTTGCATCAGCTACGATCTTGAATTCAAATGTTGCATTTGATGAAGCCGGCCCTGTCACAGTCTTCTCTACATTCGGCGTATAGGTAGCCTTCATAGAGTTGACAAAGGTTGGGGTTGTATTAGCCACCACAGGTTCATTTACAGGAACAGGATTTCCATCATTGTCTTTAACCTTCGTGATGGATATACTCTGCATGCTATAAGTGTGCTTAGTATACGTAACCGTAATATCATTTTTATTATTGCTAGATGTCTGATGCGACAGCGTTACCGTTTGACTGCTATCAACCGGCCCACTTAACGTTACAACCAGTTTATACACAGACTTATCATATTTAATACGTGGATCTCTGGATCCATCTGTCGGTATGCTTTCTTTCAGATAAAATGTAATTTTATCACCTTTCAGATGATTGCTAATATCCAGATAATCGCTAAGTACAAATTGGATATTTCCGTCCGCGTCGTTCTGGGCCGTTGCAGCTTTCATCCCATTCTCTCTATCATACAACAGATCAAACTTATATGCACCAGCCGTCAGGTTTCCGCCGCCTTCCATCTGCTTCTTTGCATTCAGAGTCAGGTTCAGAATATAAAATTCAAAATTCTGCTCAGAAGTGCTGCCGAAGTAAAGCGAGCCATTGCAACCGATGCCTCCGCCATGGACCGTGGAATGATTTCCACTAATCATAACAACGTTATTCTTAGGAATCATGCTGATGGATTCCTCAGTCGGATTTGCTTTAAGGGCAAGCGCAGTTCTGGAGTATTCAAAATGGATTAAATCGTTCGGAAAACCTGCTGAAGGATACTTTGTCTGGTATTTTATAACCTCATCATCCGCTATATCCTTTATTTCTATGACTGCCCCATTTGCTTCTACGCCGTCTTTATAATAACCGTATTTTGCGTGGTATTTCGCTGAGCCGCCGCCTATCATGTAATTGCTAACAATAGTGGCACCGCCGCTATAGAAATCCGCTGCATCATCACCTGTTATTCCCGCTCTTCCCGCAATAGTCTGGCTGTCAATCTTTGTATTATTGGTCTTTCCCTTTTCACCATCTATTGCTGTTTTCTTTTCGCCTTTTGCAGTATTGCCATATAAAGCCACGCCATCGACTGCCACCAGAGAAGACTCGCCATGGCCGCATCCTGCGATACCACCGCCCCATCCATCCGCAGAGTTTCCTGTTACTATTGCATTGACCAAGGTCGCCTTACCGCCGTTATTGACGTAAAGGCCGCCGCCACCCAGGTCAGTCTGCGAATTACAGGTATTGTTTATAATGCTACCGCCAGTAATAAGGGCTGTAGCTCCATCGCCAAAGATGTAAATACCACCGCCCTCGCCTGCATACTTATCTTCTCCTTTCACCTTATTAACGGTTTGGTTAGAGCTGATCTCTCCACTCTTCATCGTAAAGTTACTGCCTGCATCCACAAAAACACCACCGCCGCGCTGAGCAGTATTCCCGGTAATAGTAGCGCCATCTAATATAAAAATACCTTTCTTAACGTAGACACCACCACCGACATTAAATGTGTGGGGAGCTCTGGGCTCAGAGCCACTATGATCTACCTCTGTACCCGTGCCGCCAGTGACAGTAACATTACCATTTAATACAACTGTTGTACCATCTTTAACTGTTATCGCACTACCTTTTCCCCTAGCGTCAATTGTGCCCGTACCTCCAATAGTCGTTGTACCGGTGCCGGTATTGATAATGGTTCCATACCAATTTCCAGTAACTGTTACAGTGTGGCTACCACCTATAAGCTCTACCGGCACATTTAATGAGTGATATTCAATCTGATCAACTTTCAGTATGCCATCAGTGAGGGGCTCCTCCGCCATCAGCGCCGGCCCCACATACTTCACGCACACGACCCAAGTCAGGACAGTGCCCGGTTCCAATTCCATCTCAGCCTCTTCCTCGGGGGCCTCATGAATCTCCGGCTTTGCCGCGTTGCTTCCAGTTGCTACCGGCACAGATTCCGTCTCGTCGGAACGATCCTCAGAAGCTTCTTCCGTTCTGCTCTCCGTTGCTTCCGCTTCGGTTTCCTTCACAGCGCGGCGGCTCGGTCTTCTTACTCTATTTTTCTGCGCAGCGGTGCTGACTTCCGCCTTGGCGGTCGTCTCTGCCTCTGTTTCCGTTTCGGTCTCAGCTTCGCTCTCCGCTTCCGTCTCAGCCTCTTCCGCAGCAGTCGTTACGGTTTCCGTCGTTTCGTCGTCTGCTGTCGGCTCGTCGACTGCAGTCTGCGGATCGCCGATGGTCTGACCGTCGCCAGCCGTGTTCTTTTCTTTGCCAGATGCCGTCTCCTCTTTCGAAGGAGCTGCCGGCTTGGTTTCCTTCACAGCGGCGGGCTCAGTCTCTTTCTCATTTTCCAGCGCAACAGCGCTGACTTCCGTGCTGACGATTGTCTCAATCTCTGCTTCCGTTTCGGTCTCAGCTTCGGTCTCAGCTTCGCTCTCCGCTTCCGTCTCAGCCTCTTTCGCCGCAGTCGTTATGGTTCCCGCCGTTTCGCTGTCTGCCGTCGGCTCGTCGCTTGCAGTCTGCGGATCGCCAATGGTCTGACCGTCGCCAGCCATGTTCTTTTCTTTGACAGACGCCGTCCCCACTTCCAAAGGCGCTGCCGTCTTGGTTTTCTTCACAGCGGCGGGCTCGGTCTCTTTCTCATTTTCCGGCGCAGCAGTGCTGACACCCGCGCTGACGGTTGTCTTGGTCTCTGCTTCCGCTTCCGTCTCAACCTCAGTCTCTGCTTCCGTTTCAGTCTCAGCCTCTGCTTCTGTTTCGTCTTCGACTTCAGTCTCAGCCTCTGCTTCTGTTTCGTCTTCAACTTCAGCCTCAGCCTCTGTTTCAGTTTCATCTTCGGCCTCCGTCTCAGCTTCAGTCTCTTCCTCACCAGCCGTTACGGTTTCCGTTGTTTCGTCGTCAACTGTCTGCAGATCATCAATGGCCTGATCATCGCCAGTTGTATTTTTCTCTTCCGAAAGATCTGCCGTCTCAGTTTCTTCTGCAGGCGCGTCTTCCTCCAGCGAGTCCGTGATTGCCTCGTCCTCATAGGTGAAGGTTACATTGACAGTACCTTCATTTTTGACCAGCGCAGTACCATCCGGGTAGACTTCCATGACCTCGTCATTGTCGCCTTCCCAGGTGCCGGGCAGATCCATATCCAGCGGGCCGTATTCATCCGCATATTTGTCGGACATGAGCAGCTCCTGACCCAGAGTATGATCGGTCTCCTGACCATCGTACATATACTGGAGCCATTTGCCGGTCCATACCTCCTGAGCTTCCTCAGGATCGGACTCCTCGCCTTCCGTATCTTCAATCTTCTCCATCTCGGGCCAGATGCTGACATGGAAATCATATTCTTCCTCATCGTCCGCAGGAGCACCAATCTCCATCCCGTCAAGCGTGCCGCCATCAAGTTCGTCGCCGTTATCGACCGGCGTGACCTCACCGTCACCGCCAATCTGGAACAGCGGACCAGCCGCGTACACGGTCTGCACGTTCGCCGCGATGTTGGAGAACACCAGCATCATCGCCAGAAATCCAGCCAGAATGCGTGAGCTCTTCTTGTTAAATCTCCACATCTCCTTCATTTCCTCTCTCTCCCTTCAAAGTTTTTGTCTCCATTTCCTTTGATCTATAAATCATCTTTCAATCAACTACAAATACTCACCACTGTTCCTACCTTTGTGAAAATGCGCCGCGCACGCCGCGCATTTTAAAGGAAACAGCCGCGAAACTGTGATAAGATACGATTATCCGCCGTACTTATACCGCCCGGAATACGGGTTCAGTGATGGATCTGGCAGCGGACTTCGCCTTCACCGCGCCGGGATCCAGTGCAGAATGAATCAGACACATCAATTCCAATGTGCTTCGGAAATAAAGCCGCTGGGCTTTCCAGCAGACTTCCCCCTGCCAGCTGTTGTGCTGGCGGCAGATGACGCGGACGAGAAACGCTTCCCTGCGTCTGGCGTCGCCGCGGCGTCCGAGACCCGCGAGATGGACAGAGTCGAATACGGCGGCCTTCGCCGCTCCTGTGACCTCAAACGGTTCACAATCCGATTCCGCGGATGACGCTCCGCCCACACCATGGGCCGCCGGATTCTTTCGGCGTCCCGCCCTGAAGGACCGCAGAACCTCATCCGAAAAAGAGGGCTTTTCTTCCTCCAGCCATTCGTTTATCATAAGAAGAGCCTGATCAAGGCCCGCAAAGGACACAGCTTCACCGTCCGATATCCGGTTGATCGTACCGGTCACGCAGCCGTCAGCCGCCATCTCCGTGTGAAGCAGAAAAACGGATTTAGTATTCAGAAACTGTTCAGCCATGTGTCCTCCTTTCCTATACCGCTCAGGTATACGGATCAGCGGGCGTGTCGTAGAGTGGCGTACTCTACGACGCCATCCCTTACGTTTGCCGGATATCAGACCCGGTCCCGGCTTTTTTCTACCAGTTGACGGCCAGCAGCGCTGACAGCCTCTGCATATTTTTTCGTTTCAGCTCCATGGACGGATGTACATAACGGCCTAAGGTAATATTTACATTAGCGTGCCCCAGAATCTCACTCAGGCTTTTCACATCGAATTCCATTTCCACGCACCGCGTCGCAAAGGTGTGGCGGAGCGCATGGAAATTCACCCTCTTTATCCCCGCCCGGTCAAGAACCTTTGCAAAATGCCGTTCCATCGTCCTGGGCTCCACATAGGCGTCCTCCCTGCCGGTCAGAACATATCCCTTCTGTTTCTTTCGGAACGAATATAAGATCTTGATCAGTTCTTTCGGAATCGGGATCTTTCTGACTGAGCTTCCGCTTTTGGGCGGTGTGACAATGATCTTCGTCTTTTTCTTCGGATCATCCTTCGTCTGGATCCGCTGCATTGTCCGATGAACGAAGATCGTCTGCTCCGCGAAGGAAATATCCTCCCATTTAAGGGCGCAGATTTCCCCCAGACGTAATCCGGTGAACATACAGATCAGAATTCCCAGATTCCGGTCGGAAAGATCTGCGCGGAGATGCCTGTATAACCTGTTCTGCTCCTTCTCGGTCAGGACATTCATCTCTTTTGCCTCTTTTTTTACGGTGATCGCTGAAAGATTGAACCGCACCGCGGCTCCGTGATCGGAAGCATAGCCAAAAATCCGGCGCAATACCGACATAATATCCGAGACGGTCTTGGCGGAAAGCCCGCTCTGCCGCTGGCCGCCCGCGGAACGCATCCGGCCGCAGAAAAGCTCTATTGTTTCCCGATTAAGGGAGTCCCATTCTTTACCGCCCAGTTCCGGGATGATATAGGAGTACACCAGGTTCCAGTATTTCATAAAGGTGGATTCCCTGACCTGATATTTCACGGTTTCCAGCCATTTTTCCGCATATTCCGCAAGAGTATCCCTGCCGCGCCCGTCCGCTTCCGCCGACAGTGGTTCGGAGACAATATAGCTGCATTCGAGAAGGACGAGCCGTCCGTCCTCCTCCTGTCTGACGACGAATTGTTTTAATTCACGGCTGTCTGTTTCAAGATAAATTTTTCTTCCGCTTTCCAACATAGCGACGACCTCCTTCTCGGCAAAAAACGCGTTGAAATTTTATTGTTTTTTAATCAAATCTTATTGACAAATTTTCCTCGCTTTTGTATAATCCAGTTAACAAGGCGGGAAAGATTATGTGATGTCGTAGAGTACGCCACTCTACGACATTTTCTTTTGTATAAGTATAACAAACGCCGTGCAGAAGGTTTGATCTTCGTTGATACGACGCGCTGTCGTATACCCGTCAGCTGAAAGGCCCGGAGAAGCGGCACCGGGAAGCGAAGGTCCTGAAACAAGCGGATGAATTTCTATCCAGTATAACAAGAGAAGACCGGAGCCGACCGGTCATCAATACAGTGCTTTTCACGGGGAATGTATGGGATGGCAGCGAAACTACAAAGAAGACAATGAGAAATAGAGCCGCTATGGGCAGGAGAAGCGTGAAGCGATCGACCGGATGGACAGCGAGGAGCTGTCCGCAGCGCTGGTGATGTTTAACGACTGGTGCCTGGAGCAGATCGAGCAGCAGAGAGCGAGAGGGAACGAAGGTGTCTGGATTAGGTCAGGTTATTACGGATATGCTGAACGACAGTGAGTAGGCAGGCGAGAAACGCGATTCCCAGAAAATCAGGCAGGATATCCACTCCCTGAAAATTCAGGTTCACAAACCAGAACGCAAATCCCCACTGGGTAAATGTCAATTCCCTCTGCGTCATATCCGAATCCCCCTCCCCTGCGGCGCACTGACGCGGCTATATTTGCGCCGATCAGGCGGCGTTTCTGTGCACACGCCAGCCTGACCGTCCCGGCAGCCGCACCTCGTATTACTAGATATTACGGCGAAAGGGGATATTTCGCATATCCCCTTCCAACGCTCATTTCCTATAACCTGCCGTCAACAGCGGAACTTTATACAACCACTCTTTTACTCGCCGAATACAGCGATATAATCCTTCTTGAACTTCTCGATGCCCTGATCCGTCAGCGGATGCTTGGTCATCTGCATCAGCACCTTATACGGCACCGTAGCGATGTCCGCGCCGGCCCTCGCGCAGTCGATCACATGGATCGCGTGGCGGATACTGGCGGCGATGATCTCAGTCTTGATATCGTGGGTCATAAATACATCCGCGATGTCCTCGATCAGTTCCACGCCCGGCATGGAGATGTCGTCCAGACGTCCCACGAACGGAGACACGAAGGTCGCGCCTGCGCGGGCAGCCAGAAGCGCCTGCGCCGTGGTGAAGATCAGGGTCACATTGGTCTTGATGCCTTCAGCAGACAGGACCTTGACGGCCTTCAGACCTTCGGCGGTCATCGGGATCTTCACGACCATGTTCGGATGGATCGCCGCGATCTCACGCCCCTCCTTGATCATACCGGCCGCATCGGTCGTCGTGGCCTTCACCTCGCCGCTGATCGGGCCGTCCACGATGGAGGCGATCTCCTTGATCACCTGATTGAAGTCCCTGCCTTCCTTGGCGATCAGGGACGGATTGGTGGTAACTCCGCAGATAATGCCCATCTCGTTGGCCTCGCGGATCTCATCTACATT
>CANQFR010000024.1 GCA_947599905.1 uncultured Lachnospiraceae bacterium
CTGAATCACAGGCGCCTTCCGGTCCGATGGGCCCCATAACGCCGCAGGAAACAGCGCCTGCCGAGACGCAGCCGGCACCGGAACCTCAGCCGGCCGAGGCGCCGGGACCCGTTTCCCCGCTGTAGGGACCGCTGGGGGCGAAATGAGATTCATAGCGGGAGCATCGTCCGTATGAAGTTTCCGGCGGCCTACAGGTCTGGGGCGCAGGATAGATAGAGATCGAACAATTCATTTGCAGGATTATATTGCAGGCGGAGATATCCATCTACCGCCTGCAGTTTATTCGAACAAGTGTTTGCAATTCCGAAGCAGCTGTGGTATAATCGTAGCGCGGACTTGCGGGCGCACTGCGATCTTCCTTCCCGACAAAGATTCATCCCGCGTCTGTTTTAGCGTCATCTGCTGTGTGAAAGCGACTGTATTTATTATATCGGCAGACCAATGATTCAAATAAAAAAGGAGTTCCAGTTTCATGGCAAAGCAGTTTATCAAAATCCGAGGTGCCAGCGAGCACAATCTGAAGAATATCGATATCAATATCCCCCGGGACGAGCTGGTGGTGCTGACGGGCCTGAGCGGTTCGGGCAAGTCGTCCCTGGCGTTCGATACGATCTACGCGGAGGGCCAGCGGCGTTATATGGAATCGCTGTCTTCTTATGCGCGGCAGTTCCTGGGCCAGATGGAGAAGCCGGACGTGGAGAGCATTGAAGGCCTGTCACCGGCCATTTCCATCGACCAGAAGTCGACGAACCGGAACCCCAGGTCTACCGTGGGAACGGTGACGGAGATCTACGACTATATGCGTCTTCTCTATGCCCGGATCGGTATTCCTCACTGCCCGAAGTGCGGCCGGGAGATCCGCAAGCAGAGCGTGGACCAGATGGTGGATCAGATTCTGGCGCTGCCGGAGCGGACCCGGTTCCTGCTTCTGGCGCCGGTGGTGCGGGGGCGCAAGGGCGAACACGCGAAAGTGCTGGACCAGGCCCGTAAGGGCGGCTACGCCCGCGTGCGGATCGACGGCAATCAGTATGAACTGAACGAAGAGATCAAGCTGGACAAGAATATCAAGCATAATATCGAGATCATCGTGGACCGCCTTGCGGTGCGGCCGGGAATCGAGAAACGTCTGACCGATTCGATCGAGACGACGATGAATCTGGGCAACGGCCTGATGATGGTGGAAGTCGTGGACGGTGAGACCATGACGTTCAGCCAGAGCTTCGCCTGCCCGGACTGCGGCATCAGCATCGAGGAGGTGGAGCCGCGAAGCTTCTCCTTCAATAATCCCTTCGGGGCCTGCCCGGACTGCTTCGGTCTGGGCTATAAGATGGAGTTCGACGAGGATCTGATGATCCCGGACAAATCCTTAAGCATTATGCAGGGAGCCATCACGGTGCTGGGCTGGCAGTCCTGCGTGGATCCGGGAAGCTTTACGAGGGCTGTTCTGGATGCTCTGGCGAAGGAATACCATTTCAGTCTGGATACGCCTTTTGAGCAGTATCCGCAGGAAGTGCAGGACGTGCTGATACGGGGCACCGGCGGCCATGAGGTGAAGGTGCATTATAAGGGCCAGCGAGGCGTCGGCATCTATGATGTGGCGTTTGAGGGGCTTCTGAAGAATGTGGAGCGGCGGTACCGTGAGACATTTTCCGAGAACAGCAAGGCGGAGTATGAGACTTTTATGCGGATCACGCCCTGCTCCTTATGTAAAGGGAAGAGGCTGAAGCAGTCGTCCCTGGCAGTGACGGTTGGCGGACTGAATATCTATGACGCGACGGATATGTCGGTGGTGAAGTTCAGGGAATTCCTCGACGGCCTGCAGCTGAGCAGCATGCAGCAGGCCATTGGCGCGCAGATCTTAAAGGAGATCCGGGCCCGGGTCACGTTCCTGATCGACGTGGGACTCGACTACCTGGCGCTTTCCCGCGCCACAGGGACATTGTCCGGCGGCGAGGCCCAGCGGATCCGCCTGGCGACCCAGATCGGTTCCGGCCTTGTCGGCGTGGCTTATATCCTGGACGAGCCCAGTATCGGACTTCATCAGCGGGACAACGGAAAGCTTCTGCAGACGCTGTTCCATCTGCGGGATCTGGGCAATACGGTGATCGTGGTGGAGCACGACGAGGAGACCATGCGGGCGGCGGACTATATCGTGGATATCGGTCCGGGAGCCGGCGAGCACGGCGGTGAGGTAGTGGCGGCCGGAACCGTGGACGACATCATCGCCTGCGAGGGCTCGATCACCGGCGCTTATTTAAGCGGACGGCTGCAGATCCCGGTGCCGAAGGAGCGGAAGAAACCGAACGGCTGGCTGACCGTGCGGGGCGCGAGGGAGAACAACCTGAAGAATATCGATGTAAGCTTTCCGCTGGGGGTCATGACCTGTGTGACCGGCGTGTCCGGCTCCGGCAAGAGCTCTCTGGTGAATGAGATCCTGTATAAGTCGCTGGCGCGGAAGCTGAACAGGGCCAGGACCATCGCCGGGAAGCATACCGCGATCGACGGCGTGGAGAAGCTGGACAAGGTGATCAATATCGACCAGTCGCCCATCGGGCGGACTCCGCGATCCAACCCGGCTACCTACACCGGCGTTTTTGACATGATCCGCGATCTGTTCGCCTCAACGACGGACGCGAAGGAGCGCGGTTACAAGAAGGGCCGCTTCAGCTTTAACGTGAAGGGCGGACGGTGCGAGGCCTGTTCCGGCGACGGCATCATCAAGATCGAGATGCATTTCCTGCCGGATGTGTATGTACCCTGTGAGGTCTGCGGCGGAAAGCGCTATAACCGGGAGACGCTGGAGGTCAAGTACAAGGGCAAGAGCATTTACGACGTGCTGAACATGACCGTGGAGGAGGCGCTGAAATTCTTCGAGAATGTGCCGACGATCCAGCGGAAGATCCAGACGCTCTACGATGTAGGACTTTCCTATATCCGTCTGGGACAGCCCTCGACGGAGCTGTCCGGCGGCGAGGCCCAGCGGATCAAGCTGGCCACGGAGCTGAGCCGCCGGGGAACTGGCAGGACGATCTACATTCTGGACGAGCCCACGACGGGTCTGCATTTCGCGGACGTGCACAAGCTGGTGGAGATCCTGCGGAAGCTGGCCGAAGGCGGCAACACGGTGGTCGTGATCGAGCACAACCTGGATGTGATCAAGACCGCGGACTATATCATCGATATGGGACCGGAAGGCGGCGACCTGGGCGGCACTGTGATCGCCCAGGGCACGCCGGAGGAGATCGCGGCGTGCGGGAATTCCTATACGGGGCAGTATGTGAAGAAGTATCTGTCATAATATAGGTAATTCGCGAAAAACGAGCGAAAAACGTGTGAATATATTCCGATTTGCACTTGTACGGTTATGGGAAAATCTGTATAATGGAGAATATCTTTTTTGTGAATACAGCGTACAGGAGGATGCAGCGTGGGCAGAGAGAAGATCGTGGTGATCGACTTCGGCGGCCAGTACAACCAGCTGGTGGCGCGCCGGGTGCGGGAATGCAATGTGTATTGTGAGATCTATTCCTATAAGACGGATCTGGAGAAGATCCGCAGAATGGAGCCGAAGGGGATCATTCTGACCGGCGGCCCCAATAGCGTGTATGAGGAAGGCGCGCCTTCCTGCGGAAAGGAACTGTTTGAACTGGGCGTGCCGGTACTGGGGCTGTGCTACGGCGCCCAGCTGATGTCCCATGTGCTGGGCGGCCATGTCTGCAAGGCGCCGGTCCGGGAGTACGGCCGGATCGAGGTGACGGTTGACCAAAGCAGCAAGCTGTTCGGAAATGTATCGGAGAAGACCATCTGCTGGATGAGCCATAACGACTATATCGAGAAGTCGGCTCCCGGCTTCCGCGTGACTGCCCATACGGCGGACTGCCCGGTGGCCGCGGCGGAATGGGCGGAGCGTGGACTTTACGCGATCCAGTTCCACCCGGAGGTACTGCATACGCAGGAGGGTTCGAAGATGCTTCATAATTTCGTCTACGAGATCTGCGGCTGCGCCGGCGACTGGCGCATGGATTCCTTCGTGGAGACCAGTATCAGGGCGATCCGGGAGAAGGTCGGAAGCGGCAGGGTGCTCTGCGCCCTTTCCGGCGGCGTGGATTCCTCGGTGGCGGCGGTGATGCTGGCCAAGGCCGTGGGCGACCAGCTGACCTGCGTGTTCGTGGATCACGGCCTGCTCCGGAAGAACGAGGGCGACGAGGTGGAGGAGGTCTTCGGACCGAACGGCCCCTACGACCTGCATTTCATCCGCGTCAACGCCCAGGAGCGTTTTTACAGCAAATTGAAAGGCGTGGAGGAGCCGGAGAGAAAGCGGAAGATCATCGGCGAGGAATTCATCCGCGTCTTTGAGGAGGAAGCGAAGAAGATCGGCAGGGTGGATTTCCTGGTGCAGGGAACCATTTACCCGGATGTGGTGGAGAGCGGCTTGGGCGGCGAGTCCGCCGTGATCAAGTCCCACCACAACGTGGGCGGCCTGCCGGACTATGTGGATTTCAAGGAGATCATCGAGCCGCTGCGGGAACTGTTCAAGGACGAGGTGCGCAAGGCCGGCCTGGAGCTTGGCATTCCGGAGAAGCTGGTATACCGCCAGCCGTTCCCCGGACCGGGCCTCGGCATCCGGATCATCGGCGAGGTGACGGCGGAGAAGGTGAAGATGGTGCAGGACGCGGACGCGATCTACCGCGAGGAGATCGCCGCGGCGGGCCTTCCCCACACGCCGGACCAGTATTTCGCGGCCCTGACCAATATGCGCTCCGTCGGCGTCATGGGCGACGAGCGCACCTACGATTACGCGGTGGCGCTGCGCGCCGTGAACACGGTGGACTTTATGACCGCCGAGGCGTCCCAGATCCCCTGGGAGGTGCTGCAGCGGGTCACCAGCCGGATTGTCAACGAGGTGGCCCATGTAAACCGCGTGCTTTATGATATTACTTCGAAGCCGCCGGGGACGGTGGAGTTTGAATGATGGGATTTCAGGCCGGGAATTCAGTATTCAGACGGGTTCCTGGCTCTTCTGTATAATCCCGTGGCCTGATATGAGTGACACGGTGATATGACGCTGCGGAACAGACGTGAAACAGCCAAAATGCAGAGTCATATGAGATTGATTTTAGGTACATAATTGTTTATGATTTATTGTGAAACATATCATTATTATCCGCAGTTGCGGAACAGAAGTTATCAATATCATTCGCAAAATGACATCATTACCCCATAGATGCGGCGTTGGATTTCATAAAATGTGCAGTTTGACAGCGGCGCTTTGATGGAAAATGGCTGAGCATGTAAGGAAAGGATCGGATAAAATGGCGGGGTACATATTAAAAATTGTGCTGGAGGATACCCATCCTCCTGTGTGGCGTCGTGTGGTCATACCGGAGAGGATTACCTTTTACGAACTGCATCTTGTGATTCAATGCCTTTTTGGCTGGGATGACTGCCATCCGCACGACTTCAGCATTCCGCAGGAAGATATTTTCATTGATGATGAGGAAAGCTCCGGTTTTTGGAATGTGCATTATCCGGAAGAGACGACGCTTGTGGAACGGTTTTTTCCGGGTTGCAAATGGATTCGTTATACTTATGATTTTGGAGATGACTGGAGACATAAGATCATCTTCGAAAAAGTTGACGAAAGCTATCAGGAAAGGTATACGACGCTGCTTAAAGTGAAAGGGGACAATTTCGAGGAAGATACAGGCGGCGTCTGGGCAAATGACGGGGACGGAGGAGCCCGTTGGCCTTTTGATGTGCAGGCTGTAACAGAAAGGCTGAAGAAATTTGTTTTCCCGACGCATGAGGATCTGGATGCTGAAGACGAATCTGCATATTTCCTGGATGATAAGAGTAGAATGATGGATGACCTTCTGCAGTTTTTCCTTAATCGAATGGACTCGGCGTCCCATGCGTTTTCTCATAAACGCAAACCGTCTCTGATGGCGCTTAAAATAGATAGCTGGAATCAGTTCTGTGCGGAGAGCCTTCAGCGGACGGAAGAAGAGGCTCTGGAAGAACCGGATTATGTCCTGGAAATTGCTTCAGGTACGAAAAGCTGCTCGGAACTGCTGCGCGATCTGAATCTGCAGGAGGCGCGTGATTTTTGCAAATACCTTCAGATTCCGTGTCCGGGCGCCTGGACCAAAACGCAGATGACATCTGCGATCGCGCAGGAATTATGTACGCATCCGGAATATGCGCTGTATGTCCTGTATGAAGAAGAACTCAGGGAATATCTGCGCCTGGCAGGTCTGCCGAACGGCAGGCTGGAGAAGTGGCCGGAGGACGATACGATCATCAAGGCTCTTGGCATCGGGCTGGCGGACATTCGCATAGAAAAGAAAAAAGGAAAAACAAAGGCAATTCTTTCATTTGCCACGGATATTTCTCCTTTGCTGCGCTCTCTGCCTGCCGCTCTGCGAAAACAGACCTATCGGGATCTGAGACGTTTTTCGGAAAAACTCAGAACGCTGGTCGTTGCGTATGGCCTGATCGATTTTGACAGTCTGAGAGGTATGTTTCAGAGCGTATACCATACAACGATTGCGCCAGAGGATTTCTGCCGTTACATATACTGGCATGGGAGATTCAATGCTCTGCTGCAGACCCTCTACCGAAAGGATACCGGAAAAGCATATGCGGCGGCGATACAGCTTGACGCCGATTACATTATGGAGAGGGTGCTGCGCTATTCGAAAGATCTGGAGTATGCATCTTTTTCTGCAAAGGAACTGTGTGAAATGGCCGACAGCATTTCCGGAAGAAGCGATTGGGCGCAAGTGCTGTACAATTTTCTGCGGTATCGATTTAAGTTCCCGGAAATAACCGCAGGCGCCGCTCTTGAACTCGTTTTTCCGGAAATCATGGAGGGGCGGCCGCTGTCCTTTGTGATGGAGAGTGTGCTGCATAAGCTGCCTGAGGAGCCGGAGCTTTCTGACATCTGCGAATTGTGGTGCATTTTGGCAGGCATGCTGCTGGAGGTGGGGCTGCCGATGCTGAAGGGAAGAAGCCGCGAGCAGTATGCAGAGGAAAAAGGAATCTCCGCATGGGATATTGACATGGCTGCGGAGGAAAAGAAGCCCGTTCATGTAAAAGAACGCCATATGTATGAGTTTGACCGGTCCATTCAGGAAATGATGTTTCAGGCCGTGGATTTTGTGCGTGTGCGGGTTATAAAGCAATTGGAGGAGTATCTGCAAAAGGAGAGAATCTATTCAGAGGAGTTCCTGTATCTTCTGACCAAAGCCAATATCATCGGGTGTCGGTTTGAGGAGGCGGATTCCCTGATCCGCCGGCTTAGGAAGAGTTCGTCTCGCGGGAAAAAGGCGGCGGAGGTTCTTCAGAAAATGCTGGAGACAGGCATTGACGTGACGGATGAGCCGGAGGAAGAGGACGACTTTCTTTGGGACGACTGGCAGCCGCCTGTTTCTCAGACCTATGTCAGGGAGACACCTAAAATAGGCCGAAACGATCCCTGCCCATGCGGGTCAGGGAAAAAATACAAGAAATGCTGTGGAAGAGGGGTTTGATATGAATCAATTATATCAAATTATAAAAAATGAGTAAATTGCACTTGACAATGAATAAATGGAATGCTATCATTTAATTACATCATTTTTTACAGAATGATCAAATTGCATCATTGTATGAGGTAATTAAAATGAGATCCTTCGATTTTAGCAATAAATGGGAAAAGCTTCTTACGCCGGACATCGTGGCTCTGCTTACGCAGATCCACGAATTTAAGGGCGAGCAATCGCTATTCATAGAGGCAAAAGCGGATATGCTGACGAAGCTTGTCGAAATAGCCAAAATACAGAGTACGGAAGCGTCCAATAAGATAGAGGGTATCTATACATCAGATGATCGGCTAAAAGCGCTGGTTAGGGACAAGACGACGCCCAGAACCAGAAATGAGCAGGAGATCGCGGGATACAGAGATGTGCTGAATACCATTCATGAAAGCCACGACCATATACCGGTCAGGCCCAACATAATCCTGCAGCTTCACAGGGATCTTTACAAATTCGAAGGCTACGATATCGGCGGCAAGTATAAATCTGTCGACAATGTGATCGAAGAAGAGGATGTGCAGGGCAATAAATCCGTAAGGTTCAAACCGGTTGCCGCCTGGGAAACCCCGGAAGCCGTGCAGAGCCTTTGCGATGAGTTTGACAGGGCTATGGGAGAAGGCCGGATCGATCCGCTTATTTTAATCCCGATGTTCATTCTGGATTTCCTTTGCATTCATCCGTTCAACGACGGCAATGGCAGAATGAGTCGGCTCCTTACGCTGCTTTTGCTTTACAGGGCCGGATATATCGTGGGAAAATATATCAGTATCGAGCGCCTGATCGAAAAGACAAAGGATTCTTATTACGTGCGCCTGCAGGAAAGTTCTGCCGGATGGCATGAGGAACAAAATGATTATATTCCTTTTGTGCAGTATATGCTCGGGGTAGTGGCCGCCGCCTGCAGAGATTTCTCCATGAGCGTGGAGGTATTAATCACCAGCGGCTTGTCCAAACCGGATCGGATCGCGAAGCTGATCCAGAGCACCTATGGGGAAATAACGAAATCGCAGATTTTGAAGCGGTGCCCGGATATCAGTCAGATCACGGTGCAGAGAACGCTTGCCGCGCTGCTGGAGTCGGAGGATATCATAAAGATAGGCGGCGGCAGATACACGAAGTATGTTTGGAACAGAAAGAAGGAGTGAAGGCAATCCAATACCAGAGTCATAAAGGAAATATGTATGAAACAGTTAAAAGAAAAAGAATATGAAGAATTTCGGCAGTACCTCTATAACAAAACACACGGGTACATTTGGACGCCGGATACACTGGAGCTTATCTGCAGCGGGAACGATAACGAGCCGGAGCGGATCGGTAAACAAATGCTTGAGATGATGCGCAGAATGCGAAACGAGCATATTTCCCATATGACGAGCGATAAGCGAAGGAAGTATGTGATCCGCAGCCTTCGCTGGGGTGAGGCTGCTCTGCTGAAGGACTTCCTGTATGAGGCTGTCTTCGTGCCGGAAGGAACGGAACCGCCTGCGCGGGACATCATAGAGAAGCCTGAACTGCGCGTATACACGGATGATTTCGGTTCCCGGAAAGGCGATAACTGTCTGGTGGCCGATTTCGGTGGAAAGGTGGTCGGAGCGGTCTGGGCAAGGATCATGAACGATTACAGACATGTGGATGAGGAAACGCCGTCCCTCGCCATTTCGCTATATAAGGAGTATCGCGGCCAGGGTATCGGTTCGCAGCTTATGGTGAAGATGCTCGAACTGCTGAAATGGCAGGGTTTTGAACGGACGTCATTAGCGGTACAGAAACTTAACTACGCTGTGAAAATGTACAAGACTGTCGGATTTAAGATAGTCGATGAAAACGCGGAAGAATACATTATGGAGTATGAATTATAAGGAGAGATAAATCAATGAACCTGAAAGCGCAACTTGAATCCGTCATGCAGCAGGCCGTGGAGAGCTGCGAGGTGGCGGGCGTGAACCTTCTGGTGGAGAAGGACGGAGAGGAGATCTGTTACTGTGAGGCCGGAATGGCCGATGTGGAGAAGCAGAAGCCTATGCGCCGGGACACGATCCTGCGGCTCTATTCCCAGACGAAGCCCATCACGGCGGCTGCAGTGATGATCCTGATGGAGCGCGGCGTGATCGATCTGTGCCAGCCGGTGTCGGATTTCCTGCCGGCGTATGGGCAGCTGAAGGTTTGGGAGAACGGGAGCCTGCGGCCGGCGCAGACGCAGCTTCGCGTATTCGATCTTTTGAAAATGACTTCGGGCCTGCTGTATCCGGATATGCAGACAGATGCCGGGCGGCATTCGATGGCTGTTTTTCTGGAAATGGACCGGCGGCTTTTTACGGATCACGCGATGACCACACGGGAAGTGGCGGATGCGCTGGCTGGCGGCGGTCTGGCTTTTGAGCCGGGCAGCTCGTGGCAATACGGCACCTCGGCGGATGTCCTGGGGGCGGTGGTGGAGGCGGCTTCCGGCATGCCGTTTGCGGCATTTCTTAAGAAGGAGCTGTTCGATCCGCTCGGGATGAAAGACACGGCGTTCTGGGTGCCTGCCGGTAAGCAGGACAGGCTCGCGTCGGTCTATGAGACGGTGACGGAGCCGGACGGAACGCGCAGCCTGCAGCTCTATACAGGCAATCATCTGGCGATCCGGAATGACATGAAGGAGGAGCCGGCGTTTGCGTCAGGCGGTGCGGGACTGGCTTCCACGCTGGACGATTATATGAAATTCGCGCGGATGCTGATAAATGAAGGCGCGGTGCGCGTTGCGGAAAGCGCGGGAGCGTTCCGGCAGGACAGCGCGGGAGCGGTGTATGACGGGAAGGTTCCGGAGAAGCCGCAGCAGGACAGAGAGACTTCTGGGCAGCAGGAAAGCGCGGTGCCGGCCCGGGAGGACAGCGCGGCGCCAGATGGAGCGGCGCCAGGCGCTAGGCTCCTTCGCCCCGCGACAGTCCGCTACATGACCACAGGCGAGCTGACGGACGTCCAGCAGCAGGGCTTCAACCGCTGGCAGAATCTGGAGGGCTTCAGCTACGGCAGCCTGATGCGCGTCTGCAAAAATCCGTCCCGTACCGGATTTTTCGCCCGGCAGGGCGAGTACGGCTGGGACGGCTGGCTGGGCATGTATTTCGCCAATTTCCCGGAGGAGAAGCTGACGATCCTGATGGGAACACAGAAGCGGGACGCGGGAACATTTGCATTGACCAGAAAGCTGCGGAATATTGTTTTGACATCTTTGGCCTGATCGTGCTTTTTCAGCGACAGAATCAGAATAATCGCTGGCGTGAAGACTGTGAATCGCTTTAAGCAGAAATCATGTGTGGAGAAATAGAAGTGATTTTCAGAGGCGAAGAAACTCTGACGACAGAATCAGGAGAGGGAGACGATGAACCAGAATTATAAACTGCTCATTTCCTATGACGGGACCCGGTATCACGGCTGGGAGGCCAAGCCGGATGCGGAGATGACGGTTGAGGGGAAAATGGAGACTGTGCTTGTGCGGATGGCGGGCCATCCGGTGAAGCTGACCGGCGCCGGGCGGACGGACGCCGGCGTCCACGCAAGAGGCATGGCGGCGAATATGTTTCTGGATATGGAGATGAGCGAGGAGGATATCCGTGATTATCTGAACCGGTATCTGCCGGAGGACATCTGCGTGCTGGAGGTGAAGAAGGTCTCGGAGCGCTTCCACGCCCGCTATAACGCCGCCGGGAAGACTTACCGTTACACCTGCTATTGCGGCCATGTAAAGCCGGTGTTCGACCGCAAATATGTGTGCGTGCTGGATGAGGAGCCGGATATGGAGCGTATGAAAAAAGCGGCGGCTTATCTGACGGGCGAGCATGATTTTGCAAGCTTCTGCGGGAATCCGAAGATGAAAAAGTCTACCGTGCGCACCGTCTCGTCCATCGAAATCACGCGGAACGGCCCGTATATCTATTTTACGTATCAGGGAGACGGTTTTCTGAACCATATGGTGCGTATTCTTACCGGGACGCTGTTGGAGGTCGGCTATGGGATGCGTACGCCGAAGAGCATGACGAAGCTTCTGGAGGCGAAGAACCGGGCGGAGGCCGGGTATTTAATGCCCGCGAGGGGATTGTGTCTGATGGAGGTTTATTATTCCTGACAAAAGGGGCGGTCAGTGTCCGCCCCGGAAAAGGAGGCAGTTTCATATGTTATATGCAGTAAAACCGCCGTCGCCCGCTATCACGAATGTTCGGCGGGAGGGCGGCAGGCTGATTCTGGAATCGGAGCTTTTTCTGACGGTTCTGGAGCCGAAGACGCCGGGGATCGTCCGGGTGACGGTCACTCGCGAGAAAGAGCTTTCGGATATGCCGCGGCCGGGCATCGTTCCGACGCCCGCGGATATCGACGGCGTGCGGAAAGCAGGGCCGGGAGATTGCGTCCAATATCGTGGCAGCACTTCGGAGGCTGAGCAGGCAGAGCCTCTGTCGTCCAGGGACTGGACATACGAGGAGACCCCGGACGAGATCATCCTTACGACCGGCAGGACGGTTCTGCGGATCCTGCGGGAAACCGCTTCTTTCTCGTGGTACGATGAATGCGGCCGTCTGCTTCTCGCCGAGGCGGAGAAGGACAGCAAGGTTCTTGAAAAATTCCCGAAATACCGGATGGTCGCGGGCCGGACCGAGCGTGTGAAAACCTCCGACGGTGAGAAAGAGATCATCCGGGAGGCGCAGCGGGTCGAGGACGGCTTCAGTTATCATGCGACGCTGAATGTCCGTTTTCAGGACGGCGAGGCGATATACGGCTTCGGCCAGCATGAAGAAGGCTACGGGAACCTTCGGGGCAAGACGCTCTATCTTTATCAGGAGAACCGGAAGATCGTCGTTCCGATGATGGTTTCGAGTCTGGGCTACGGGATTCTGATGGATACATACAGTCCGCTTATTTTCTGCGACGGCGGGTACTGTCAGTATGCGGGAGCTGCGCCTGGCAGAGGGAAGGATGCGCTGCAGCAAATTACAGGAAACGGCGTTGCCGGCACTTCTGCGTTTTTCTCTGCTGGCGAAACCTCTGCCTTCCCGGCGTACATCTACTCCGAGGCAGTGCCGGAACTGGATTTCTATTTCATAAACGGCGGCACGATGGAAGGCGTCGTCCGAGGCTACCGGTATCTCACCGGCGGCGCGGCGATGCTGCCGAAATGGGCGTTCGGCTACATCCAGTCTCAGGAGCGCTATGAGACCCAGGAGGAGATCGAGCGCGTGGCCGCCGAATACCGGAAGAGAGAAATCGGGCTGGACTGTGTGGTTTTGGACTGGTGTTCCTGGGAGGATGGAAAATGGGGCCAGAAGACCTTCGACGCGAAGCGTTTCCCGGACCCGGCCGGCATGGTGGAGCGGCTTCACGGGCAGCATACCCATTTTATGATTTCCGTCTGGGCCAACAGCGATCCGGGCTGCGAGAATCATGAGGAATTCAAGGCCGCCGGACTGTTCCTGCCGGGGCAGAACATCTACAACGCCCTGTCTGCGGCCGGCCGGGAAATGTACTGGAAGCAGATGAAAGAGGGACTGTTCCGGTACGGGATCGACGCGTGGTGGTGCGATAACAGTGAGCCGATCACGCCGGAGTGGAATCATGTGGAGCGCCCGGCGGCACCGAGGGCCTACGACGAGTACGTCAGGGTCGTTTCGGATCATCTTCCCGCCGAGCAGATGAACGCGTTCGCGCTTTACCATGCGCAGGGGGTTTATGAGGGCCAGCGGAAAACCACCGGCTTAAAGCGGGTCTGCAACCTGACGCGCAGCGCCTATACCGGTTCCCAGAGATACGGCACGATCCTCTGGTCGGGAGATGTCGCCGCGACGTGGGACACGCTGACGCGGCAAATCGCGGCGGGACTGAATTTCTGCGCTTCCGGCCTTCCATACTGGACCACCGACATCGGCGCGTTCTTTGTCAAATGCGGACTTAACTGGTACTGGCGCGGCGATTTCGAGGACACGGTCAATGATTACGGCTACCGTGAACTGTTCACACGATGGTACCAGTGGGGCGCGTTCCTGCCGGTCTTCCGCGGCCACGGAACCGACTGCCGCAGGGAGCTTTGGCTGTATGAAAATACGGAGGATGTGAACTTCTACGATGCGATCCTTAAGGCCAACCGGACGCGTTACCGGCTTATGCCGTATATTTATTCCGTCGCAGGGAACTGCTGCCTGGACGGCGGGCTTATGATGGAGCCGCTGGCCTTTGGCTGGAGCGATGATCCGGTCGCATTGGAAGTGAAAGATCAGTATATGTTCGGACCGTCGCTCATGGTCTGTCCGGTGCATGAGCCGATGTATTATCTGCCGCAGTCGCAGCGGATCACGAAAGAGCAGTCCCGCCGGGTCTATCTGCCCGAGACGCCGGGCGGATGGTATGATTATGAGACCGGAGAACATCTGGAGGGCGGACAGTGGATCTCAGCGCCCGCTCCGATCGACCGGATTCCGGTGTTCGTAAAGGCCGGTTCGGTGATTCCGGAAGCGGACTTCGCGTTGTCCACGGAGGAGCAGAGCGGGGAGATTCGTGTGAAGATATATCCCGGCGCAGACGGAAAGTTCTGTCTCTATGAGGACGACGGCGACGGATACGGGTATGAAAACGGCGAATACCGTCTGACCAGACTCTGCTGGGATGACGGAAGCGGAGAGCTTTCTGCGCAGATCGTTCACGATTATGAAGGCGGGAGGCAGAGATATCGCATGAAAGAGCAGATATTGGCTGATCGGACTGGGTAAATCAGGCGTATGAGTTTGCAGAATGTAAATAAAACCGTAATTTCAGGTTTGTGCCGTTCTGGTTTGTGCCGCTCTGGTTTTTGATGGGATTTTGCCGGAATTCAACTGTCGGGTTATAAGAAGTCAACTTTTAGGTTACAGTATTCCCAGTTTGGTTTGTGTTCAAAGGGTACGTTTCGACTTAAGATTGAGATGCAGCGAAAGAACATAGCAAAGGAGGATTTCATATGCTCGACACACTTGATGAACGCATCGCATTCTACCGCAAAAAATGCGGACTTACGCAGGAGGAACTGGCGGAGAAATGTTCCGTCACGCCGCAGGCAGTTTCAAAATGGGAAAATGCCATAACGTCGCCAGACATTTCGCTCCTGCCGCAGCTGGCGGAGATTTTCGGCGTCAGCTGCGACGAGCTTCTGGGCGCGCGGAAGCCCGAGGCCGTCGCGGTCGCGCAGAATGAGTTTGATCCGTCGCGCGCGGTACTTAAGATACGCGTTATTACGGATGAAGCCAGGGTGAACTTAAATCTGCCGCTTGAGATCGTAAAGCTCCTTCTGGCAAGCGGAGCTATCGGAGCTATCGATCTTGTCGAAGACGAGTCGCTTAAGGGCGCGAAAAGCGCGCTCGAAAACATCGATCTCGACCGTGTAATCGCGCTCGCTAATGCCGGCGTTATGGGGAAACTGGTCGAGATTGAAGTGAACGAGGAAAACACGAAAGTGGAGATCTGGGTCGAATGACGGTCCGGATCCGCGCGGAGGGCGTGCGTCTGCTGTTTATTTTTCCGCGCTTTCTTCTGCCGGTCGGACTGCGCGCCGCCGTCCGCTTCGGGGGCGAGGAGATGAGCGACAGTCAGAAGGCGTTCATGCTCGCGCTCTCGAAAGCTGCGCGCAAAATGCACTGGAGGCGCTACCGGGGCCTTGAGCTCGTCCGCGTCAGCGTATCAGACGGAACGGAGATCGTTATAAAATTGTAGGAATGAATTGTTGAGTGCTCATAAGGCAGTATAAAAAGTAGAAAGTGGCATAGTCCTGAAAACAGGGACTGCGCCGCTTTCTTATTTCTATACGAGCAGGTGTTAATAGATATGTAAAATGTTAGATTATGGGATGAGAATTAACGATTCAGATTAACGCAATCGTTAATTCTTGCATTTTACAGTTAATTCTTATAAAACCACAGTTAATTCTTGGCTTTCTTGTCGAGACGTGATAAAGGGATGCTTTGACGATTCTGAAGGTAGAAAAAGATGAGCCGTCTGCATCGCTGCAGCTCTGGCGCGATTTCTGTCATAAAATGTAAATTAGGGATTGATTAATTCCGGGGAGTCCACTATAATATGCCTTGTTTGTTTTTTTAATCCCCCAATAAAAAGACAAGGAGAATCGTACAATGGAAAACAAAAACGGACTTTCTGAGGAGGCATTTCAGTTTGAGGGCAAGATGCCTCTGTCCCAGGCGATCCCGCTGGGCCTGCAGCACGTGCTGGCCATGTTCGTGGGAAACCTGACGCCCCTTCTGGTGATCACCGGCGCCTGCGGACTGGCGGGCAACGCAGAATTCGCAGACCTGCGCGTGGCGCTTCTGCAGAACGCCATGCTGGTGGCCGGTATCGTGACCCTGATCCAGCTGTTCTCGATTGGACCGATCGGCGGCAAGGTGCCGATCATTATGGGTACCAGCTCCGGATTCATCGGCGTGTTCAGCGGCGTGGCCGCTTCTATGGGCAGCGGTATCCTGACCTACGGCGCGATGATGGGCGCATCCCTGCTGGGCGGCCTTTTTGAAAGCGTGCTGGGCTTCTTCTTAAAGCCTCTGCGTAAGTTCTTCCCGCCGGTCGTTACGGGCACCGTGGTGCTGTCCATCGGACTTTCGCTGATCTCCGTCGGAATCAATTCCTTCGGCGGCGGCAATACGGCTAAGGACTTCGGTTCCATGGAGAACCTTCTGCTGGCGACCTTTGTGCTGGTGGTAATCCTGGTCGTGAAGCACTGCACGAAAGGCTTCTTAAGCTCCTCGGCGATCCTGGTAGGCATCGTGGCCGGCTATATCGCTGCGGTGATCATGGGCCTGGTTCTCCCGCACACCGCGATCGACGCGGAGGGCGTGGAGTACACCAAGTCCTGGGTCCTGAACTGGAGCCAGGTAGGTACCTCGGCCTGGATTGAGATCCCGAAGCTTATGCCGGTGAAGCTGGTCTTTGACCTGCGTGCGATTCTCCCTGTCATGATCATGTTCATCGTGACAGCGGTGGAGACAGTGGGCGATATCTCCGGCGTAATCGTTGGCGGTATGGACCGTGAGGCGACGGACGACGAGCTGGCCGGCGGCGTGATCTGCGACGGCATCGGTTCCTCCATCGCGGCCCTGTTCGGCGTACTGCCGAATACCTCCTTCAGCCAGAACGTAGGTCTGGTGGCCATGACCAAGGTAGTCAACCGCGGCGCTCTGGCCTGCGGCGCCATTTTCCTGGTTCTGTGCGGCCTCGTTCCGAAGCTGGGCGCGATCATTTCCATCATGCCCCAGTCGGTGCTGGGCGGCGCGGCCGTGATGATGTTCTCCTCCATCGTACTCAGCGGTATCCAGCTGATCACGAGGAAGCCCCTGACGGCCAGAAGCCTGTCCATCGTGGCGGTGGCGCTGGGCGTCGGCTACGGCATGGGCGCCAATACAGGCATCCTGGCACATACGCCCCAGTACATCCAGCTGATCTTCGGCGGCTCCGGCATTGTGCCGGCGGCCATGGTGGCGATCATCTTAAACATCGTGCTTCCGAAGACGAAGGAAGATCTGGAGCAGGAAGAGGCGTAAGAGACGCGGAGAAAACGCGGAGCGGGCGCGGCGCAAGCGGCGAGTGTTTCTTTGAAAGTATGGAGAAACGGAGATAAATGCAATGAGGACAGATTGTCACTGACACTCTCTTCTCAGGGAAATATACAGGCGTGCTGCGGCACCGGGAATTCCGGGCGGGCACGCCTTTCTTTTATTTTTCCGTGCGAGCAGAGCGCCAATGATGCCTTGCTCTATTTAACGCTTCTTGCACTTCTGCAAAGGGATGAATGATAAATAAGCGGTCATTCTCCTTATTTTCTGATATAAGATTCGATATTTAGTCAGAAATTATTCTCTCCAGAAGGGCCAGATCCTCCGGCGTATCGATGTCTTTCAGCTCCATCGCGGAGGCGGCTTCGATCAGTCGCACTTGCTGCGGGAAGGACTTTGCCACATAGGCGCCGCCCTTGTCCTGCGGAAGATTCTTAAGCGCCGGGAAATGTTCTTTTGGGAAAATGATCGGGTTGCCCGGTGTGCCGTCGTGCGCGAGGCGGTAAATGAACTCCGGTTCCGCCAGAAAAGCGCGGGCCATCCGCTCGACGGTCTCGTGGGACAGCAGCGGCTGATCACAGGCGCAGAATATGCAGCCGTCGGGGAGAGGCGGAGTCTCAGAAGAATGGCTGTCATCAGGAGAGGTGCAAACGCCGTTAGACATGATACCGCCGTTGGCAGGATTGTCGGCAGAACGCGAAGCAGTATTCCCATGCAAGCAGAGCGCCGGTGACGCACTGTGCGTATCGGCATCCGCATCAGAATGCCCGTCGCCGCAGACTGCTTCCACCCCCAAACGGACGGTATCGCTCCGGTGCGGGAATGAATGCAGAACTGTCCGGATCCCCATTTCTTCGCACAGCTTAGCGATCTCCGGGTGTCTGGTCACGACGACGCGGCGGGAAAACAGAGGCGAGTCGGTGGCTTTCAGGATCCGGCAGATCAGCGGCTCTCCGTGAAGCGGCGCCAGAAGCTTGTTGCCGCCGAAGCGCTGCCCCAGGCCGGAAGCCATGAGAACGCAGGCAAGCCGGGGATGCGTCCCTTCACCAAAAACCTCGCGGTAAATCTCCAGATTCGCCCGGTAGCAGGCGTCCCGGTAGGTTTTGTATTTTTCAACAAACTCCCGCGCCCCGGCGGTGAGCCGGCTGCCGCCGCCTCCTTTGCCGCCGATGGTCCGCTCGGTCAGCGGAAAACCCAGCGTTTCCTCCGCGTGCCTTAACAGATGCAGGGCCTTGGTGTAGGCCATCTGCATTTCCTGGGCGGCGGCGCGCAGCGAGCCGGTGCGCTCGATACCTTCGAGCAGCCTGCAGGGGCCTTCGCCGAAGAATTTGTCACCGTTATCGTCTTTCAGAAAAACGCGGGTTGTCGGGTACATGGCAGACTCCTTTGCTCTGTATGCGTTCAAATGATACCTGTTCGGATGCTGCCGTCAGCTCCGGCCTTCCTTTCTTCCCATCCGGACCTTAAGCAGAAGAAGCGCAAATGCCGCGCCGCAGGCCTCGCCAACCGGCAGGGCGCTGGCCAGACCATTTTCCCCTGCAATACGGTCCAGCAGGAACATAAACGGGATGTAGAAGACGAGCTCCCTGACCACGGCATGCAGCAGGGTTCCGAAGCCGTCGCCCATGGCCTGCATACAGTAGGACGTATGATAGTTAAGGAACTGGAACGGAGACGCCAGGCAGCGGATCCGGATAAAGATAACGGCGAAGCCGATGGTGATCAGCGCCGCTTCCACGTCCCCGGCGGAAGTGCTTAAGAAGATCCGCACCAATGGAGCCGCGAACGCCTGAAACAGCGCCAGGCTCAGCAGGGAGATCCCCAGGCCGTAGACGCGGGCCGTGTTGATCGTGCTCTTCATCCGCTCCCGGTTGCCGGAGGAAAAGTTGTAGGCCACGATCGGAAGCATGCCCTGGCAGATGCCGATGTTGATGGCGTTGGGCAGGCGTTCCACCTTCATGACGATCCCCACGGCCGCCAGGGCCAGATCCCCGTGAACTGCCATCAGCGCGTTCAGGAAAATATTGGCTATGTCGAACAGCCCGGTCAGAATCGCGGACGGCACGCCGACTGTAAAGACGCCCTTCACATCCGCCTGCTTCACGCCGCGGACGTCTGCAAAGCGGATACTGAGCGCGGAGGTTTTCGAAACTTTATTCAGCATATACAGCATGTAGATACACGAAGCGATATTGGAGATCAGCGTTGCCAGCGCGGCGCCGAGCACCTCCAGGCCGTCGGGAAGCAGCACGAACATGAACAGCGGATCCAGCACCATATTCAGGATCCCACCGCCGGACAGACCGATGCTGGCCTGCCTGGAATATCCGACATTTCTCAGCAGATGGGCTCCCATCATGGAAAGAATCGTTGGGATACTTCCGGCTACCACCACAAGCCACACGTACTGCTTCGCGTAGCCCATGGTGGCTTCCGACGCGCCCAGAAGCTTTAAGATGGGCGTCATGAACAGCCCGATCAGCAGGGAATACGCTGCTGCGAGGGCGATCGTGGCATAGAAACTGAACGCGCTGACTTTCTTCGCGTCCGCGTCCCTGCCGCTCCCGATCATCCGGGCGACCTGGCTTCCGCCGCCGATGCCGAACAGATTGGAGAAAGCGATGGTCATCATGAACAGCGTGAAGGCCACCGTTACCGCCGCCACCATGTAGGAATTGCCGGTGCGGCCGATGAAAAACGTATCAACCATATTATAGATCAGATTGATCAGCTGGCTGATGATCGTCGGTATCGCCATGGCCGCGATGGCCCTGGGCACCGGCATTGTTTCAAATAGTTCTTTCTTATTGTCTTTCTTGTTGTCTGTTTTCATAAAAATCACTCCTGTCTTACACAACTATACTTTCCCGAAGCGATTCTGTCAATTCCCGGTGAAATTTCAGATGAACTTTTTGTATCGGCTCAGTCTTCGAACAGATAGCGGATATAGGCCGCGGCGGTTTCGGCCCGCGGCGTGTTGGCGATAACGCCCAGATAGACGCTGCCGTTAAAGCCGGCGCGGCGGATCACCGGGGCCTGGGAGAGTTCCAGCGCCATGGGATAGTCTTCGGTGACGACCCGGTATTCAACGGAAGGATCCAGACGGACGTCCGTGGCGTTGTCCTCCAGGACGGCGGTGCCCGTGGTCAGGGCGGAGCGCAGCGTTTCCAGCTTTTCGCAGCCGGAAAGGTGCGCTGTCAGGAAATCATCCATATTGATCAGATAGCCTTCCCGCGCAAATGCGTCGAAAGCTTCCTGATCCATAAGGACCACGTCGAGCTGCTCGCCGTCGATGGTCGCCAGAATCTTCACCCGTGACGCATAGACGAATTCGTAATAGGGGTTCTCTTCATCTGCGGTCAGATAGAGGCCGGTGTAGAGCTGCAGTCTGTTTTTGGAGGTGTCGGTTCCGAAAGCGGTGAGAAAACCGCTGTTCAGATCGTTAAGAAGATCGCCGCCGGCGGTGACATTGACCAGACCGGCGTAAAGGATCGCGTCCCTGTGCGTTGCTTTTCCGTAAATATTGTAACCGACGATATAGGCCAGAATCAGGAAGACAACGATAGGAAGCTTATAGTAGTCCCAGATGTAGCGGGCCCTGGCGCGGCCGCTTAATGAACTGAATTTGCGGCGTTCTTCTTCCATAGCCGGATTTTTCATGGTGGATACGTCCTTTCCTGTTCGCGTGGCAGCGCAATCTGCCGGTTATTCGTATGAAAATGCGTCTGGTTCGGCTGTGTGCGTTGTCATTCGAGTGAAACAAGACCGATTCAACTGTCCGGGTTATCATTCGCGTGAAGCGGGCCCGGTTCACCTGTCCGCACTGTCCTTTCCGTTTGGAATATCCGCGCTGTCTTCTTCGTCATCGGTTCTCCGCTCTTCATAGTTGGAGGCCTTCGTCTCCATCTGCCCCAGAATGTTGGACATCAGAAATGAACAGAGGAAAGCGCAGGTTCCTTCGCCGAACACGATGACGGGAAGGAAGACATTGATGATGACCACCAGCATGGCGAAATGGATCGCCGCCGCAAGGGCGGTGCAGAAGAGGAAGCGCATGCCCACCATCAGCGCGTTCTTGATGGTCTGGAATGTGGTATTCTCGAAGCGCGCCATGATCGGGAAGACCCACAGGAGGATGATGCAGTAGCCTATCAGCAGGACGATGAAGGCAGCGGTTCCCACGGCCCAGAAGATGTTCTCGAAGCGCATATGGTAGAACACGTAACCGTCCACGCCCAAAAGGATCCCCAATGCCAGCAGGATCAGCCAGACGATCGTGGACTGTCGGAAATTCTCCTTAAATGCCTGAAAGAAGCCGGATGTCAGATGGCCTTCTTCGTTCTTCGCCATCTTGAGGGACATCTGGTAGAGGGCGGTCGTGGCCGCGCCGGCTGTGACAATGGGGACACAGCAGACCATCCAGAGAATATTCAGGTAAGCGCTGTATACCAGCCTTGTGATAAATGACATGGCCGGACCTTCCGGATCCAGTAAACGACTCATAAGATACCTCCTCCTGCAATTTGTGGCGCGTCGAAGTGCTGGTTACTGACAGCTTTGGAACTGTACCAAAGCTGCTGACGGTTATCCGACCCAAAACCGCGCCGCCCGTATTTTCCTATCCTTCCGTCGACTCCCTATAGATCAGTTTTGTCTCCGTGTGCATGATCCGGTAGTTCAGTTCCGGTTCCCGGATGCGGGACAGCAGAAGCTGGACCGCCGCGAAGCCCATGATCTGGCTGTGGATGTGGATCGTGGTCAGCGTCGGCGTCATGATCCGGGATTCCGGCGAATCGTCGAAGCCGCAGAGCCAGACGTCCTTCGGGACGGAGAGGCCCAGCCGCTTGAGAACGGTGACGACGTCGATGGCGACGAAATCGTTGGCGCAGAGAAAAACGTCGGGCATCCGGTCGAGTCCGCCCAGCTGCTCCGTCAGATAGGCCCGGTAGGCGTCCCGGTCCAGGTGGCTCTGGCCTTCCTGCGTCCGTGTCAGGCAGAAACGCTCGTCGATGGGAAGCCCCAGCGTGAACATGGCGCCGCGGAATGCCATATAGCGCTCGTAGAAGGACTGGCAGTGCAGGTATTCGCCGATGAAGCCGATCCGCGTCCTGCCGCGCCGTGCCATCTCGCTGATAAAGCGGTAGATCTCGGTCTGGTTGTCCATGTACAGCCGGTCTGTCTCCAGCGGGCGTTCGAAGCCGTCGGCGGGAGTGTCGATGAAGAGCGTGGGGATCCCCTGGCTGCAGATCCTATGGCTGTATTCGTGGTCAAAGATCTCCACGCACACGATGCCGGCGGTCCGGTCCGGATTAAAGGACGCCGGCAGCCGCCCCGCCGCCTGATCCTCGTAATAGACCCGGTGCAGGGTCAGGCTGTAGCCGGCCTGGGTCAGTTCTCGCTGGAACTTGTCCAGGATAACGGAAGCGATATGGGAACCGCCCAGCGCCGAGCCGGTCAGAAGGGCGATCTCCCGCTTGTCGTCGGGACCCGGAAAGGAAGACGGCGTCCTGACAGGATCTGTGAGGGCCATGTAGGAAAACTGCTTATAGCCCATCTCCTGCGCTTTCTTAAGAACCTTCTCCCTGGTCGCGTCGGCCAGGATGCCGGTATTGTTGATCGCCTTGGAAACGGTGTTGCGCGATACGCCTAGCGCGTCCGCGATGTCCTGGATCGTGACTCGTTCTGCCATGTAACCCCCTCCTGAGAAGTTTCCTAAAGTATAATGTACTGCCTATTTGCGTCAGTATGCAGGAAATAGCGCCGGCGGCGCTTTCTATATTTCCATGCAGGCAGAATGCCGATGAAGTTCTGTCTGTATTTCCATGCAAGCAGAACGTCGGTGATGTTCTGCTTGTATCCCATCAACTTGTGCATATGCCTAACTCACTGCCTCTATTATAATGCACAAATCAAAATGTGTCAAATGTAAAAATGTAAATATTTTAGTATAATTGGATGTGCAATATGCAAAATTCAGACAACGACAGACGGCCAAGACTGCAAAAGATGTGCATAGTGAGCGGTCAGGGTGGAAAATACCCAATCCGCTCGAAAAATAATTTGTGCAAATGTTAAAATTTATATTGACTAAATGTAAAAACAGTGGTATAAATGATTTACACAAATC
>CANQFR010000025.1 GCA_947599905.1 uncultured Lachnospiraceae bacterium
TACTGACTGCCAGTGCGCTGCAGAGCAGCATTTTAACTGTCTTTTTCATAATACGTTTTCCTTCCTTTTCATACATGGTTTGTTGATGAAAGTTTATTTTATGCCGCGCAGTCCTTCCGCGGCTCCGATCTCATCGGAACTTCGCGTTTTCAGGCCCGAAGGGCTGCGCGGGTGAAACTCTTTTCTGCTGGTATCGGTCATCCCTTGACCGCGCCCGCCATCATACCTTTCTCAAAATACTTCTGTACGAACGGGTAGATGATCAGCATCGGCGCAGCCGCCACGATGATCGACGAGAACTTGATCATCTCAGTCAGCTTGTTTAACTCCGCGTAGCCGCCGGAGATCGTACTCGCCTGTGCCGCGGAAGCGGAACTCCGGATCAGGATGTTGCGAAGAACCAGCGGAAGCGGTGCCTTCTCCGGTCCGGTTAAGTAGATCAGGGCTGTAAACCAGTCGTTCCAGTAGGCGACCATGCTGAACACCACCATAACCGCCATCATGGACATGCTGAGCGGAATGACCACCTGCAGGAAGATGCGGAACTTGGACGCTCCGTCGATCTCCGCCGCCTCGATCAGTTCCTTCGGAATGCTGTTCTGGAAGAAGTTCCTCACGATGATCATGTTGCCGACCGCCACGCCGCCCGGCAGGAACAGCGCCCACATGTTATTGATCAGGCCGGTCTGCTTGACGATCAGGTAGGTAGGAACCAGGCCGCCGCCGAAATACATCGTGAAGATGAAGAACAGGCTGAAAAACTTCCGTCCCGGCAGATCCGCGATACTGAGCGGATACGCCGTCAGATACAGCATGGTCACGGAGAAGATCGTACCGACGACCGTGTACTTGATGCTGTTGATGTAGCCGGTCAGGATGCTGGAATCTGCGAACACTGCCTTATAACCGTCCAGCGTGAAACCGCTGGGGAACAGGAAAGTCTTGCCGGCGTAGACATCGTAGGGGTTCGATACGGAAGCGACCAGCACGTAGAACAGCGGGTACGCCACCAGGAACAGGAATATGGCGCAGATCACGACCAGAACGATATCGCTGGTCCTCTCAGAGAAACCGTGAAGTTCTCCACTTTTCTTTTTTGCCATCTCTTCCACCTCCTATACGAAGCTGACGTCTTCGGAAAGCGTCTTCGTGATCTTATTTACAATAATTAACAGGACGATATTGATCACCGTGTTGAACAGGCCGATGGCCGTCGAATAGCTGTACTGGGCGCGCTCGATACCCTGCTGGTACACGTACACCGCGATGGTATCGCTGGTGGCCTTGTTCAGATCCGTCTGCAGCAGGTAAACCTTCTCGAAGCCTACGTTCATCAGCCCGCCGGCCGCCATGATCAGCATCAGCACGATGGTGGGCATCAGCTCCGGAATATCGATGTAAAGGATCCGCTGGAACATGCTGGCTCCGTCGATCTTCGCCGCTTCATAGTGGGAAGTATCGATGTTGGACAGCGTCGCCATGTAAACGATGATGCCCCAGCCTGCGTCCTGCCAGATGCCGGACGCGATGTAAATGGTACGGAAAGCGTTGGCCTGCGTCATGAAGTCAATGTTCGTTCCCGCGATCAGGTTGATCAGACCGCCGGAGGGACTTAAGAAGATCCGGATCATACCGCAGACGACCATGGTGGAAATGAAATGCGGCGCGTACAGGACGGTCTGTGTCACTCTCTTGAACTTCTGGAACCGCAGCTGGTTGATCATCAGCGCCAGGACGATCGGGATCGGGAAGCTCCACAGGAGGCTGAACAGGCTTAAAAGCACCGTGTTCTTGATCATCCTCCAGAATGTCGGGGCCTTGAAGAACCTCTGGAACCACTGGAACCCTACCCACTCGCTGCCCCAGTATCCTCTGGACGCCACGAAATCACGGAAGGCGATCTGGATACCGTACATGGGCTGATACTTGTAGATCAGCGTCAGTACGAAGGGAACAGCCAGCATCGCGTACAACTGCCAGTTTTCGATGATGCGCTGTCTGAGCGGTTTGCCCGACTTGGGCTTCGCTGCGGCCACTGCTTTCGCGGCCTGTTTCTTGCTCATACGAACCTCTCCTTTCTGTCCGCCGGGGAGGCGCCTGCATGAAAATGAGTTCCTCTTTTCACATCAGTTCCGACCCGCGGGCTGCGTTTCCCGAATCCGAAAGCCTTTCTGCGAAACGCCGGCCGTTCACTTATGTAAGGATCGTTATCACTCGACACAATCCCGACCGCAGTTTCCGTGAAATTAATTTCATATATTCGTGAAACGATATTTAATGTTTGTTGTGCCTACGATAACACCAGTTAAAGGGATTGTCAATAGTGAATTTGAAATTTTTGTCTCAAAAAAGATATTTTGGATAATTTCACTGTTATATCATCAATATTTTGTATATTTTGCACAACTGTCATTACGAATCGCACCCGAATTGTTTCATGAAACGATTCATGAAATTTCAACTTTACAAATGTCTAATAATATGCTATACTGATCGCATAGTTATCAAACAATGCATCGCGGAAATCATTTTTATACAATGAAATGGAGAATATTATGAAAAAGATAAGTTCAGCGCCGACAATGAAGGATGTGGCCCGCGAGGCCGGCGTTGCCCTCGGAACCGTTTCGAAGGTCGTCAACGGCCTGCCTGTAGGCGAGAATTACCGAATCCGGGTGGAAGCCGCTATTGAAAAGCTGAATTATCAGGTGAACAGCTACGCGCAGGGGCTGAAGTCCAGCCGAACCCATTCCATAGCCGTATTGCTGCCGAATACATTTAACCCGTTCTTCGCAGATCTGGCGCATCAGCTCAACCTGGCGCTGCAGAGGCGCAGATACAAGATGCTCCTCTGCTGCACAGCCTTCAACCCGACCGAGGAACAGGAATATATTAATATGGTCCGGCAGAACAAGGTGGACGGTATCATCGGCCTGACCTATAATCCGGACCTGGTAGTGGAACCGGACACGCCCTACGTGACCATCGACCGCTATATGGGGCCCGGCATCCCCTGCGTAGCCAGCGACAATTACGCCGGCGGACAGATGGCCGCCGAGAAACTGGCCGATCTGGGCTGCAGGAAGGTCGCTTTCCTGCGGATCGGCTCCTCGCTTACCAACGAGCCGAATAAACGCCGCTCCGGTTTTGAAAACGGCTGTCTGGTCCGGCATCTGGATTATGAGATGAAGATATTGGACGACGGGGATCCGTTCGACGGTTTTGTCGATTTTCTGAAAGAGCATTTCCATAACGGAAAGCTGGATTTCGACGGGCTGTTCTGCGTGACGGACAACCTGGCGTTCCAGATCATGAAGGTTCTGGAATCGATGGGACTTAAAGTTCCTGAAGATGTGCAGATCATCGGCTTTGACGGCGCGCGGATGTTCGGCGACGGCAGCTATGTCTGCTCTACGATCGTCCAGCCCACGGACGCCATCGCCGAGATGTGCGTGGAACTGGTTCTGATGGACAATATGGCGGTGCGCCCGCCGCTCGTGTGCCTGCCGGTCAGCTATGCCTCCGGCGGCACAACAAGCGACGTGCCGTCTCCGGAAAATTCCGGAATCTGAGTTATCCCTTATAGGGCATGGAGCCCTCATACACCGAACTTACCATAACGACCTGAAGGATGCGCTTCGCGGCCGCACGCAGTTCTCCAAGCGTCAGAGGATAAGCCACGCTGCCTTCCGCCGCGCCCACGGACTTCACGATCTCGTCCACATCGTTCTGGCTGCCCGGCATGGTCAGGTCGTTTCCGGCCTTCACGCAGCCGGCCGCGTTGGAGCAGCCGTATTTGAAGGTCTTGCCCGGCTCCATCTCGATGGATCCCGTGGTGCCCCAGTCGGTCATCACGAAGCCCTTAAAGCCCCATTCCTGGCGGGCGATCGCCGTCAGAAGCTCGTAGCTGTTGGCGGTATGGATGCCGTTGACCAGGTTGTAGGAGGTCATGATCGACATGGGCTGGGAGCGCTTCACTGCGATCTCAAAGCCTTTCAGATAGATCTCGCGGGCCGCCCGCTCGCTCACATGGGCGTTGGTGTGCATCCGGTTGTCTTCCTGGTTATTGAAGGCGAAATGCTTGATCGTCGTGCCCACGCCGGGATGTTTCTGTACGCCCAGCGTATCTGCCGCCGCGCACATGCCCGCGATCAGCGGATCCTCGGAATAATATTCGAAATTCCGGCCGCACAGCGGGTTGCGGTGGATGTTCATGCCGGGAGCCAGCCACAATGTCACGCCCAGTTCCTCCATCTCCTCGCCCACGATATCGCCTGCTTCCTCAATCGCATCCACATCCCAGGTCTGGGCCAAAAGCGTCGCGATCGGAATCGCCGTGCAGTACTGATAATAATGCGTCGCGTCGTCCGGGATCTCCGACTTCGGCGCACCGGCGGTCAGAAGCTCCATACCAGGAATCGGCGCATCCCCGATCCCCGGGATCTGGTTGCCGTCACGATCCACGACAAAATGCGTCGCCAGCCGCAGGCCCGCAGGTCCGTCCGCCAGAATCATGTTGCGGATGTTGCGGTCGGGAAGCATCAGGGAGGTCGTATCGCCGGCCGCGCCCGGGCATGCCGCCGACGCGGAACCGATCACGGACTCGCCGCCGAAACCGCCCCTTGCCGTGCCCACGCACAGAGTCGCCATCTCCTCCACGGTCAGCTGGTTCACGAGTTCGTCAAGCGTGTGAGTTCCGGCCTTCACCTCATCCATGGTAATCTTATGTCCGTCGGTATCCGGCTCCAGCTGCGCGCCCGCGCCGATGGGGGTATAAACTGCCGTGAAACACGGAAGTTTTGCCGCGTCGACCGCCAGCTTCGGCGCCGCCGCCTTCTCCGCTTCTTCACTTTCGTAAGTATAGGACTTCGCGCCCGCGCAGGAGAGCATTTCCATCTCCACATCCGGCTTCAGATAGTTCGCAAGTTTCTCTGTCACCACTTCCTTATCAAGAACCAGGGCCGCCGCGATCTTCGTCACGCGGGAATTAGCGCCCACACGTACGTAATATGCGCCCGGCTCCAGAACATACGCCGCCTTCGCCTCGCTGTAGGAAGCCATCTCCGTCACCTGAAAACCGATGGTCAGCGTCTGCTTCTCTCCGGGAGCCAGAAGCTTCGTCTTCGCATAAGCCGCCAGCTCCTGATAGGGTTTCTCCAGCGTGCCCTGCGGGGCAGAATAGTAGACCTGCACCACTTCCTTGCCGGAATAGACGCTGCCGGCGTTGGTAACCTCTGCGGAAACTGTAACCTGATTGCCGTCTACGGTTACAGACTTGCAGTCGATCACGAAGTCAGTATAGGATTTCCCGTAACCGAACGGATAGGCCGGCACCACGCCGAAGGTATCGAAATACCGGTACCCGACGTAGATTCCTTCTTTGTAGTACTCGTCGTTGACATCGCCGTTCACATGGCTGAAATTCATCGCGCCCGGATAATCCGCGTATTTCTCCGCCCATGTGGTCGTCAGATGTCCGCTGGGCGTCACCTTGCCCAGAAGCACGTCTGCGAGCGCGTAGCCGCCGATATTGCCGGCCTGGCTCATCAGAAGGATCGCGCCGATGCCCTTTGTCTGCCGCAGGAAGCGGGTATCCAGTACGCCGCCCACATTCAGCACCACGATTACATTCGGATAGCAGGAAGTCAGGGCTTTGATCGCCTCCTCTTCCACCTCAAACAGTTCAAAATCCCCCCGCTCCGGAGCCCGGTCCTTGCCCTCGCCGGAATTGCGGGACAGAACATAGATAGCGGTATCCGTCTCCGCCGCATCCATATCCGCCTGCGTTACCGGAATGATCGCCGGCTCCTTGAACGGACAGTTGAACAGATACATCATCGCCGCCGGACCTTCCTCGGCGATCTTCTTCGCAAAGTCGGCGTAATACGCCTTACGCGCGTCCTCAACCACCTGATCATAGCGGTCAAGCCAGCTCTTTGTGGTCACTGTCAGCCCCGCGGCTTCCAGTCCCTGCTCCACGTTGACCACTTCCCGGCTGTTCACGTCGCCGGAACCGGTACCGCCCTTGATGGTCCGCCGGCCGCCGTTGCCGAAAAGCGCCACCTTCTTCGTCCCGGCCTTAAGCGGCAGGGCTCCCGCGTTCTCCAGAAGCACCATGCCCTGTGACGCAACCTTCCGCGCCCGCTCCATGTTCCTGATCTCCCGCTCTCTTACCGCCGGTGTCGTCGATGCATGAAACTTTGCCATTTCTGTATCCCTCCTGTTAGTAAGTTATTTTCAAGCCTTGCGGCTTCTGTTACACACCCGTCGTCGAAGATGAAACCAACATCCTCGAATATAATAATAACACATAAGAATGTCTCAAGCCACCCGAATTTCCACTGTATGGCAATCTTTTTCAGCGATCCGGGGCAGTGACCAGAATCTCACCCCGCTACGCGTAAGCTTCCCCGTCAAACTCCATCTCGCTCCCACAGGCAGTCCTCGCTGCAGAGCACCTGGTATTCCGGCTCCCCATAGAATTCCTTCCAGTAGAAACCGCCCCGCCGTCCCGCAGCACTCCCCGAATCTTTCCTTTTGTCGTCTCCGCAATCCGATTCATAGAATGTATCTTCCTTTGGACAGAAAATGAAATGCCGTCTATTCTGAAAGCCGTTCCCGGCAGAGTTCAATCACCTTTTTCATGGCCGCCGGTCCCGGCGCGCCGACAACGGTCCGCTTCTCCACACAGGTTGCAAGCGAGATCGCATCATAGATATCGGGTCCGAACACCGGGCTGACCGACTGATATTCTTCCAGACTCAGATCATCCAGCGCAATTCCCTTTTCGATACAGCGCAGCACCAGCTGACCCACGATGCCGTGGGCGTCGCGGAACGGCACGCCTTTATTTACCAGATAATCCGCCGCGTCGGTAGCGTTCGCGAATCCGTTCTTCGCGCTGGCGGCCATCACGTCCTTACGGAAGGTCACAGTCGAAATCATGCCGGTAAACAGGCGCAGGCACGCTTTCACCGTATCAATGGCGTCGAAAGCCACTTCCTTATCTTCCTGCATATCCTTGTTATACGCCAGCGGGAGCCCCTTCATCGTAGTCAGAAGCGCCATGAGCGCGCCGTAGACGCGTCCGGTCTTGCCGCGGATGAGTTCCGCGATGTCCGGGTTCTTCTTCTGCGGCATGATGCTGCTTCCGGTACTGTAGGCGTCATCCAGCTCGATGAAGCGGTACTCGTTGCTGTTCCAGAGAATGATCTCCTCGCAGAAGCGGCTCAGATGCATCGCGATGACTGTGAGCGCACTCAGGAATTCGATCAGATAATCGCGGTCCGCCACCGAATCCATGCTGTTCAGCGTCGGCCCGTCAAAGCCTAAAAGCTGCGCCGTATACGCCCGGTCCAGCGGATAGGTAGTCCCGGCCAGCGCCCCGGCCCCCAGCGGCGACAGGTTCATCCGCTTCCGCAGGTCGGCAAGCCGCCCGCGGTCGCGCGAAAACATTTCAAAATACGCGCCCAGATGATGCGCAAGCGTCACCGGCTGGGCCTTCTGCAGATGCGTAAAGCCCGGCATATAAGTCTCCGTATTCTCTTCCATAAGCCCAAGCAGAACCTGCTGCAGCTCCTTCACAAGCGCGCCGACCGCATCCGCCTCGTCGCGGCAGTACAGCTTCATATCCAGCGCCACCTGGTCGTTGCGGCTGCGGCCCGTATGCAGGCGCTTGCCGGCCTCGCCGATGCGCGCCGTCAGGTTCGCTTCCACGAAGGAATGGATGTCTTCATGCTCTTTCGTAAATTCCAGCTTCCCGCTCTCAATATCCGCAAGAATTCCAGTAAGACCTTCGATAATCGCATCCCGGTCCGCCTCCGACACAATCCCCTGCTTCGCGAGCATCTTCACATGGGCGATGCTGCCTGCGATATCCTGCCGGTACAGCCGCCGGTCGAACGACAGCGATTCATTAAATGAATGCACCGCCGCATTTTCTTCTTTCGTAAACCTTCCGCCCCATAGCTTCATACTGCGCTCTCTCCTCTCGATTCCGTCTCAACTCTCGTTTTCTTCCTTCTCCGATAGCCGCACACCGCCGCCAGAAGCACCAGAAGCGCACTAATGCCGCTCAGTACCGCGCCCGGCTTCAATCCCTGCGGCAGATAATGCAGACTGACCGTATGATTTCCGGCCGGCACAGCGAAACTCAAAAACGCCCCGAACATCTTCTGCGTCTCCACTTCCGTTCCGTCCAGCATCACCGTCCAGCCCGTATCGTACGGGATACTCGTAAACAGCACGCCGTCTTTCTCCGTACTGACCACGCCGTCCACCGACGTATCCGTCCAGCCGGTCACCTCCAGCGGATAGCGGTTCAGCGTATTGTACACCTGTTTCAGCGCGTCGTCTGAGAAGCGGTAGGCATAGGCCTTTAAGTCCACGCCGCCTTCCTCCCCGTTGACGGTCACCACCTCACCGGCCTCGCAGCGGCCGATCTCCAGCAGGAACCCGCGGTCCACATTGTCAAAAGACTTCGCCTCGTTGTCCTTTGCGACGTCTACCTGCTTTACGCTCTTATTGGAAATATAAATGTAATAGTCTCCGGCCACATCAGCCGTAAAACGGAAATTATCTCCCATGTTCTCCCCGCCGACGTCCACAAGCACCGGATCGGCGCCGACGCCCTCGCAGAAAGAGTTCTGCGCCAGCGCCGGATTGCCCTGGTCGCGGACCCATTCGCTGTCAAAATAGTCCGGGAACATATAGCCCAGCGGCAGCGTAAAATAACGCTTATAGAGCCAGGTTTCCCCCGACCGGCCCACAAACTGCAGCATATCGTCGGAGACATCCTGCTCCTCCGAATACAGCCCGTAGCGGACCGAGAGCAGGGAATCGACAAAAGGCGTGCTGCCCGTGATGCTGTAGGCGTTGACGCTGCCCTCACAGCCCATGGTCTTCGCAAACGCCGTCAGATCCGCGTCTGCCGTCGAAGAAAACAGGGATACCGTCGGGAAATTCATCCACGCGCCGTCATTTTTCGTCTTCCTGGTCACCTTCTCGATCCGGTAGAAGCCCTCGTCCGCCGGAATCAGTTCCAGTAACGTCTGTACATCCGCATTGTCCTGCAGGTAAGCCGAACGGCTTGTGGTCGTCACACTCGTAATCATCGTGTTGGCCGTCGCCTCTTCCGTCACCACCAGAAGCGCCAGGATGGTCAGAAGGCTGAGATCCAGCCTCCTCTTCTTGTACAGCCAGATCAGCCCCGCGTAGAGCGCCAGCATAATGATCGCCAGATAGAACGTGTAGAATTCAAAATGCTCCTGCTCCACCAGCTTCTCCGCAAGGATCACAAAGCCCACGGAACCGAGAAAGGCCCTGCCGATCTGCCGCCCGTCCGTCTCGCGCAGACGGAGGAACGCTTCATAGCAGACATACAGCATCAGGAAGATATAAATGAAGGACTGGCGGCAGGGAAGGCTGTTCGGGTAGTGGAAGCCGTGCCAGATGAAATTCAGGATATTCATCGAAAAGCTCGCGAAAAAGAAAAACATCATGCCCACATACACCGCTTTGTGCCGCACCGAAATCTGCCTGCAGCCGAGATACAGCAGGAAAAACATCAGCACCGCCACGCCGCAGTAGATATTCGGCCAGTGGTCCAGACCGATCTCCACTTTCACATTGCCGATATGGCGGGCGAACATATCAATGATGGAGAAATAGGAGGTAAATGTCTTCGGGAAACTAAAGTCACCGGAAGCCGTCACCTGCAGCGCATAAATCTCCGGCAGCAGCACCACCGCGGCCAGGCCGCCGGCCGCCAGCGAACAGGCGCCAAACTGCAGGACGTTGACGGCATAGGCGCCGAAGCCCTTGCCTCTTCTGTGCTCCAGAATCAGAAGCGCAGCAAAATAAATCACCATGAAGATGCAGATCATGATGGAAATGTAATAGTTGGACAGGATACAGACGCCCAGGCTCACACAGTAAAGAACGCCGCAGCGTTTTTTCACCAGAAGTTCCAGGCCAAGCATCACAATCGGAAACAGCACGATACAGTCCAGCCACATGATATTCCAGCTATAGGCGGCCATATACCCGGAAAGCGCGTAAAAGATACCGAAAAACGACGCGCAGAAATCACGCCGTCTGCAGTGTCGCTGCAGATAATACGCAAAGCTCAGACCCGAGAATCCGATTTTCAGGACGATCATATAGGTCATAAACTCGATCACATATGCTTTCGGGCAGAGAATCAGCAGCCAGTTTAACGGGCTGGCCAGATAGTAAGCGTAAAGCGCCGAGAAATTCACGCCCAGTCCCACATCCCAGCTGTAGAGCAGGCTGCCGCCGTGGGTCAGCTTGTACTGGAATTCCGAGAAAAACGGCGCGTACTGATGATACATGTCCGTCCTGAGAAACGACCGGTCCCCGAACGGGAAGATCCCCCGCTGGATAAAGATCAGCACCATCACAAGCACCGGTATCATAAATGCCGCCGCCAGCCCCATGCCGCCGGTCAGATTCAGAATCCCGTCGCCCTGGCCCGCCTTCTTCCGCTCCTTATGCGCCTCGCGGCTGCGGGACGCAGGGAGGTTCTGCGGATACGCTCCTGCTTCCGTGCCGGGGCCATCCGCCGTTTTGGGCCCGGCCGCGTCTTTTTCCGCGCAATTCCGGGCGTTTTCTGGCTCATCCCAGTCATTTCCCGGTTCGTCCCAGTCCTGTTCGGGCGCGTCCCCGTCCGGGTCCGGTTCAAAGTCTTCCTCCGAAGGATCGACCTTATCCAGATCATAGTACTCTGGCAGGGCATCCTCCTCATATTCCTTCAGCAATTTCTCAAGTTCCTCCGATGTTCTTCTGATTTCATCCGTTTCCATCTCTGCGTTCCCCGCTGCCGACCCCTTTTCTTCCGGGCTCCGTGCTGCCGGTCATTTTGCCGCCGGCCGCGCGTTCCGGCAACTTCCCGTCCGTCTTCTTAAAAATAAACCATTTACTGAATATATAGTTTAACACGAGGGAAATCACCGATACCATGACTTTCCCGAAATATTCATTCCAGTGCAGGCCATCCACCATAACGACCATGGCAACCATCGTGAACAGCCCCGTCGCGACCCTAGCAGTCACAAAGCCCGAAAACTCCTTCCACAGACGACCGGGACTCATTCCGAAGCTGCGGAACACCAGAAGCTTGTTGGCGACAAAAGCGAACAGCACCGCTGCCGCCCAGCCGAGCGCCGTAGCCACCCGGTAATCGACTTCCATGTGACGAAGAACGGTATAAGTAACCCAGTCAACCGCAGTTGTCAACACGCCGACTATAACATAGGTTACCGACTCGCGGTTGACAAATTTTTTCCAGAGCCTGCCCGACATATCATCACCTCATAATAACCCAGTATTTCACAATTATAGCCTTCCTGCCCCGTAAAGTCAATGCGTAGCCATGGATTCAAAAAACATTTTCTTTTTATATATTTTATGGTATGATATCCATACGAGCAATGAACTGTACACACTGCCAAGTTTTGAAACATGATGCGCACCAGTTTGCGTCAGACCAAAGGAGATTTTGCCATGCAGAATTATTTCAATAACGATGTCTCCCCGGATTCACCGGCAGACACGCCGGTTGTGAAAGCGGCTTCCGAAACCGGATCCGCGCTGCGCCCGGAACGGGCCCGCTTCAGGCCTGTGACCACCGACATTCCTCTCCGTCAGACCGCAGGCCGCAGCCGGCGGCGCACCCCGATCGATCGCATTCTCCCGCTGCTTCTGTCGGCGCTTCTGTTCGCCGTCGGGATCGGAGCCGGCGTCGGGATCGGATACCGGATCTGGGGTTACGAGGCACCCTACACGGTGAATCTGAAGGCGATCACCGCGCCCGACTGGATCGAGCAGAAGCTGATCCGCAAGAATATTTTCTCCCGCCCGGACGTGTCCATGCGGGAAGTCAATAATATCATCATCCACTACGTGGCTAACCCAGGTTCCACCGCCGACGCCAACCGCCGCTATTTTGACAGTCTGGCCGACCAGGATCCAGAGAAAGGCGGCACCTCCTCCTCAAGCCATTTCATCGTCGGACTTGAAGGCGAGATCATCCAGTGTATTCCGATCAGCGAGATCTCTTACGCCAATGCGCCGCGGAATTTCGACACCGTTACGATCGAGGTCTGCCACCCCGATGAAACCGGCAAATTCACGGAGGCGTCCTACGACTCGCTGGTGAAGCTGACCGCCTGGCTCTGCACGGAGCTGGAACTCGACGAAAAAGACGTACTCCGGCACTACGATGTGAACGGGAAGGATTGTCCGCGGTATTTCGTAAGCGACGAGGAAGCCTGGAAACAGTTCCGCGCGGATGTGAAAGAAGCGCTGAAATAAAATACAGCAGGGCGTCACCGAAGCCCTGCCCTGCCCGCATGGAAACAGAACAGGCAGAGCCTCATGAGCCCTGTCTGTATGGAAAACTTAAAGGGGGGCAATCCGCCCCCCAGTTTTTTTATTTCTCGTACAGGAATTCTTCCGGCAGCGTCAGCTTGAAATCGACGGCCAGATCGCGGAAGTTCTGCGGCGTGATCGTCTGCAGCTTGTCCGGGCGGATCGAGAGAACCTTGACCAGAATCTCCGCCGACTTCTCTACGGTTTGCATCAGTCCGAAGGTTGTATCGAAATCCTCACCGGAGCAGAACATTCCGTGATGCGCCCAGATTGCCACGTCATACTTCTTCATCAGTTCGCTCGTCGCCACCGCGATATCGCGGCCGCCTGGCACCATCCAGCCGACGACGCCCACGCCGTCCGGGAACACCACCGGGCACTCGGTCATCATCTCCCATATTTCGCGGGTGAAAACCTTATCATCCAGCGGAAGAACGAAGGTCAGCGCAATCGTATTCGCAGGGTGCGCATGATAGACGACGCGGTAGCGTCCGTTCGTCGCCAGCTTCTTCACTTCCAGATTCATCAGGTGGGACGGCAGCTCGCTCGTGGGACGCCCGCCGTTCACCAGTCCCCAGCGGATCCGGTAATTCTCGCCCTTATCATCCACCTCGATAATACAGATATTCGCCGCCGGGTCGAGGATCACATTGCGGAAATACTTGCCGCTGCCGGTCACGAGGAAATACTCGCCCGCCAGGTTCGGCACGCTGGTGCCGATCGGCTGCCACGGCTTGTCACAGGCCAGATCTTCCTTCACGCTCTCCACTTCTTCGTCCTTGATGCGGTAACTTAAATTCCCGCCGTTGCGCTCATGCCAGTTCTGATGGGAGCCGTCGTCACACAGCCGGATAAAACCCTTTACAAATTCAGCATCCAATACTTTCATCTCGTCTTCTCCTTTTTATCTTTTCATTTTCTGCCGCCTGCCGCGCAGCTCCGCAGCATGCCGCCGCGCAGCTCAGTCCAGATGGAACACCGGCGCCAGATCGATGCTCACCGGGCTGTTGTCCGGGTTCGTCTCCATGATGTCCGCCATGAAATCCCACCATTTGCGGTTGATCGGCGTGTCCGCCGATTTCGCCCACAGTTCCTCATCCTCAACCTCGATGTAGCCATAGAGCACATTGGTCTCCTTATCCAGATAAATCGAATAATTATGCCCGCCGTACTCGTGGATCATCTGCTGCATCTCCGGCCACAGTTCATTGTGCCGTTTCTCGTATTCCGCGGCCATCCCCGGGTAGAGAAACATCTTAAAACCCTTCCTTACCATGTGAATCCTCCTCTTATGATCTGTATCAATGCTCTCGCCTCCCGCGGCGCGGTTCGTTCTGTCAGCGTCCCGCCGCCGGATACTCCTTCACTTCAAATGACCGGAAAATAGCCTCTCTCGCTTCCGAAAGACCGGCGTACTCTCCCGCCTTTATCATCTGCACCGCGAGGTTGCCGATCGCCGTCGCCTCTGTCGGCCCGGCATATACCGTCCGCCCCGTATACGCGGCCGTCAGCCGGTTCAGATAGTCCGCATTCGCGCCGCCGCCGACAATATGGATCTGCCGGTAATGTTTCCCCGTTACCTGCTCCAGCTCCTCGGCCGTCTCGCCGTAGCATTTCGCCAGACTGTTATAGATCACAGCCGCCAGTTCGCCGGCCGTAACCGGAACCGGCTGGTTCGACGCTGCGCAAAAGTCCCTGACCGCGGCGATCATGCTCTCCGGCGCGAGGAAAGAATCATCGTTGCAGGCCACGATCGACGGAATCGTCTCGTGCGAGGCCATCTCGCACAGTTCGGCGAACGAATACTCCTCTCCCGCCTCCGCAAGCTCTTTTTTCACCGACTGGATCATCCACAGGCCCATAATGTTCTTCAGATAACGGAACCGATAGTCATAACCGCCCTCATTCGTGAAATTCCGCTTCATGCTCTCCGCCGAGCAGTCCGCATCCTGCCGTTCCGTCCCCATCAGCGACCAGGTGCCGGAACTGATATAGAGAACGTCCGCTTCATTCGACGGCACGGCGGCCACCGCGGACGCGGTGTCATGCGAGGGCGGCAGCACCACCTGGCAGTTAAAGCCGACCTCGGCCTGCACCTGCGGTGTGAGACTGCCGGCGACGGTTCCCGGCATCGAGAGCGGCCCGAAGAGCTCTGTCGGATAGCCGAGCAGTTCAATCAGCCCCAGATCCCACTGTTTCGTAACCGGATCCACGAGCTGACCGGTCGTCGCGATCGTGTACTCCTGCTTCTTCACCCCGGTCAGCAGGAAATGGAAATAGTCCGGCGTCATCAGAAGAGACTTCGCCCGAGAAAGATCCTCCGGCTGCTGCAGCTTCACCGCCATCAGCTGGTAAACCGTATTGAAAATCGCCTTCTGGATGCCGGTTCGCGCATAGAGACTGTCCTGGGAAATGATTTTGTAAACCTCCTCATCCATCCCGTTCGTACGCCTGTCGCGGTAGCCGACGGCATTGCCCAGAATCCGGTCGTTCTCATCCAGAAGCACAAAATCCACGCCCCAGGTGTCGATTCCCATACTGACCGGAATCTTCCCCAGCTCGCAGCATTTCTTCATCCCGGCCTTGATGTGGGAAAACAGCTCCTCCACATCCCAGCAAAGCTGTCCGTCCTTCTTCTTCATGCCGTTCGGAAAACGGTAGACTTCCTCCAGTACGATGCAGCCGTCCTTCACACTTCCCAGGATATGCCGCCCGCTGGACGCCCCGATGTCCACCGCCAGATAATACTGTGACATCCAATACTCCTCCTTTGTCATTCGCTCTTTTCATTATAGCGCATATTTTCGGGAAATAAAAGGACTTCTCTAGCGAAAATAAACGTCCGCATTTGCATCGCGGGAATCATTGTGCTATACTGACAGTATCGGCAGCGTCCGCACGCCGCCGGCGTTTATTTCCCATGAAAGGACATTCCGAGCGATGAACCAGCAGCTTCTTTCCCGCCTGAGCGTCATCACCGAAGAAGAACAGGCCATCCTCGCCGGCCGCGGCGAGATCGACGCCAGCCTCTATTCCGCCCAGAGCGGCCCCATGGTCGTCGACAGCGGCAAGATGCTGGAACACGGCAAACTGATCCGCATCCGCCCACATACGCGTTTCGTCCATTTCCCGAGGCACCGGCATAATTACGTCGAAGTCATCTATATGTGCCAGGGACAGACCACCCATATCATCGACGGCAACCGGGTACTTCTGCGCGCCGGCGAACTGCTCCTTCTCAACCAGAACGCGGTCCAGGAGATCCTGCCGGCGGGCCGCAGCGACATCGCGGTCAATTTCATCATCCTGCCGGAATTCTTCGACACCGCCTTCCGTATGCTGGGCGAGGAGGAGAACAACCTCCGGGATTTTCTGATCAGCTGCCTGCGCCAGGAGAACCGCTTCGGCAACTACCTGCATTTTCAGGTGTCTGACGTGCTTCCTGTCCAGAATCTGATTGAAAATATGGTCTGGACGCTTCTGAATAACCAGCCGGACAAACGCAGCGTCAACCAGATCACAATGGGGCTTCTGTTTTTGCAGCTGACCCACTATACCGAGCGAATCCAGTCCGCGTCCCAGTCGCCGGATCAGCAGCTGGCGCTTCAGATCCTGCGCTATATCGACGAGAATTACCGGGACGGCGAGCTGAATGAACTCGCGGCCATCTTAGGCTACGATGTCCCGTGGCTCAGCCGCACCGTCAAACGTCTCCTCGGACGCACCTATAAGGAACTTCTCCAGATCAAACGGCTGAACCAGGCCGCGTTCCTGCTGCAGAGCACCCGGCTGCCGGTCACCGATATCTGCGCCGCTGTCGGCTACGACAATACGAGTTATTTCCACCGTATCTTCCGTGAATACTATCACCAGACGCCCCGGGATTACCGCCGGCTGCAGGCAGCCGAAGCAGCTCAGGCAGACGGGGGAGCGGCCGCCGACAACCGAAGCGTCTCAGACAGACGAAGGGGCGGCCGCCGGTGATGCAGACGGGCGCCATAACGCACAACCGTAGCAGGACGTCACCGCCGGTCGCAGGCAGCGCAGCCTGACGTGCATTAAAACGCTGAAAAACCCGGGGAGACCATCACAGTCTCTCCGGGTTTTCTGTGTCCATTGCCCTTTATGTATCTCAGATCTTCTCGAACCGCTCCACATCTGTCACAAAGATCGTGGCGCCGCCCAGTTCCACCGTCATCGGCATCATCATATATCCGGCCGAGATGGAGGCCACATTGGGCGTAGGCACATTACAGGTGATCTTCTGCCTCTTCCCGCAGGTTTCCTGAATCAGGCGGATCGCCTCATCCACTTTCTCCTCTTCCGTACCGATCATCAGTGTGGCATTCCCCTTCTTAAGGAAACCGCCCGTCGTCGCCAGTCTCGTCACACCAAAGCCGTGCTCATTCAGCACATCCGTCACCCTGGTACCATCGTCCGAACCAACGATTGCAAAGATAATCTTCATAACATATACCCCCTCTTTCTGCTTAACGGTTCACTTCTGCTGCTTATCTGCTGATCGTCACAAGCGTATTCCCCTGGTATGTGACCTGCACGCTGCTGCCGGGCTGCAGATCCGCAGGAATCGCCGCGCTGCCCCATGAAAAGGTCTGCGTCGACCCGTTCGACAGCTGAATCGTTACACCGGACGGATCAAACTGAAGAACCGTACCGGAGACGCTTCCGTTCGTCCCTGTAGAGCCGGTGCCTGTGGAACCGGGACTCTGCGGCGCCCCCGGACCGACTGCAGGACCCTGACTGCCGGGCTGCGGCGTCTGGTTATTCGTCCCGGGCGAAGGCGTCGTACCGGGGCTTGTGCCGGCGGCCTGCGTCGACGTCGGTCTGGTCTCCGAAGCGGCCGCCGTCGTCTCCGGCGGTGTATCCGTCAGATAACTCTTCGATACGTAGCCGGTCAGTCCCTTCCAGTTCACACGCATCCAGCCGTTATCGGACTCCCCTGTGATCTGCACGCTCTCGCCCTCGGCCAGAGAACCCAGAATATCGGTTGATGTCGAGTATCCCGCGCGCACGCGGACAGAGGAGTTGGCATACATGGTCTTGCTGAGGTCACGGACTTCATACTCCCTGGCGGCTGTCGTAGGCGCTGCCGTCGTCGCAGGAGCCGCGGTCGTTGGCGCTGCGGTTGTAGGTGCTGCCGTCGTCTCGGGCGGTGCGGTCGGGAGCGTCTCTTCCGGCGGGGCCTGCGAAGTATCCGCCACGGTCTCCCCGGTAATGATATCAATCTTCGGTCCTCCGGGCGCAGCCGTGTCCGCCTCCTGCGGGGAGGATGACTCCGCTTCCGCCACGGACTCCGTTCCGCTGCCTCCGTCCGCTTCCTGCGGGGCAGTCGTCCCATTGATCACAATACTGCTGCCGTCGCCGCAGGCCGTCAGCACCAGGGCGCATGCCGCAGCGGCCATCCATACGCAAACCCTCTTTTTCATCGCCTGTCCTCCATATCTTGTGTTCTCTTATTCAACAGTATACACCATTTAGCCGGACATTTCCACTGTTTCTTATCATTTGTTTTTTGCTTTTTGATATGATTTTTAACATGCTTTCGGAAACGCTTCCTGACGCGCTTTTTGACTCGGTAAGGCTGCCCGCTGCAATCGGCTTGGCGTTTGCTTACCTTTTTCTCAGCAGCGGCAGGAGATTCGCCGTCTCCGTCTGCGCCTCCGGCTGCAGGAAGGAATCGTAGCTGTAGAAGCAGTAACCGGCCACATCGCCCGAACGGCGGCCCTCGACGACCTGACGGGCAATGATGTCCCCGCGGCGCAGCCACTCCGATACCTCGTTATGGTCGGCGACTTTCGTACCGGCCCGGTAAAGCCCAAGCCCCAGATAGAGCGTCACATTCCCCTTCTGCTTCAGTTCCCTCCAGGTTTTAAGGTTCTGCATGAACGCATAGGGAGCGGGCTCGCCCGAAGAAAGCTTCGCCTCAAAGCCCCAGTACAGCTGCGGCATGATATAATCAATAAAGCCCTCTTCGCTCATCCAGCGGTCGATATCCACGAAAAGCTTATTGTCGCTGCGCAGATTCTCCACATACCCCTCGGGGCTGACGCCGAATACCACCTGAGGCTTCTCGGCTTTAATCGCCTGCCACACGCGCCTGACCAGATCGCTGACCTGGTTCCGCCGCCACTGAACGACAGATATATTGCTGCTGTTCAACTGGTATTCCGGGAAGTCGAACTGCCGCCCCTCCACCGTATCATCCAGTTCCGGATAGAAATAATCGTCAAAATGAATCCCGTCCACGTCATAGCCGCGCACCACTTCCATCACGCCGTTCACCACCATCTGCTTCACGGCTTCGGAGGACGGATTGTAGTAATAATTGCCGTCGTGGCGCAGGACATTCCGGTCGTTGGAAGGGTCTGTATCGCTCATCCACCGCTTCGCGGGGCTTAAGCTCGATACCTCCGACCAGTTCATCATATAGCCGGTGATGCGGTAGGGATTGAACCAGGCGTGGAACTGAAGCCCTCTTGCGTGGGCCGCTTCCACAAAATAAGCCAGCGGATCATAGCCGGGACTGCGTCCCTGAACGCCGCTTCCGCCGGAACCGCTTGCAAACTTGGACCAGGGATAGATTGCCGACGGATACATAGCGTCGCTGTGCGAACGGACATGAACGAAGACGGCGTTCATCCCCCAGGAGACGCAGTTATCAAGAATCGTGTCGACGCCCTTCCGGAAGGATGTCTCATCGGCAGGGAGCGTGTCCCAGATCAGATAGGACACCCAGACGCCCCTCAGCTCGCCCTCGGGCGCAGGCACACTGTCATCAACCGTCTGCGGCATCACCCTGCCAAACGGTCCGTTCATTTCCCTGGCAGACCACATACGGTTTGTCCCCAAAACGGAGGCAACAGGGCCGGCGGCCGGGCGCACCCCCGGCATACAGGTATCTGCCCGCACAGTCCCGGCCGACGCCGCGGACAGGCAGGCCGCAGCCAGTGTCATAGCGCATAATCTCATGAATTTTTTCCTCATAAACGGTCTCCTGTGATATGGTTATCATAATCATACCATAGCGGGGATGGGAATGCTATTTAAGATTTTGTGACAATGTATACTGTTTTCTTAAGATAAAAAAAGGCCGCTGTCCCGCGGCTGCATTGCCAGAACCCAGGCAGTCCATGCAGATACGGGAAACGGTCCTCTCCTCTCTGTCTTCACAACCGTATATCCGGTCTCTCTTTATTCCCCTAACAGTTTTCTCACGCAGTTATACGTGATCTCATAGATCGTCATAAACACATAGTTGATGCCCGCTTCCTCCATCGCCGTCCGCTGTTTTTCGGTAACGTACGTGTAAGGGTAGATGCCGAACATAAACGGAAAGAACGTGTAGATAAAATCCTGTTTCTGTCCGACCGTCATATCTGGAAAATACTGGTGGAGACAGGCCATAACCGTCCGGATGGACTCGCCGTACGCGACCTTGAACGCCGCCAGATGTTCCGGGCGGCTGCCGGTCTCCATGTCGTAGTGGTTCATGGACATGATCTTCAGAAGCTGCGCCCGTTCTTCCAGAGAATGCGCCAGCATGGACGCAAACTCGTCCTTCGTCATTGCGCTCACCTGCTCCATGTTCTGCTTGAGCGAGCCGCTCCACAGTTCATACTCCCGCTTCAGCAGGGCCAGGAAGATCTCTTCCTTCGTCTGGAAGTAGTTGTAAATGGATGTGCGCGTAAAGCTGGTTACATTCCCGATCTCCTTGATTGTGATCTCCTTAAAGCTCATCGTCTGATAGAGTTTTTCACAAGCGTTAATGATCTCTTCTCTGCGGGCCTCCGTCAGTTCCGGTGATCCTTTCGGCATTTTGCGTCCTCCTTCTCCGTCAATTCCGGCTCCGTTTCGTTCCAGACGTCCTTTGCCAGACGGAACACCGCCCACGCCTTCGGCCAGCCGACGTAGAAGCCCACATGAGTCACAATGGCGGCGATCTCCGCTCTCGTCACGCCGTGGGCCTTAGCGTTTTCCAGATGATAGGTCAGCGACGAATCCGTGATCCCGGACGACATCAGCGCCACAACGGTGATGATGCACCGGGTTTTGAGGTCGATGTCCTGATTGTTCCAGTTCTCGCCGAAGAGAACATCGTCGTTATAGTGGGCGAAATCCGGGGCGAATGTGCCAAGCTGATTTCTGCCTGCGGTCTGTGTGATCTTTTCCATTATATTTTCTCCTCATTTCAAATAATTTTCGTTTCCTGTTTTTGCTGTATATTTGACCTTATTCGTTGCGTTGGACTTGTCGTTATGCACTATTTTTACACTACATTTCCGCCTTTTGTTTACCGTTCTGCGCCATCACGCCGACTAAGGCATGGGGCACATACAATTCTTCGAGATAGCTGATCTCGTCCTGTGTCAGTTCCAGATCGACCGCCCTGGCCGCGCCGTCCACATGGGAAAATTTCGTCGCGCCCACCACCGGGGCGGTCACTTTCGCAAGCAGCCATGCAAGCGAAATTTCCGTCATGGAGACACCGCGCCTGTCGGCCAGTTCCGCCACACGTGCGATGACACGGCTGTCCGCCTCGGCTGTGGCATCGTACTTAAATTTCGCGTAGGCGTCCTCTTGCAGCCGCTTGCTGGTCTCGCCGGGACGCCTGCTGAGCCTCCCGCCCGCCAGGGCGCTGTAAGGCGTCATAGCGATGTTCTGGTCGGCGCAGAAGGGGGCCATCTCCCGTTCTTCCTCGCGTGCGATCAGGTTGTAATGCCCCTGAATGGACACGAACTCCGTAAGACCATGTTCGCGGGCGTAGAAATTGGCCTTGGCAAGCTGCCACGCAAAGCAGTTGGAGATGCCGATGTACCGCGCCTTACCCGCCTTGACCGCATTGTGCAGCCCTTCCATGATTTCCTCCATGGGCGTGTGATAGTCCCACATGTGATAGATATAGAGATCCACATAGTCCAGGCCCAGGTTTTTCAGGCTCTGATTCAGATAATTTTCGATGTGCTTTTGTCCGCTGACGCCTGCGTCGATCTCGTCCTGTGTCCTGGGCGTGAACTTGGTGGCGATCACAAAATCGTCCCGCTTTGCGAAATCCCGCAGCGCCCTGCCCACATACTGCTCGCTGGTGCCGCTTTGGTAGGCAATGGCAGTGTCGTAGAAGTTGATGCCCAAATCAAGGCCGTGCCTGATGATCTCGCGGGTCTGCTCCTCATCCACCGTCCAGCTATGCTGTCCCGCGGCAGCGTTGCCGAATCCCATACAGCCCATGCAGATACGGGAAACGGTCAGATCGGATTTGCCGAGTTTCGTGTATTTCATTTTTCCCGCCCCCTTAAAGCTTTCCGGAAAAATTTTTGCTCATGTTTTTTTCACCCATTTGCTGCACCTCTTCTTATTCTCAACATTTTTCTTCATGATTCAGTGTCCTCCTGACTTGCAAATATATTCTGACACCGCGTCAGCATGATTAGTATATCACCATTCTGACACAGTGTCAATATTCTTCCAGGAAAAAATTTAGTTTATATCACCTGCATGCTGCGCCACTTTCCGCCCCGATAGCGGACCAGGTCCAGCGCGGCCTTCACTGTCCAGTCGATTCCCATTGCCAGCGCGATGCCGACGACTCCCATGTGCAGCCACAGCGCCAGCAAAAAGGACAGCGCCGTGCGCAGCACCACCGTACAGAAAATGGCTGAGTACATGGCGAACTTCACATCTCCCGCGGCCCGTAGCCCCGCTGCCAGAGGCATGGAGAAGGGCTGAACGATCCCGGCAAACAGATTGTGGCAAAGCGGCAAAACTCCAGATCGTCTGCCCGATCCCGTTGGCGGCGATCTGCACCGTACCCAGGGTAGCGATCAGAGAACCGAGCGCCACCTTCGCCAGCTGAAACAGACCGTTTTCGATACCGCCCGGCACCGCGATCCTTAAGATGCGCAGCGCCATCATCTTATGGAAGGACACGGCTTTTCCCATACGCAGGCATACATCGTTTTCTTCACGCAGGCAGAGCGCCGTCATGATAAAAGCCGCAAAATACCAGGAGATCGTTGTAGGCCACGCGACGCCTGCAGCGCCCGCCCGAAGGACGAACACGCCGACGGCATTTCCGGCCACATTGAGCAGGTTCATGGCAACGGATACGTACATCGTGGTCCGGGTCTTTCCCATGCTGCGGTAAAGCGCCGCGCCCGCGTTATAGACGGCGTTTGCCGGAAATGAGAGCGTCACAATGCGCAGATAGATCCGGCAGGCGTCCATGACCGCCGGTTCCACGCTGCCATACAGTCCTGAGAGAACCGCATTTCCCATAAGGAGCATCGCAGCCGTGCAGCCCGCTGAAAGAACCGCGTTGATATGGAAGATCTGCGAGGCCGCCAAATCAGCGCTCTCCCGCTTCGCGCTGCCCAGATATTGCGCGA
>CANQFR010000026.1 GCA_947599905.1 uncultured Lachnospiraceae bacterium
GCCGCCAAAACAGCGGCAGCCATCGCCGCCCATATGCCTTTCTCCCTGTCTGAAAGTCCTCTCATCCCTGTCTCCTCGTCCGCACATCCGCTTTCTATCCGAATATGGACATCCAGCCGTCCGAATGCGCCGGCGCCCGCTTCTCCGGCGGCGGCGGCGTCATATAATCCCCGTAAATCTGCTTCAGCACCTGATCCCAGTTCTTCGGCGCCATCAGCACCGTATCCTCAAACTTCATATCCGCGGCCTCACCGCTCCAGTCCTTTTCGACCGTCACATAGAGAAAATCCGGCTGGTAATTGCTGTAAAACATCAGGCGGCTCTTCCCCTTCCGGTCACGGACCGCCGCGGCATGCTGAAGCTTTATGATCGTCTTCATCGGAAGCAGTTTCCCCACGGCTGACAGAACCCGCACGGCCAGACGGCCGGCAGCACCGTATTTGCCATAATCCAGACTGTAGCGGTGACCCATCGCCAGACCATAAAGCAGCACCTGACAAAGCTTCGCCCGCCGCGCCGCGAGCGGTTTTTCGGGCAGCTCATCCAGAATGAACAGGTCTACCCACAGATGGTTTAATTTTCCGCCGTAAAACTGCATTTCCGCCGAATCGGCGCGGGTCCGGCTGTTCAGATAGAGAACCCGCGGCGTAAAATCATAGAATGCGTTCCGCCCCGCAAATTCCCCGGGTTCCAGAAAATACATCCCCTCCGGCAGCTCCTTATGGACCACCTTCGCAAACGCTTCGTAATTCTCCCTTGTAAAAGCCACGTCCGCATCATCATCCCACGGGATAAAGCCGCCGTGGCGCACCGCGCCCAGAAGCGTCCCGGAATCCATCATATACTGAATGCCGTATTTGCGGCAAATGCGGTCAATCTCCTTCAAAATACCCAGGCTTGCGCGGTGTATGTCCGCCAGGCCGTAGTCCGTCGCAGAATTCTGTCTGCCGGCAGTCATTTCGTTCTCCACGGTCCTACCTCTCATTCGTTTCCTTACATCCCGATGGCGGCCCGGATGATCCGCGCCATATAGTCAATCATTTCATCGGTCATGCCCGGATACAGGCCGACCCAGAAGGTATCGCGCATGATCCGGTCCGTATTCTCCAGTCCGCCGGCCACGCGATAGCCGCGTCCTTCGGCGCGCATCTGGTCGAAGCAGGGGTGCTTCGTGAGATTTCCCGCGAAGAGCATCCGCGTCTGGACGCCCCGCTCCTCCATATACTGCACGATGGCGTTCCGGTCCGCACCCTGCCGGCAGGTAATCAGGAATCCGAACCAGCTGGGCTTCGATCCCGGCGCTGCCTGCGGCAGAATCAGTTTCTCCTCCGTCCCTTCAAGCGCCGCGTAAAGCCTGTCGAAATTATGCCGGCGGCGCTCCACAAACGACGGGAACTTGTCAATCTGCGCGCAGCCGATGGCCGCCTGCAGGTCGGTCGCTTTCAGATTATATCCGAAATGCGAGTAGACGTATTTGTGGTCGTAGCCCGCGGGCAGTTCCCCGTACTGACGGTCGAAGCGGTGTCCGCAGTAATTGTCCTTCCCCGGCGGACAGACACAGTCGCGTCCCCAGTCGCGGAAGGAGCGGATAATCCGGTTCAGAAGCGGGTCATTGGTGTAGACCGCGCCGCCCTCACCCATCGTCATATGGTGCGGCGGGTAGAAACTGGACGTTCCTATATCCCCCACGGTTCCCGTGAAATGTTCCGCGCCGTCCAGTGTATAACGGCTGCCCAGCGCGTCGCAGTTGTCCTCGATCAGCCACAGCTTATGGCGGTCGCAGAAGTCCTTCACCGCCGCCAGATCGAAGGGATTGCCCAGAGTATGGGCAATCATGACAAGGCGCGTTTTCTCCGAGTACGCGGCTTCCAGCCTCGAAACATCGATATTATACTGCGGAATCGTCACGTCGACGAATACCGGCACAACGCCGTACTGGATGGCCGGCGTCACTGTCGTCGGGAAGCTCGCCGCTACGGTGATCATTTCATCGCCCGGCCGGACCTGCCGCTCGCCCAGAAGCGGCGAGGTCAGCGCCATAAATGCCGCAAGGTTCGCAGAAGAGCCGGAATTGACGAGCGAGCAGAAGCGCACCCCCAGATACGCCGCCAGTTTCCGCTCAAACATCTCCGTATATCGCCCGGAAGTCAGCCAGAATTCGAGCGAGCTGTCCACCAGATTCACCATCTCCGCGCGGTCATATACGCGGGACGCATAGGGAATCCGGGCTCCTTCCCGATACGGTTTCTTCGCATGGAAGCGGTCGCAGTATTCGCCGACCATTTCCAGAATCTCGGCGCGGGCCTGCGCCTCGGTCTTGTTCTCAAACATCATGTCTCGTCCTTTCGCTTCCGTTCTTACTCGAAAAATCTCGCAATCTGCAGGTCCATAACCTCTGCCGTATCCGCGCCTGCCAGCCATGCCTTCGTCCACTCCACGGTCCAAGCTACCGCCTCGTCTACATGCAGCTTCGGCTTCCAGCCGAAAGTTTCTTTCACTTTTTCACAGTTTAACTTGAGGAAATTCGCCTCATGCGGGCCTCCGTCCGAACGATCCGCCCATGATGCGCCTTCGCCCCAGGCCTTACAGAACAGTTCCGTAAGCCGCCCGGTGGTCACACAGTCCGCATCGTCCGGTCCCACATTGTAGTATCCCGCGAAGGCCCTGTCCTCATGCTGGCGCATCGCGATCAGCAGATAGACGGCCAGCGGCTCCAGCACATACTGGTAAGGCCGGATAGAGTGCGGATTGCGGACAATGATCTGCCGTCCCTCCGACGCCGCCCGGATACAGTCCGGAATGATCCGGTCGCGCGAAAAATCGCCGCCGCCGATTACATTGCCGGCCCGCGCCGTGGACACCGCGCAGCGTCCGTCACCGAAAAATGATCTCGCATAGCTGTGGGTCACCAGCTCCGAGCAGGATTTCGAATTCGAATACGGGTCATAGCCGTCCAGCCTGTCATCTTCGCGGTAGCCATAGTCGCACTCCCGGTTCAGATAAACCTTATCCGTGGTCACATTCAGAAAGGAACAAACCGACGGGCACTGCCGGACGCATTCGAGCACATGGACCGTTCCCATTACATTCGTCTCATAAGTTGCGACCGGCTGCTCATAGGATGTCCGCACAATCGGCTGGGCCGCCAGATGAAAGACGATCTCCGGCTGCGTCTCATCAAATACCTGCCGCAGATGCGCCAGATCGCGCACATCGCCATAGACACTGCGCATCCGCTTCTCAAGCCTGGCAAGTTCAAAAAGCGGCGCGTCCGCACCCGGCTGAAGCGCGTAGCCGGTGACCTCCGCCCCCAGCCCTGTCAGAATCCGGCAGAGCCAGCTTCCCTTAAAGCCCGTGTGGCCGGTCACCAGCACCTTTTTCCCATTGTAAAATTCCTTTAATTCGTTCATCCTCTGCTCCATTCCTCCGCCCTGCCGGCGGCCTGTTCTCACTGCCCGTTTCAATCCCCGCCAAAAATTGCTCCGGCAGGCTTCAGGCTTTCATCAGTCTTCATAAAAGACATTCCATCCGTTTTCTTTCAATATCGTAAGCGCGTCCCGCACTGCCTGTCCGCTCTCCGGAAGGGAGGTCCGATATTCAAAATTCTCCCGCAGTTCATCGTCGCTCCGATTCTCAAAATCCAGCGCAATCTCCGCCCGCCGCATACACAGCTGCTTCCGGTACGGAGCGGTTTGGATTTCCTGTACGGTGGTGCCTGCCGCACCCAGCAGGAACACGCCCGTCATAAAGACAGTGACGACACAGCAGACGCGAGCCCAAGCCGTCTTCCGGCCGTCCGGCCGTCTCTCCTTCCGCACCAGCGCAAACGTCAGTATGATTCCCAGCACCCCCGCCGCGAACTGCAGCGCATAACGCGAACTCATGCCGTAATCTTCCCGCAGAAAGCTCCACCGGGCCAGCAGCACCAGCAGATGGCTCGCGCCGCCGGACAGAATCAGCATAAGCGGCAGCAGCGTTTCCCGATAAAGACGGTGGCTGTACTGGAGCCACAGGGCGGTCAGATAAGCCGCCGCCACGAAAAGCCCCAAAACCAGATACGGAGCATTTCCCGTAAAATGCCTCTCCGCAAAGCCGATCCCGGCCACTGTCGACGACAGGGACTTCAACAGGAAGCGTACAAAGTACATCGGCGTATCCGTAAGCTGCGCAAACAGCGGGATATCATGCATCCCCGCATGTTCTTCGACTGCGAAGGCATTGCTCAGAAGATAAGCGGCAAACGCCGCAGCTGCCGAAAGCAGGTAACTGATATATTCCCCCATCCGGCGCTTATCCGAACGGCCTGCCGCCCCGGCAATCAGGAAAGGATAAACCGCAAAAAGCACCGCCGCGTAGACCGCACAGTACTGCCCCGCCACGCACAGAATCAGCAGCCAGGGCAGCCACAGAAGCTTCCGCCCGTCACCGGGCTTCGGCCGGCCGCAGACGACACGGTCCAGCACCAGATAATGTTCGTAAAACCCGGCATAGGCGAAGTAATGCATCCAGCCGCTTCCGTTCACCAGCATCTCCCACTGGTTCAGGCTGAACAGCACCGCCATCAGTACCGGTACCCAGCCCGCGCCGATCTCCCGGCGAACACAATAAGCGGCAAGCACCGCGCCGCACAGCCCCAGCCCCAGCACACCCATGACCTGGTCAAAGGACAGGCTGTAGTGAAAGAGCGCCGTGTTGACAATCCGTCCGAGATAAGATAGCGGCACACGCGTCAACACGTCCGGGACGAAGAATTTCGCCGGATTCCACACATCCGGCAGGTAGCTGTTTACGAGACGGATATAATCGGAATAGACCACGTCATACGACGCAGTGCGGATGTACCAGATACCGAATACGGTTCCCGCCAGCGGCAGGAGATAATACCATCTGCGCTCCTTCATTGTTTCCGAATTCCTCTCAGTCCGCCGTCATATTCACGATCAGTGCGAGGCGGTCTTCTCCCCGCTGTTCCACGGCCTCTTCCAGATAAAAATTATTCTCAAATTCCAGTTCTACCATCCGGTATGGTTCCACCTGAAGCGAAGCGTAGAGAATATTCTGATCGATATCAATGATCTCCTCTTCCTCGCCGTCTATCCGTACCGTCATGGTTTCTTCGCCGGTCACCGTCCCCGGATACAGAAGTTCCAGATCGATCCGCCCCGTACTGCCTGCCATCACGCGGACGCAGGCATTCTCGTCCATCCAGCCGTCGCTGTAGTAGCCGCGGACCGGCTCGCATTTCCACTCGCGCACCGTCTCCGTGATATCCTGACAGGTGCCCGTCGCGGCGTCTTCCCGCAGGATCAGCATATCGTTCGACACCAGGCCGAAATCCCGGATGCTGTCCGCAAAGATCACCTCAGTCCCAGCCGCACGCCGTTTCGAATCAAAGGTACGGAAAAATGTTTCCGCGTCGGAACGGCTTATACCGTAAGTATTTTTCAGGAAATAAATCTTCCTGCCGAAGATCCCGCTGCCGTATCTGCCCCAGGTCTCGTCCGCCAGCGAATTGTAAAACCGCTGTCCGGCCTGTGACGGCAGTTCGTCATAATGCGACCTGTGACCGGTCTCTGTCAGAAATGCCAGCAGCGCATAAGAAAGGATCAGGACCACACTGACGATATATCCCCGGTTATGAAGAAGCCGGTTTTTGTCCGCCGAGGCCGATTCCGACCGGCGCCGGCGTGAAACCGCGCCGCACATATAAGCCAGGAACAAAAGCAGTGCGGTCATCGATACATAAATCCACTGCATCCGAAGGCTTGCGGATAAGCTGGAGGAAACGATGCACAACACAATAAACACAGGAAACAGCGCAGCGTTCCGAAGAAATACCATACGGTGCTTCTTCTCACGGATAACCGTCAAAATGAAGAGAACCGCCAGAACCAGAATCAGCAGATCCTGCACCGCCACCTGCAGTTTCATCCATCTGGACGCCTGCTCCCAGGGTACCGGACAGACGCCTGCATCCCCCATATCGATTCCGAGCAGACACAGAAGCTGCCTGAACGCAAAGTTCAGCACCCGGCCGGCAGAAAGTGCCGCCGCCAAACCGCCTGCGTCATCCACGGACGGCAGAAACCTTCCGATCGCCGCCAGACGGATCAGCACCGCCAGCAAAAACAGCGCCGGGGGAATGAGCCATTTCACCGGCTTTTTCTCCCGATGCAGGGCAAGCGCCAGGAAAAAGAGCGGCAGAAGCGCCAGAAAGCGTTCATGGATGAATGCGTTCGCAAAATACAGAATGTAAGCGATGCGATAGGCGCTTTCGGCGAATTCCGGCTCGTTCAGATACCGGTACAGATAATACAGGACGCCGATTGCCGCCCACAGCGCCAGACTTTCCATCAGTCCGGATACCCGGGCGATCTGGAAATAAGACATCCGCGATACCAGATATAAAAGCGCGCTCACAAAGCCGATCAGCCCGCTGTCGGAGAGACGGCGCGCGATGCGGCACAGTGTGTAAGCGATGATTCCGTTGACAATGATATTAAACGGTACAAACCAGCTGATATGCGTACCCACGAAAAAGTATTCCAGATACGAGATGAAGCGAAAAAGCACGCGAAAATCCGTCCCGCCGACCGGGAACACATACGCCATAAACGAGTCGTCCGCAAAATGGGACCAGGCTTGCAGATCTTCCCCGAACAGCCCCCTGATCTCCAACGCGGCATTGATAAAAAACGCGAAACCGAGCAGGACGCAGAAAGCAAGCGCCTCCTCCTTCCAGCGGTATCTCCATACCATGGAGCGTCTCATATATTCCACGTTTTTCTTCTCCATGAGCGGTTTCCTCCCGGAATACTATTTGCTATACTCCCCATATGCGCCTTTATAAAAACGCATCAGCTTGTCCGCAGTCTTCTCCGGCCAGAAGCGGGCAAACATCTGCCGTTCCTCGCTTTCCCGCAGGTGATTCTCGATACACGCCTTTGTCGCAGCGCCATCGTGGACGCGGTAAAACAGAAGCGGTTTCTCGACGCAGATAAAGCGCCCCGGCCATCTGGCCAGATCCGTCAGACAGTCCCAGTCCAGCGCAAAGCGAAATTCCGAATGGAAAATCGGATCAGGCAGGTAACCTTTGCGGTAAGCACAGGACGGACACATGACCGGGTTGCCGAACCGCAGTGACGCCATCTTTACCCACTCCCTGTCCGCCAGCGCATGGAGGCGCAGCGGCAGGCGCAGGATGCGTTTCACCAGATTCTTTGTGCTGAAATACACCAGCCGGGCCGGATGCCGCACCGTAACGGCGTCGGTCATAAATAACGTCATATCCGGCCATTTCTCATAGGCGTTCCACAGCTCTTCCACATAATGCCGCGCGTACATATCGTCCTGATGGGCGATCGTCACAAAAGCCGCGTCCGCCTGTGCCAGCGCAAAATTCCAGTCGTCCTGGATATCGCTTTTTCCGTCCCGCACCGCCACCGGAATCCCGTACTTGCTCATGATACCGTCGATATAAGCGCTGGGCGTAGATGTCGCGCATACAATATCGGACTCCATCGTCTGCCCCAGCAGGGAACGGACGCAGGATTCCAGATAGGGCGAATCACCGTATGCGCAGATCACAAATGCATGAAATTTCATGGTTACTCCTCAATTCTATGCGGCCCCTGCTCCGGCCGCCGCCGGATACCCGGCTCCGCCGTGCGCTCCCTGCATGCCGCTGAGATCCGCCGGGGGATATCCGCTCAGAAAAAATGCTCCTCCAGCATCAGGCAAAGCGCGTGGTAGATCGGCAGGTGCAGCTCCTGAATCTTATACGTCTCCTGCTCCGGTACGATGATGGAAGCATCCGCCAGACGGGACACCTTACCGCCGGTCTTGCCGGTCAGCGCGATCACCTTAAGGCCCTTCGCCTTCGCGACTACACAGGCAAGATATATATTTTCTGAATTACCTGAGGTCGTGATCGCCAGGAACACGTCGTCCGGCTGCCCGTATCCGTAAAGCAGCTGGGCATAGACGAATTTGCCGTCCAGGTCATTGAGCACCGCCGTGGACAGACCGGGCTGGCCGGTCAGCGCCAGAGAAGGCAGCGCTCCCTGCAGATTTTCCGCGAGAACCGCGCCGCAGCCGGGATCTACGGCTTTCAGCCGCGATACCATCTCCTCCGGCAAAGTGCGGGACTTCACAAAGCCTTTCATCAGTTCTCCGGCGATATGCTCCGAATCAGCGGCGCTTCCGCCGTTGCCGGCCACCAGAAGCTTGTGGCCCGATGCATAAGCGTCCTTCATCATCTCATATACCATGGCAATGTCGCCGCGAATGGGCGCCAGCTGCGGGTATCTCTCAATCAAATGCTCCAGATAGTATGTTTCCTTCATGCTGTATTACCGGTTCACGGACCGGTTCTCCTTTCTGTATATTTTCAGGATTCCTTTTCTATAATATACCGGGCCGCGGCCGTCAGATCTTCGGCGTAATAATCATAAAACGGCTCCCGGCCCTGCTCTTCGGCCTCACGTTTCAGCTCCGCGCCGTAGCCGGTACCCACAAGGATCGACCCGACCCCGTAATTCCTTCCTGCCTGAACGTCCAGTTCCTTATCGCCGATCATATAGGAATGGGCCTTGTCTACGGTAAAGTCCTTCTCTGCCGCCTCAAACATCCCGATGTCCGGCTTACGGCAGCGGCAGACCACTTTATATTCGCCGATCCCGTGAACCGGATGGTGCGGGCAGTAATAAAACGCGTCGATGGCGCCGCCCTCTTTCTTCAGCTGCTCATTCAGATATCCGTGAAGCTTCTCCACATCCCGACAGGTATAGTAACCTCTGGCGACCCCCGCCTGGTTCGTAACGACGATCAGCGTAAAACCGGCTTTCTTCAGCATCCGGATCGCCTCCGGCACACCCGGAAGAAGCCGGAGATCTTCCGGTTTATGAAGATAATGTACCTCTTCGTTGATGGTTCCGTCTCTGTCCAAAAATACGACCTTGCCTGTATTGCCTGCCATTTCCATCCAGTCCTTTATGTTCTGCGGCATATTCCCGCCGTCTGCCGGCAAGCCGGACGTACGGTCTTCCGCCGGCGCGTTTCACAACCGCAGCCTCCATGCCGGTCAAACCGGGAATTCGTACTCCCCGTTGGCCGTCTGCACCCGCACCCGGTCATAGTTCCAGCGCTCCTCATCCACAGTCCACGCCTGGGCGCCCCGCAGTTCAAAAACCCAGTCCGTCAGCTGGCCGCCTGCCGCTTCCAGCCGCTCCGCTACCTTGTGCCGTACATTGTAGGGGCAGTACATCAGCAGGTACCCGCCGCCGCCGGCGCCGAGGATCTTGCCTCCCAGTGCCCCGGCCTTTATGGCCTCATCATAAAGCGCGTCGATCTGCGGGTTGGAAATCCGGCTGCTCATGCGCTTCTTGCTCTGCCAGCTGTAATCCAGAAGCTTACCGAAGCTGTTTAAGTTTCCCTTCAGGAGCTCGTCCTTCATCGCGTAAGCCAGCGCCTTCACCTCGCACATGGCGTCAAAGGCGTCCTTCTTCGCGTAATTCTCCACCTGGTCCTTAATAATATTGGCGGACACATGGACACCGCCGGTATAACACAGCAGCAGATTGTACTGCAGCTCGTGATAAATGTCCTTGCGGATGCGCAGCGGGTTTACAACCACATTGTTCCGTCCGTGGAACTCAATGAAATTAAACCCGCCGAAGGTGGACATATACTGGTCCTGATAGCCTCCCTCAATGCCCAGATCCGCCCGCTCCACCTGATAAGCCAGATCCGCCAGCGCGTAGGCATCCGTTTCGATGCCCTTCCATCTTCCCATGGCCGACAGAAGCGCCACCATAACCGTGGAAGAAGTTCCCAGACCGGAGCCTGGGGGCGCGTCGCACTGGAGGTAAACCTCGCACCCCTGCTTGATGTCCATCGCCTTCAGCGCCGCCGTCACCAGATCCAGACGGCCGTCATAGACGTAATTCTCCCGCGTGTTGTATTTAACCGTCATATCAAAGTCCAGGGAATGGACAATGATCTGCTCGTCGCAGCGGGGAACGATGGAGCAGTAAGCGTATTTGTTGATGGTACTGCCGATGACCGCACCGCCCTGCTCCTCGCAAAAGGGCGCCACATCGGTGCCGCCGCCGCCGAAACTGACGCGCAGCGGGGCCCTTCCTCTGATTACCATGGGATAACTCCTTTCCTGACAGGCGGTTCGCAGTTTCCTCCGAAGCCGGCCGCGTCCTGCGCTGACCGGGACTCACAACCTCCGCCAGACCTGTCCGCGGCTTGCGCCGGCCGGTTTGCTGCTTCCGGTCAAATCCTTCCTTCTGTCACATCATCGATAAACCGGAAATAATCCTGCGGAATCCCGATATCGATAAAATATCCGTCATTGACAAATCCGCCGATGCGCCGGCCTTCCGCCAGCCACTCAGGAATCATGTCATTCTCCAGGGACACCTTTCCTTCCGGAATCCGTCCGATCAGTTCCCGGCTCAGCAGATAGATGCCGCCGTTGATCGTTCCCGGCCGGGCGTCGCTGCTCTTCTCATTAAAGCCGGTCAGGATACCGTCCGTAAGAACAGCCTCGCCGTAACGGCTGATATCCGGCACCTGCCTGAGAACCAGCGCCATATCCAGCCCCTTTTTCTGCTTTATGTCGACCAGCCGCCGGTAGTCGATCCTGTAAAATGTATCCGCGTTCAGCACAAACGCCTCATCGCCTGTCATATGGCGCGCCGCGTTCCTGATCGCGCCCGCGGTGCCCAGAAGCGTCTCCTCATAGGCGTAGGCCGCATGTATGCCGAAAGCAGCGCCATTTCCGAAATAGTCCTCCACCATGGAACCCTTATACCCTACGGCGAAAATGATATCGTCGATGCCGTTGGCTTTCAGCTCCCGGATCACATATTCCATAAACGGCCTGTCCTGAATCAGCGCCATCGGCTTCGGCCGGTCGCTGACCACGCTCTGCAGACGGGTTCCGAGACCGCCGGCCAGAAGAATTGCCTGCATATCTGTTATCTCCTTTGAATCATATCAGCCATTATCCACAGTGTATCCCGCCGCAAGTATCTCAGAATTTCCGGCCGCCGCCGCCGTGAGTCCTTCCGCTGCTCCCATGGAACGTGGTGCTGCGGCCGGAGGAAGGCCTGCCGGAACCGCCCCCGCTGCTGTGCGATACGGCGTTGGCAATCACCATCGTCGTGACAAAGGTATCCAGCAGTCTGTCGTTGCCCGGCTGCATGGCAAACTCCGCGGACGAGCGGTAGGCCATGTTATAGTTGGCCGTCTGATCGGGATTCACCTCCATCTGATACTGGCGTTTCACCGTCATCACCGCGCCCCCGGCCACCGCCGCGGAAACCACAAGCGCCAGAAGGAACTCGATCGCGCTCACAGAGCGGTGAACGCTGATCCGTCCGGTTTCCTCATCATAATTATACTGGCCCGAGACAATCCCCTTATCCGCGTAATAGATCACATCCTCCAGCACGGTTTTGGCGCTGGCCGCATAGTCGCCGTCGGAAACCGCGCCGTACGCGTCATCCAGAATCGCGTCAATGCGGTCGTCGGTAAATATCCGGATTGCCTTGCCGGTTGTCAGCAGATAGAGCTCCCGGTTATCCATATCAATCAGATACAGCACCCCGCTGCGGTCCGAGCCCACGCCCAGATCGATTTCATCGTAGCGGTCCGCGGCATACATCCGCGCGCTCTTGCCCTGCGCGTCGTCGGTCGTCATCACCGCAGCATCGAATCCGGTTTCATCGCGGACTTCCGCAACTGCTTCTTCAAGCTCCGCGGCTTCGCTCCGGCTGAACAGTCCCGCATCATCGAAGACGCGTGTCTCGGAGGATGCGGCTGCCCACAGGGACGCCGAAGGCAGAAGCGCCATCACAAGGCACAGCACCGCCGCGGCGCACCACCGCACCGCATCTGATCGCACCGCTTTCATCCGCATCGCGCCGGTCCATATCTTCCACAATCCTGTTATTCTCCGATTTCTCATAGAAAATACCCCACGAGCAGCAGCACCGCAAACAGCGGCGCAAAAATCTCCGCGAAAAAGATGCCCAGCTTCATCTTGTCAATGGGCAGCTTCCCGCATACCTTCCCGGTCTGACCGTTGCACGCAAAATAATAGATCTTGCCGCTGGCGCTGTCCTTGTAAGTCAGCGTCCACACAGGCATCAGCGCGTAATCCCACTGAACATTCTTCAGATCCAGCTGCTGGGACTGCACCTGAAGATTCGAAAACCCGTCCGCACTGGCCGCCAGATTGGAGGCAGCATAGGAACGGACCTCCTGTTCCACCTCCTGCTCATACTCGGCATGCTCGATGTCCCGCTTCTCCGCCACAAAGCCGGACAGGTAACCCATGGAGAATGGCTTGATTTTCCGAGTCTCATAGGGCATGACGCCCTCGACCAGCTTCCGGTCCGCTTTCTTAAGGGCATTCCGGGTGACGCGCTTGACGTCCATCCGCCCGTTGCGGACGACGTTGTACTTCTTGTTCTCCGTATACCGGGTGGAACCCTGAACCCAGGTGCGGGTCTGCTTTGTCCCGATCGCTTCCAGATGACCGTCCACCTGACAGCTGTACATCCAATACGGAAAATAGACGCCTGTCAGCTTTTCAATCTGCTCTTCCGAATAAAACGACCCGGGAACAAACTTTTTCTTCTTCAGCCACCCGAGGAAGATTTCTCTCGCCTTTTCCTTGTCGATCTCAAACGGCAGGACATAATCCGGCTCATAGGCGCCGTCCAGCCGGCCCTGAAGAACCACCGGATTATGACAGTAAAAACAGAAAGTAGCCGCGGTCGTCTCATCGGTCACGATCTCCGCACCGCAGCTTGGACAAGTATAAATAACCGCCTGCGGAACCTTCTGATCCGAAGTCCCGTCCGGCTGCAGCTTCTCCAGTTCTTCCTGCGTAAATGCCGACAGACAGTATTCACATTTATACTTCTGGGAGGCGGGATCAAACTGGAGCCCGCCTCCGCAATTAGGACATTTGAATGTTATCGTCGCCATAATAATTCTCCGGCTGAAATTCTGTCTTCGTTATAATTCTGATCCGTTCCGCATTACTGTCTCGGCTTGCCGCACTCACTGCAGAACTTTCCTGTATTCACCGCCCCGCAGCTGCAGGTCCACTCTCCGGACGGAGACGGAGCCGGTTTGCCGCACTCGCTGCAGAACTTTCCGGTATTCACCGTGCCGCAGCTGCAGGTCCATGTACCCGCGGGAGCCGGGGCCGGTTTGCCGCATTCACTGCAGAACTTTCCTGTATTCACCTTCCCGCAGGAGCAGGTCCAGCTGCCCGCCGGCGCCGCAGCGGCCTGCGCTCCGGCAGCCGCGCCGCCTGTCTGGGCCGCGCTCCGCTGCATCTGCATCTGCTGCATATTGGAAGCAGACGCCGCGCCCATAAAGCCGCCGCCTGCATTCATGCCCATACCCATGCCCATAAAACCGGCCATCGCGCCGTTCGCGTTGGAGCCTGCCGCTTCCATACCGCGGGCCACAGCGCCCTGGACATAGCCTTCGCGCACCGTCGGATCAGAGAGCATCGCGCCCTGATTGCGCATATTGATGAGCTTCTGGGACTCCTCGTCGTAAGAAACGCTGGCCAGACCCACCGACTGGATCTCCATGCCGCGCATCTTCTTCCATTCATCATCCAGCGTGTCGGCCATATATTTGCCCAATTCACGGGCTTTGGACGATACGAATGAAATGCGTGTGCCGTCGGCCGACATCTGGTTAATCGACGACTGCAGCGCCTCCAGAAATTCATCCAGATACTGCTCGTTGATCTCGTCGATCTCCACCTTGTTCTCGTTCTTCGGAATCACCTCCGCATAGAACAGAAGCGGATCGGTGATCTTGATGGAATAGGTGCCGTGAGCCCTCAGAAACAGCTCGGAATTGTAAAATGTATCGAAATAGTTGATCGGATTGCGGGTACCGAACTTGATCCCCTTGATCTCCTGCAGGTTAACATAATATACCTTCTGGGAGGTGGGCGTCACGCCGCCGTATTTGATACGGTTGAAGGACTCCTTCAGCGTATCGCCGAACTGGCCGTTGAAAAGGGAAGGCAGAGAGGAATTGTTCACGGTATAATATCCCTCTTCCGCCGTGTAATCTACGACCTTGCCACCGTCCACCAGCATCATGAACTGATTCGGGTAGACATGAATCACGGAACCGTTGGACACCGTGTTCTCCGTGCCCTTCGTGTTCGAACCCTTCCGCACTGCCACCCCTCTGGTGAAAACGGTCTGGTCGCCCATATTGTCCGCTTCGATGACTTCCAGCCACTGGTCAGCCAGCGCGCCGCTTACCGCAGATGCAACCGCTTTGATGATTCCCATTCTTCTCTCCTCCTTATCTGTTCAGGCATACAGCATTATTATATTATCATACCAAAATATGCCATAAAGTGCAAGCACTACCTGCGGCCCCGCCCCGCCGGCCGCGTCTTCCTGACCGCACCTGCCAGGAACACCGCCGCCAGCAGAATCTGCACCGCCATACTGACAGGCCACCAGTACCGCCCGATCAGTCCCATATCCGCGATCCGTTCCAGCTGCGGGAAGATCGGCGCCAGACCGCTTTCACTTCCTATCTGGCCGCTCAGTACCGTCTGAAATGTGGCCGCCGGATTCCACAGCAGGAGATACATCGGCCAGCCGGCCGGCGCACCGCCGCCCGCGGAGGCCATTTCCCCCAGACCGTCCGCCAGATAATTCGCCACCAGCGTTCCTGCGGTCAGCAGAACCACAACCGAATATGCTGCCACGGTAGCTATGGTGGAACGCCGCGCTGCGGCGGAACAGAACAGACCGGCGCTTCCCAGAAGCACTGCCGTCACCACATAGCACAAAAGCAGCAGCCCCACATCCGCCACAGTCACACCGCCATAGATAAAGACGAGCGCCAGAATCGGAAAGCTCGACACAATCAGCAGAAATACCGTCGAAAGTCCCTGTACCAGCTTACCTATCACGATGTCCGAGGCCTTAAGCCGGGTAGTCAGCATCAGATCCAGGGTCTGTCTCTCCCTCTCGCCGCTGATGACACCCGCCGTCAGACCGGGGATAATGAACAGAAGCAGAACGAACTCCATCGTCGCCACGAAACCGTAAAGTCCGAGGAAGCTGGAGTACTGAATCTCCGCCGTCAGCTGCACCCGGGTAATCATCGAATTCATATACAGAAGCGCCACAACCGCAAGCACGGAATTGAAGCCCAGAATAATGAGCGGCAGCTTAAACGACCTGGCCCCCGCCCGGCTCTCCTGCCGGTAAATCGGATTAATCCTCATGGATCAGTACCACCTCCCCGTCGCTGTGATCCGTGATCTGCATGAATACGGACTCCAGATTCCCGCGCTCCCGCACGAAGCCATAGACATTCACGCCCTCTGTAACCAGCTGTTTCAGCAAAGCCTGCTCATCCTTCCTGTCGCCGGAAAACCCGACGGCGATCTCCTCCTCGCGGATCGTAACCGTCTCTACCTCCGGATGCTCCCGCAGAAGCTTAAGCGCCTTATCCCGGTTTCCGCTCACGGAGATTAAGAGCGGACTGGCCACATTGATCTGCGCCAGTATTTCCTCCATGCTTCCCTCAAATACCATCCGTCCCTGGTCGATCACGCCGATATCCGAGCAGATCTCTGCCAGTTCCGGCAGAATATGCGAACTGATCAGAATCGTCTTGCCCTGACTCTGCAGTTCCTTCAGAATTTCCTTGAACTCATAGCGTGTGCGCGGATCCAGTCCGGCCGTCGGCTCATCCATGATCAGAATCGGGGGATTGTGAATCAATGCACGCGCGAGGCAAAGCCTCTGCTGCATACCGCGGGAAAGCCCCTCCACGTAGAAATCCGCCTTATCATCCAGCCCCACCTGCTCCAGAAGCATCTGACTCCGCTTTCTGGCCTTCAGCCCCGCAAGTCCGTAGCAGGAGGCAAAAAACTCCATGTATTCCGAAACTTTCAGGTTATCGTAGACGCCGAAGACATCCGGCACATAACCGATGCGGGCCATCACCCGCTCCGGCTCCCTGACCACGTCAATGCCATTCACAAGGACACGCCCATCGTCCGGCGCCAGAAGCCCGATGAGAGTCTTGATCGTCGTCGTCTTGCCTGCGCCGTTCGGCCCCACGAAACCGTAGAGCGCCCCGGGCTCTACCGTCATATTCAGTCCGTCCAGAGCCACTGCACGGCCGAAGACTTTTGTTAGATTCTCAATTCGTAACATCCGTATTCCTCCCCGCGATATGCGAACGTCCGCTGAAGCGGCCGGTCCGGCCGTCCGGTTCATTTCCGAAGATCAGTACTCCCTGCCCACGATATTCAGCATCGGCAGCAGGATGTTCCAGTTATACCGGCTGCTGTTCTCATAAATATAACGCACTGTAATCCGGTTGTCGTCCGTCAGGTACGGGAGCAGCTCATGGGCGCCGTATGCGGTCTTCTCCGCGTCCATCTTGTCGTAATCGCCGGTCAGATGGTTATAGAAATAAACAGTCCCCGCAAACACTGCCAGTCCGCTGCCCGCCTGCTCCGTAAATACCTCTGACACATAGTCAAACTTCAGGCTTTCCACCTGCACGTCCGTCCCGAAGGAGTATTCCAGCGTCACCGGTTCAATGCCATAAAGGACATTGGCTTCGGCATCGTAGCTTCCGCCCAGAACCCGCGGCGTCTTCACCAGACCGGAGCGGTACAGCTCCGCCTCATCACCCGAATAGACCCCCACTGACGACGCCACCATTGTCACGCCTTCCCCGCCGCCGTCCGCCCTGCTGCCCGCATCCGCTTTCCCGTCTTCTGCGAACCCGATGATTCTGGCGCTCGGGATCGTAAAATACGGCATATGGTTATCCAGATAGAAGCTGATCATATCGGACCGTTCCGAGGCCCTAACATAGTCTTCATTACTGATGTCCGCCTGCGCGAACTCACTCTCACCGGAAAGATAAGCGGCCACCTGATAGGATGCGTTCTTCGGATACTGCAGGGTTTCCAGACCGCTGATTTCCACCGTCTGCCCCGGTTCCAGATCACCCAGGCAGATCAGCTGGTTGTTAAAGAGAAGTGCGCAGCCGCTCACGGCATACGCAAACTCATTGGTTATGCTTCCGCTCAGCTGTCCGCCGTTGATTTCCAGATCGCCGGTAAAACCGATCATTTCAGTATTCTCCGTCACCTTTTTCATCTGGAAATACCTAGATTCAAAAGCAGGCACCCCCTGAATGGAGATCAGCGTCTCTTCCGGCCCAAAGTACAGATCCACCGTAGGATCCTCTCCGCCCGTAAACTGGGGCGCGCTCTCCTCGCTGTAGAAACTCCTGGTGACCGGCTTCAGAGAGTATCCCGCGGGCACGCGCGCCTGATAGGGGCGGTTATAGGGAGCGCGGACATTGACATAACTCGTCTCACTGACCGAATCAAAGCTTGTCTCCAGAAACTGTGCATAGTTGTAAAATGTCCCCGTAAAGCGGGTCCTGCCGCCCATAAAATAGATAATTCCGGTAAACAGAACCGACAAAAGCACGACGGTCCTGCGGTAATAATCGGTCAGATCCCGCTGTTTCAGGAATATGTAGATAACCAGGCCGGCTAGCAGCAGATAGATGGTCAGTTCCAGCGTATAGAGATTCATATTGGGGAGCCGGCGGACATTGCCCGTATTGATCATATCGCGGACTGACCAGTACCGGTCCGAGTTGCCGCTGTAAACCTCCTGCGCCAGTTCCGAAAGCTTCGTTTCCCCCAGCACAGCCGTCAGCAGGTCGTCCGGATAATCCGGATTCCGGCTGCAGAAGCCCGAAATATCCGCGAAATCGTAAGCCGCGACAGCAATCGTCCCCCTGCCGTAGGAGACCGACGCCACCAGCGCCTGCTGCTCGTCGGAGAACAATACATCACCGCCGGTCAGGGAAAATTCCAGACACGGAATCGTTAACGTCGCGTCGTCCGGGCTCTCCTGCGCATAACGGTCGCCCATGTCCACTTCCCGCGTCACCGGCGGATCATAAGACTCCTCCAAAAGTTCCGGCGCGAACCGCCCCAGCGTGTCATCCGCCCGCTCACCTGTCCCCAGAATCATCGTACCGCCGCTGCGGACCCATTCCACAAGCACCTGACTCTGCTGGGCGGACAGATCCCGAATACGGAAATTGCTGATCAGAAGCACGTCAATCACGTCCAATCCCATTTCATCCGCCGGAAATGTCTCCGTATCGAAATTGACGACCTCGGTGCGCAGCATCCCGTAATCGACGCCGATGCCGTCCCACGCAGCCAAAAGCTCCGGCGTGTCGGAAAGCGTGCCGATGAACAGCTCCGGCATCTCAACGCTGAAATCAAGATTCACCCGCTTATGAAGAATCAGGCTGTCGCCGCTGTCCGCCAGACTGACGAACATCTGGTCCGCACGGTTGCCCATGGGAACGTAGATACGCTTGTGAAGGACGCCGGATGACTGCCGGATGCTGCCGTCGGCAGAACTGCGGGAACCGGAAGCATCAGAGGCCCCGGATACGGAAGCGCCGTCCGCCGCGGCGGGAACCGTCACCGGATATTCATAGCGATAGATATCGTAGTCCGCCTCCATCGTCATCAGCTTCAGCGTTCCCGTAAATTCCATCTTATCCTGATTATAAATCGTCACGTCTACCGGCACATACCTGCCGCCTTTGGCACGGTTGTCATAGCCGTAAGTCACTTCCATGGACAGGCTTCCCGCCGCCGGAACGCTGCTGCCGGAGGAATCACCTGCCACATCCGGCGAGCCGGTCATATCCGCCGGTTCATCCGCTTCCCCATCCGCTTCCTGCGCCCCGAATGCCGTCAACACAAACAGAGCGTCACCGGCGCTCTGTCTGCATGGAAATACGGCCAACAGGGCCAGCATACACAGTATGGACCCTGCTAATAATCTACATCTCATATTCATGGCTGTCTCCCGGGCTTCCGAAATGCTCTTTATTGATATCGAAATTCACCTGCAGCTTCACCGTAAACACCGTACCGCTCAGATCGCTGGTGACGCCGATGGTGCCGCCGTGCATCTCTACAATGTTCTTGGCAATGGCGAGTCCCAGACCGGTGCCCCCGGTGTTCGTGGAACGGGACTGCTCCACCCGGTAGAACTTCTCAAACAGGAGCGGGAGCTCCTCTTTCGGAATCACATAACCGTAATTCGTCACCGACACAGTCACAATCTCCTCGTCGGCGTGAACCTTCACAAGGATTTTCTTGCCCTCAGCCCCGTACTTGATCGCGTTGCCCAGGAGGTTATCGAACAGGCGGGCCAGGAGATTGCCGTCGGCGTTGATCACTTTGGACGGCACATTGCTCTGCAGCTCGTAGGACAGATTCTTCTCCATGAAATTCGGGTAAAATTCTTCCAGAAGCTGACTTAAGAGCTTGATGATATCCACCTGCGACACCCGCATGGAGATCTTGCCGTAGTTCAGCTTCGTGAAGCCGAACAGATCCTCGATCAGTTTCTGCAGGCGTTTGGCCTTGGTGTATGTAATGTTGATGTATTTCTCCTGCATATCCGGATCCAGATCCACCGGGCCGGACAGCAGCTCAAGATATCCGATAATTGATGTCAGAGGCGTCCGCAGGTCATGGGCCACATTGGTAATCAACTCATTCTTCGTCCGCTCCGACTCCCTCTCCTTATCCATCAGCTCCCGGATCTCTTCCACCATGCGGTTGATGTTGGCGGCCATCACCGAGAACTCATCGTCACCGACTACCTCCACCGAGGTATTCAGGTCGCCGGCCGCAATATTCTGCATGGCGGCGGAAATCTTCGTGATATACTCCAAGGCATCCCGCTGCAGGAAAAGAAATGTGACCGCAAACACCGCGACTCCCAACAGCAGATAGAGTATGACAACCAGAGCCTCCGGCTGGTAAAACATGGCAGCCAGGCTTCCTTCCTTACCGTTCTCAACGGCATAACGGCCCACCATGGTAAGGTTCGTGACCACGAACGCTTCCACCAGGCAGGCCAGGATCGCGCTGTAAATGATGTTGGTGATGACGCGGGTATGATACCTGCGGCTCATATCATTTCTCAATTTTGTATCCTACCCCCCACACCGTGGTGATGATCTTATTCTCCCTCGTATCTTCCTTCATCTTCCCGCGCAGGCGGCGGATATGTACCATAACGGTGTTGTTGGCCTCGTAGACCTTCTCATTCCAGACCCGCTCGAAGATCTCGTCGGTGCTGAACACCTTTCCCGGATTTGACGCCAGCAGGTACAGGATGTCGAACTCGATGGGCGTCAGCTTGATCTCCTCATCGAAGACCGTGACCTTATGGTTGTCCTTATTGATCACCAGGCCGCGGATCGCGATCTCATTCTTCTCCGCCTCGCGGGTCGTGCTGTTGGGATTCAGCTGTGTGTAGCGCCGCAGCTGGGACTTGACGCGGGCCGTCAGCTCCAGCGTGTTGAACGGCTTCGTCACATAATCGTCGGCGCCGGTGCCCAGCCCCAGGATCTTGTCCAGATCCGTGGACTTGGCGCTCATCATGATGATCGGGATATTGCTGGTCTCCCGGATCCTCCGGCACATCTCCAGCCCGTCCATGCCGGGCATCATGATGTCCAGAAGCACCAGATGGATCTCCTCCTTATCGAGAATATCCAGGCCTTCCTGCGCGTTGTTCGCCTTAAAGACCCGATAGCCGTCGCTGACCAGATAGATCTCCACCATATCGGCGATCTCTCGCTCGTCGTCTACAACAAGTATATTCATCTGGGACATGAAGCACTTCCTCCTTTGTTCCTCTTCGAAAAGATGGGTCGTCGGTCAGGGTATTGTATGATTCGCCGCGCCACGGTATGCCGTGGGTATCATAAATGTCTATATAAGGATAGTATAGCATACTTTGCGGGAGATTGCCTTAATTTTTCTTTACCAGTTTTTTGCTATTTTTTTCCGATTTTTAACCAATTATCATACGGCAATCATACGGCAATATACAACCCCTGACCTCCTGCACCTATATCAGCCCATTGCAGCAAATGCAACTGTCATAAATAAGGTTTTCCAAAGATTGACATCTTTGCCCGCAGACTGTGGATTGTTACCCAAAGAGCGACTCATCGACACAGTAGATTCCACCAAATCCGGACCGACCTTTTCGAGAATAGCAAACGGATTTTTCTTCCAGCAGTATACTCCATTTTTTTCCTCCAAAAGCGCACGAAAAGAACCAAGGATTGGATAAATGAACCCATTAGGAGACTGGACATCCATATTATTCATCATGAATTTTGACTTCACAGAAATCCCCTCCTTCGGCACAATAACACCTTTGGTGGCGCCGTAACGGCCATTAGGATTCTTCTTACGGTAAAATGCATTCATATTGATCTCAATCTGATCATATAACTTAAAAATATCCACCATAATCGGCTTCATCTTTATATACGGATTTTCTTCTGTTTCCGCATAATTCTTATGATCCTGAATATATAAATCAATACATCGCTTTTTTCCGCTGTAAGAAATGGTAGGAAAGCTGTCCATTCCCGGATAACGGTCAATATTAAACATCATTAAAATAGAAAGTAAATCTGCTACATCAATATCTCCGCTATCATTTTCCTTAAAGAAAATCCGGTCCATATAAGGTTGATTACCGAGAGCGCTCTTGATAATGTCAAATCGGTTTTCAAGTTCAGCAATTGATTTGTCCTGGACTTGCACAGACGTATTCCGTGCAGCCGCAAGGCTTTGAAAAATGGACTCAACTCCCGTAAGAATTTCAATCTTCACAAACTGCTGACCTGCATCGATTTTGTCTCGATATTTCAGGATTGTACGATATGTATGACCGCCGTCAACATTTCCATGAACCTCTTCGTCCTCAAAAACCACCGTCATTTCATTTGAATAATTATTAAAAGAAACTTCTTTCGCAGACAGTAATATACCGCGATTTAAAAGATAAAAATCCAAACTGCAGGTATCCAGCAAAGACGCTTTTATCCTCTTCGCTACATTTGTGTTTAAATTCTGTTCTCTTGGATTCGTTTCCATCGGAATGCTGTCCGGAACATCCTTTACATCGCAAATAGCAATGTACATATTTGCGTCCCGGTTCCCTGCTTCCTCTTTAAGATATGGGTTGGGAATACGTCTAAATGACTGAACCGGAAAAGTAAGAGTAATTGTTTCTGCCATAATCGGCTCCTTTCTGTGTCTCTCGGGACACTGCAAAAATATATGATACATAGCTTCCGCTATCATCAATGATATGATATGATTGGGTAGTCAAAAGGTGGACTTAAAAAAGTTCCCTCATTAGCAGGAACCTTGATAACTGAATATATTGCT
>CANQFR010000027.1 GCA_947599905.1 uncultured Lachnospiraceae bacterium
TTGCCGTGGATGTTGCCGATGCCCGCAGCCAGGAAATCGATTCCCAGATCGGCGATCATCTTGCACTCGTCGGGATCCGCGCACTCGCCCTGTCCGATCACGCCGTCTTCCTCACCGCCGATGGCGCCGACCTCAGCCTCGATGGAGATGCCCATCGCATGGGCGATAGCAACCAGTTCCTTGGTCTTCGCCACGTTCTCATCGATCGGATAATGGGAGCCGTCGAACATGATAGAGGAGAAACCAGCCTTGATGCACTTATAGCAGCCGTCGTAGGTGCCGTGATCCAGATGAGTCGCTACCGGAACGGTGATGCCCATCTCGTCGATCATCGCGCCAACCATGGCGGAAACGGTCTTGAATCCGGTCATATACTTGCCTGCGCCCTCGGATACGCCAAGGATCACCGGAGACTGCAGCTCCTGAGCAGTCTGCAGGATGGACTTGGTCCACTCCAGGTTGTTGATGTTGAACTGGCCTACCGCATAGTGGCCCGCCACGGCCTTTTTGAGCATTTCAGTTGCAGATACTAACATGACGATACCTCCGTTTTCTTAAAATAATTGCTTCGCTGCGCCGCCAACGCCGGGAAATACCGCAAAAGATTGCCCGGAGGCAAGCGAACACACCAAAATTCTTGTATCAGTATACACCATAAGTCTCTGTTTGAAAAGATAATTTTTGGAAATTTCCTTTTCGCAGAATTTCCTTTTCCGCCGGGCGAACTGCAAAGCTATGACAAACCCAGTACCCGGCTCACTGCCTCTTCCATCTTATCCGCGTCGCATTCCGCGGTATGGCGGATGGGGGCGGTCTTCAATTCCGTGACGGCCTTCGGCACCGGCACGTGGGAAATCCGCTCAAGTTCTTCGGCGATGGCAAAATCGTCGGTCAGCATCATCGGACCCTGAATCGCCTCCAGCACCGACTTGGAGAATTTGTAGGGGCTGGCTGTAGAGACAATGACCGTCTTCGTCGGGTCGCCGGTTTCGTCCCAGTGCGCCTTCCAGACCGCAGCCGCCACGCCGGTATGGGTGTCCATCACATAACCGCGCTTACGGTACAGATAACGGATGACATTCGCATCCTGCTCCTCGGTTGCATAGCCGCCGATGAAATCTTTCATATGGTTTTTCATTTCCTCTGTCACCGTATAACGTCCGCTTGCCGAAAGCTGGCGCATCAGCCGTGAAGTCTCACGCGCGTCGCAGCCGGTACTCATATAGATCAGGCGTTCCAGGTTGCTGGATACCAGAATGTCCATGGACGGCGACATCGTAAGCATGAACTCGCGGTTCTTATCATAGGTGCCCGTAGCGAAGAAATCGTAGAGCACTTTATTGTCATTTGACGCACAGAAAAGCTTCCTGACCGGTACGCCCATGCGCTTCGCAAGATAGCCGGCCAGGATATTGCCGAAATTCCCTGTCGGCACAACAAAATTAATCTCCTCGCCATCCTCGATGCTGCCGCTTCCCAGAAGCTCGGCGTAGGCATGGACATAATAAACGATCTGCGGAATCAGTCGCCCGATATTGATGGAATTCGCGCTGGAGAGACGGAATCCGCCTGCCGCCAGCTTCTTCTCATACTCCTTATCGGCGAAAATCTTCTTCACACCGGTCTGGGCGTCATCAAAATTCCCGTGGATTGCGATAACCGCCGTGTTTTCGCCCTTCTGCGTTACCATCTGCAGCTGCTGGATATGGCTGACGCCGTCCTTCGGATAGAAGACAATGATCCGCGTTCCCGGCACGTCCGCAAAACCCGCCAGCGCTGCCTTACCGGTATCGCCGGAAGTAGCCGTAAGAATCACGATTTCCTTGTCCTCCTGATTCTTCTTCGCCGCCACGGTCATGAACCGCGGCAGAATGGACAGCGCCATATCCTTAAATGCAATCGTGTTGCCGTGGAACAGCTCCATCACGTAGGCTACGCCCACATGAACCAGCGGCGCAATCTCCGGCGTATCAAACTTGCTGTCGTATGCTTTATCGATACAGTCGCGAAGCTCTTCTCCCGTAAAGTCGGTGAGGAACAGTTTCATGACCTCATAGGCCTGCTCCTGATAAGTCATTCCCGCCAGCTCCTTTAGCGGCTTGTCAAGCTGCGGAATCTCCGACGGCATGAACAGGCCGCCGTCCGCGGCAATTCCTTTTAAAATTGCCTGGGAGGCGCTGATGCCGCTCTCCCCGCCGCGGGTACTCTGGTATGTGATATGTTTGATGTTCTCCATAAATGATGCTCCCATCCGCGCCATGCTATCGTTCCCTGACGGCAGTATTTTGTTTCTGCCCGACTGCCGGTTCCGGTTTACGCAGGCGCTTAATGCTGTCTCCTGTGTTTGCGAATGGATTTTAGCATACTTTCACAGGCGCCGCAACCGTGAAACTGTTAAATTTTTCACCATTCTGTGAGAAATGATTTTGCAGTTTATCGGTAACGGCTCCCCGCGTTCGGGTCGGAAGGCGGAACACCAACCGGTTCCGGTGCGCATACTGTAATCATAAGTACGTGTTTCCGGGGATTCGCAATGGTACTTCCATTGAATCGGATAGATGTGGGCAAAACAGTCCGAGTGGTCTGGGTGGCAAGTGAGCCGGACATGGCGCAGCGGCTTTGCGACCTGGGCTTTTCGCCGGAGGAAGAGGTAACCTGCGTACTGCGCGGGCGGCCCGGCGGGATGCGGGCCTATCTGGTGCAGGGCGCGGTCATCGGACTGAGGGAACAGAACAGCAGGGAAGTCTTCGTGGAAGATTCTCATATATAATCCAGACTGTCACAGGGCCTGCCCGACCGGGTAAGCCCTGTGTGCATAAACAGCTGTGAAAATATCCGTGCCATCGAAAGTGTGCTCTGAACGGCAAGCGATATGCTGCCATCCCGTCCGCCGGTTTTGCGGACAGCAAAACACGACTTTATCAGGACGAACATGCCTCGCATTCCTCAACTTCAAGGCTCTTCGACCGGATGTAATAAATGGTCTTAACTCCCTGCTCCCAAGCCAGGATATACAGATTCAGCACCTGACTCAATGTAAATTCATTCGTGATATACAGGTTCATACTCTGCGCCTGATCGATATGCCTCTGCCTCACGCCGCAGGCCCGTACCGACCAGGTCTGATCGATCAGATGCGCGTTCTTATAATACCAGAACGTATCCATCGACAGCTCCGGCGCCACGCGCGGCATCAGTCCGTTCTTCTTCTCTTCCAGGAAATACCGGTTCATGATCGGATCCAATCCCGCTGTCGTCCCCGCAATGATACTGGTGCTGCTGGTCGGCGCCACTGCCAGCAAATAACCGTTGCGCAGACCGTTGGCAGCCACCTTCGCCGCCAGCGCGCTCCACCGCTCATCCGTCAGCTTCCGTTTCTCAAAGTAAGCCCCCGTCTGCCAGTCGCTTCCCTCAAAATACTGGTACTTTCCTTTCTCAATCGCGTAATCGCAGCTGGCCTCAACCGCAGCGTAATGGATATCCGCAAACACCTTCTCGGCAAACTGAAGATGTTCCTCGCTTTCCCATTTGATATGGTGCTTCGCCAGCATATGGTGATAGCCGCTGACGCCCAGGCCGATCGGGCGGTATTTCTCGTTGTTGATCTTCGCGTAGGGTACCGGGAAGAAATTCAGGTCGATCACATTATCAAGGGCGCGCACAACACTGCGGGTCACCTCGGTGATCTCGTCGCGATTCTCCACGTCGATATTGCCCAGCGAAAGACTGGCCAGATTGCAGACGACGAACTCGCCCGGCTTTGTCACCGTGACCACCACAGTCTCCCCGTCCACAGTCTCGATCCGCTGCTCCACCGACGAAATCGCGCTCATGTTCTGAGCAATCTCCGTACACAGGTTGCTGCAGTAGATCACGCCCTTATGCCCGTTGGGATTCATCCGGTTCACATGGTCCCGGTTAAATGTGAACGGCGTTCCGGTCTCCACTGCGCTCTTAAGAATCAGGCGGATAATCTCCTTGATCGGAATCACGCGCTTGGGAATCCTCATATCATTGACACAGTCCAGATACCGCTCCGTCCACTCATCTCCGAAATAATCCTCCAGCGCATAACCCTTAATCGTCAGGATATCGTGGGGACACATCAGATACCAGTCTCCGCCGCGGTTGTCTCTGGCCTGCTGCCAGAAATAGTCCGGATAGCAAACCGCCGGAAAGACATCGTGTGCCTTCATCCGGTCGTCGCCGTTATTCGTTCTCAGATTCAGAAACTCCGGCAGATCCCGGTGCCATACATCCAGATACACGGCCACCGCGCCCTGGCGCATACCGAGCTGGTCCACGGCCACCGCTGTGTCATTGGCCAGACGAATCCAGCGGATGACGCCGCCGGCCGCGCCCTCGAAGCCGCGGATCGCACTGCCGTTGGCACGAACCTTCCCGAAATATAATCCCATGCCGCCGCCGAACTTGCTGACCTTGGCAAAATTATCGATACTGCGGTAGATGCCGTTTAAGCTGTCCGGCACCGTGTCGATGAAACAGGAAGAAAGCTGATGATAAGGCTTACGTGCGTTGGACAGGGTCGGCGTCGCCATCGTTACCTGAAGCTTGCTCAGCATATCGTAGAAGCGCTTCACCCAGTAACCCCGATTCTGCTCCTTCATCGCCAGATGCATCGCGATACCCATAAACATTTCCTGCGGCGTCTCAATGGGTACCCCCTGATGCGTGCGGATCACATAGCGGTTCAGCAGCAGCTCAAGACCAGAATAGTTCATCCGATCATTCCGCTCCGGATCCAGCCACTGTTCGAAGCGGTTCACTTCCTCCCGCGTGTAGTTCTGCAGTATATATGGGCCGTACAGCCCCTGCTCTGTCATATAGGCGATCTTCTCATAGAAGGTGTGGATATGCAGGGCGTCCATCGTGTCCTTCAGCAGCGCCTCAAATCCCAACAGAAGCAGCCTGGCCGCAATCATCTCCCAGCGGGGCGCTTCCTGGGTCGTCAGCTCCACCGCCGACTTCGTCAGGATATTCAGCTTCTCACGCTCAGTCATGTCGGGCTTCGAGAGTGCCTGAAACTTGGCGGAGAGATATTCCAGATTATATTCTTCCGCGTCAAACTCCTTCTGGATGCGGGTCAGCACCCACTCCAGCCGGGCCGCTTTCTCCGTATTCTCAAAGAAACGCAGGATCTCCCGCCGCGTACGGCGCTTCTTCGAACGCTCTTCGCGATAAAGGATATAACTTCTCACGACACGGTAATGACCGGTCTCCATCAGTGTCTGCTCCACCAGATCCTGGATCTCCTCCACAGACAGCTGAAGTCCCTGCTGCCAGCCTTCGGGGAACTTGCGCTCCACCTGCTTCAGAATCTGCTCCAGGTCTTCATCGCCCGCTGGCGTGCCGACACTGACAAATGCTTTCGCAATAGCGTTCTTAATCTTCTCCGGACAATACTCCTGCTCCGTGTGATCACGCTTTATAATATTCATGGCGTTCTTCTCCCTTGCTCTTTTTCTCTTTCTCGTACTTTTGCCTGACCGGCGCACGTTGCCGCCATCTGACCGGCATGCAGCCACACACTCCATTTACGGATTTAGTGCTCCTGCCCCTGTGCCTGCAGCTGTCCGGCCACCTCAGCCGCCTGACGGGCAATCTCCAGTTCCTCATTCGTACGGATTACCAGCACATTCACTTTCGACATGCCGTCAGAAATCTTCACGGCCTCCGCCGATTCCCGGTTCTTCACGTCGTCGAGATGAATGCCCAGAAATTCCAGATAACTGCAGATCTCCTCCCGAATGTCGGAATCATTTTCCCCGACGCCGGCCGTGAATACGATATTATCCACACCGTTCATTGCCGCCGCGTAGCTGCCCACGTACTTGGCCACCTTGTAGGCGAAAATCTCGCGGGCCATCGCCGCCTTGTCGTTATACTTGATCTCCGCATCCTTCAGCTCCCGGAAATCACTGGACAGGTTCTTGGAAATGCCCAGCACGCCCGATTCCTTATTGAGTATCTGCATGATCTGGGACAGATCCAGATTCTCCTTCTTCGCCAGAAACTCCAGCGCTCCCGGATCCACATCTCCGGAACGTGTACCCATAACCAGACCCTCGAGAGGCGTAAAGCCCATGGAGTTGTCAACCACCTTCCCGTATTTGACCGCGCAGATGCTGGCTCCGTTGCCAAGATGGCAGACGATGGTTTTCACCCGCCGCGGGTCCTGTCCCATGAACTCCGCAGCCCGCTGGGACACATACTTGTGGCTAATGCCGTGGAAACCGTAGCGGCGTATCTTGTATTTCTCATAATACTGATAAGGCAGGCCGTAGAGAAACGCTTTCGGCTCCATGGTCTGGTTAAAGGCTGTATCGAAAACGCCAACCATTAACGTGTCCGGCATCAGCTGCCGGCATGCATCCACACCGATCAGATTCGCGGGATTATGCAGGGGCGCCAGGTCATTACACTCGGTCATAGCCTGAATCACTTCATCGGTGATCACGACGGAACCGGTGAATTTCTCCCCGCCGTGGACCAAACGGTGACCAATGACGTCAATCTCCGAGAAGTCTTTGATTACGCCCTTCTCCGGATCCGCCAGCGTATCCAGAAGCACATGAACCGCCTGTGTGTGGTTCTCCATCGGCACCTGCTCCTTTATAGAAATTCCACTGCCGGTCCGATAGGTAAATACGCCGTCGATGCCGATCCTCTCGCACACGCCACGCGCCAGCACCTGCTCGGTCGACATATCGATCACCTGAAATTTGAGCGATGAACTGCCGCTGTTTATCACCAGAATCTTCATGGAATATCTTTCTCCTTCCCATAGCTCTGCTCAATCCGGGCCAGAATCTTCTCAAGCTCCCCTTCCGGCGCGGGAGGTGCTCCCGAAGACTCCTTCTGCGCGGAAATCCGCTCATACATCTCCGCAAGCTGACTCTCATCCGTCCCAAAGGCAGCTTTAACTTTTTCGTCTATTCCGTTCTGCCTGTCCCGATTCTGGCCCTTCTTTTTCACTTGCTTACCTCTTCGCTATGATTTTCTCATTCGTTTTCGTTTGGGGTTGACTTTTTCAGGTGATTGTCTAGTATAATATTATATGTACCTGTACGCATACCGGAGGCAAAAACCATGAAAAAAATTATTCTGACCGGCGGCGGAACCGCCGGACACGTAACTCCTAACCTGGCGCTGATCCCATCCCTTCGGGAGCACGGATACGAGATTCGTTATATCGGCTCCTATCAGGGAATCGAAAGAAAGCTGATCGAAGAAGCCGGCATCCCTTATGACGGCATCTCCTCCGGAAAACTCCGCAGGTACTTCGACCTGAAAAATTTTACCGATCCCTTCCGCGTTATTAAGGGATACGCGGAAGCTCGCAAACTAATCAAGCACTACAGGCCTGATGTGGTTTTCTCTAAAGGCGGTTTCGTGGCGGTTCCCGTTGTTCTGGCCGCGAAGCATTACCGCGTTCCCGTCATCATCCATGAATCGGATATGACGCCCGGCCTGGCCAATAAACTCTGCATCCCTTCCGCAAGGAAGGTCTGCTGCAATTTCCCGGAAACCCTGCCCTATCTTCCGCAGGAAAAGGCGGTTCTCACCGGTTCTCCCATCCGCGCCGAACTGCTTACGGGCGACCGGCTCTCAGGCCTTTCCTATGCCGGACTATCCACGGACAAACCAGTCATACTGGTCATCGGCGGAAGCCTGGGCGCTGTCGCCATAAACCAGGCTATCCGCAGGCTTCTTCCCAGACTGCTCGCCGAATATCAGGTGATACATATCTGCGGGAAGGACCACCTGGAGGAATCCCTCAACGGAACCCCCGGATATGTACAATACGAATACGTGGATGCGCCGCTGAAAGATCTCTTCGCCGCCGCGGATCTGATCGTGTCCCGTGCGGGAGCCAATTCTATCTGCGAGATCCTTGCACTGCGCAAACCCAATGTCCTCATCCCGCTGTCGGCTGCCGCCAGCCGCGGAGACCAGATATTAAATGCCAATTCATTCGCCGGACAGGGCTTCAGTACTGTCCTTATGGAAGAATCCGTCACTGACGATACGCTTTACCGGGCCATCGCCGATACCTACTCCCGCCGTGGGGAATTCATTCATCAGATGGAGCACAGCCATCTGAATAACGCGATCAACACTATTGTCGGACTGATCGAGGAGTGCGCGGTCAGTTGACACCGGCCGCCGTCTCCTCCTGCAGCATCCAGTTTGTCAGATACTTCCGTATCCGCGCGATCCGCATCCGGCAGGAAGCTTCCGTTATATGGAGAATCCTGCATACTTCGCCGATTGGCCTCTCTTCCAGCATATACAGAACCAATACGTCCTGCAGCTGGCTGCTCATAGACAGGACACCTTCCCGCAGTCTTGCCATCTCTTCTTTTTCCGCAAGACTTCCCGCGATATCTGTCGTATGGAATTCACTGGTCAGGCAATGCTCCCCTCCCTGCATGAATTCCTGAATGCTGATGCTCGGATGACGGTTTGACGACCGGTAATAATCCATACAGCGGTTGCGCAGGATTTTCATCAGCGTTGCCTTGATTCGTTTTTCTTCCCACTTATCCGCCTCGCTCAGATACGCCTCTATAAAAGCACAGAAGGTATCCTGCACCGCATCGTCCGCTTCTGCCTTCGGCAGACCGTATTGATAGGCCGCAATACGAAGTATTCCCTGATGTTCCACATACAGTGCCTGCAACAATTCTTTCTGTCCCTGTTGCATCACGTCTCCTATCCTTACAGTTCTGCCCTGACCGCCTCAACAATCGATGCCTTATCTGTTTCCGTCAGTTCTCCCGGCTCCCATGACACCATCTTCGGTCCGTTTGCGTAACGCGGAATGATGTGCATATGGAAATGCCGTACCGTCTGTCCGGCTGCTTCACCGTTGTTCTGAACCAGATTCATCCCGGCACAGCCCAGTGCCTTCGTCATGGCAGAAACCATCTTCTTCGCAAGCGGCAGGACCTTTCCCGCCGTGTCATCGTCAATCTCGCTCAGGTCTGCGTAATGTGCCTTCGGAAGAATCAGCGCGTGGCCTCTGGCCGCCGGTCCAAGGTCGAGAATTACCCGGAAATTCCCGTCTTCATAAAGGGTGGCCGACGGGATCTGCCCCGCGGCAATCTTGCAAAAAATACAGTCGTCTCTCATGTCAATTCCTCCTAAAATCAAGCATATCTATAGTTTCTTTTGGGCCTCCGGTACAGGATCAGTCCCATAATAAATCCGATCACCAGACCGGCGATATGCGCCGTGTTATTCACGCCGGTACTGGTAAAGCCGAAATACAGTGAGAACAGGATCATCACCGCCAGCTGGCGGGTACTCAGATCTTCCAGACGTCCGCGATTGACGATCACCGCATACAGCAACCCGCCGATCACGCCGAATACCGCTCCCGACGCCCCTGCCGAGACAGAGACATCCGCCCGGCCACACAGCAGATCCCATCCGAGCGATACGGCATTCGCGCCGATCCCGCTCGCCAGATATAAAAACAGATACTTCACGCGGCCCAGCGCCCGTTCCAGATTATCGCCAAGCACATACAGGATCAGCATATTATTGACAATATGACCGATTCCGAAATGCATGAATACTGCCGTCAGACATCTCCAGTATTCTCCTCTCAGAACCGCCGGCGCAAACATCGCTCCATAGCGGATCATAAACAGGCTGTCTTCCGTATTTCCGACAATCTCGAGGTATCCGAAATACAGAAAATTAACCGCTATGATCGTGAGATTCGCGACCGGGAGTCCCGATTGCCTTTGATCCCGCATGGATATCCTGCTCCTTCTGTTTCCATTCTCATCTCATCTGCGTGTATCAAAAAGCATTTTAACACATAATTTTTTATTTGTTAAGTCTGTTTCCTCTCTATTCAAACTTAAATTGCAGGTCTGCCAGTTCGACGCGGTCTCCGATATGCAGTTCTGCTGTTTCGTTGGCCTGAAGCGCATGATCGTTGACTACTGTACCGTTCGTCGAATTCAGATCGGTCAGCCAGTAAGTATCGCCCCGGCGATCGATACGTGCATGCAGACGGCTGATTGTGTCCTCCTTCAGGATATAGTCAGCAAGATTGTCTTGCTTCCCGATCAGAAATGGATAATAGGAAATGAGAATCGTTTCCGCCGTTCCCGCAATTCCGCTCAGTCTGCGAAGCTCCGCTTTCGGTGCCGCAGGATGGAGCAGAACCGTGTGCGTCATATCCTCCGGCTGCGGACGCGGTGGTTCGCGCAGGTGTATCCCTTCGCCTCCGGCATCTGACGGCGGCGGTTTCCCCTTTCTCTGTTCCAATTCCGTCTCCGCCTCCGGTTCCTCAAAAACCATCTCCCAGGAGACCGTATCTTTCTGAGCAGCCGGTCTTCCTCCCGGTGCTTCCGTTTGAGCATGGCCACCCCGCCGGTCATCGCGGCTTTCCTGCAGACGGCTGTTCCCTGTCCGAATCCCCCGTCTCACAGAACGCAGCGAACACACAGTGATTCCCACAAGCGAAACCGCCGCTGCCGCAAACACAACCGTCGGACCGTAACGCAGAACCCCGCCCGTTCCTCTCCACAGCCAGAGCGCCGCAAGCACCAAAACCGGCAGAAACAGCCACCACACAAGCCATCCTTTCCTCGATCCGCTGCTTTTCGCCGCTCGCGAATTCACCGTATAGCCGTCTGTTTCCTCTGCCCGATCCCAGGTTTGCCTTTCTTCACTGGTACCGCGCATTCCATACGGAATCGTTTCTGTATTGTCCCCCCAATATGCCGCATCCGGATCCGAATGTTCTTCTTTCATCAGCCACCGCAGCAAATCGCCCAGCCCGTAGTTATCCTTCAGACTCTCCTGATACAGTCCGTAAACCAGCATGACCGCCTCTTTATCTGCATGATCAGTTCTGCTCAGCAGAAACTGCAGAAAACGGCTGAATTCCCCGGGGAAGTTTCCTTCATAACCGGGCATCAGGCATAAACCGGGCTGAAACTCCGCAGGATCCATATAGATCATTTCCGGATCCAGAAGAATCAGATTCTCCGACAGCAGATAATCCTCCATGCGCGTGAGGGTCTGCGCAATTCCCAGGAGCAGCCTGCGGATCTGCATGGCAGTAATTGCCGTCCGTTCCAGCAGACGGGACAGCGGCTGACGGGAGGTAATCTCATAACAGAACCACAGGCGGTCATCCTCCCGGCGGACGCGGAATTTCAGAAGGCCGTCTATCGTGTTCCCGGCCAGCATCCGCGCTTCGAATCGCTCTGCAAGATTCTCATCGGCTGCGATCATCAGATAATTCTGCCGCAGCTCCCTGCGGTAACTAATCTCCGGTTTCCCTGCTTCCTTCATCGTCCCCGTCTCCTTTTATCATCTGGTCAAAAACGGTCAGCATCCGCATCAGTTTCTCCGGTTCATGGACGGAAGCTTCAATCTCCTTTTCCCATCCGTCTCCGACTGCCGTTCCGGATACCTCGTCATCCTTTCTCTGCACGCTTCCGCCTCCCCCTGACAGAGACAGCTTCTTCTCCGTCTCAGCCTCTCTGCTCCGCACAAACTCTACCATATAATGCAGCCGCATGAACCCGGTGAACTCCACGCACTGTCCGTATGCGGTACGGATCAGAACAGCCAGCGAGAGGATTACGATTGCCATGACATAAGATGCCTCCACCGTGTAAGATGCGGAAAACCTCCTGCATGCCCGGCCTTCCGGATTCCCCATCGTTACATTCTCTAACGGCATACCAGCCACACTCCCGCCGGCCATACACATGCGAGAAAGGGAATTGTCCGCGATCTCGTATCCCGTCCCGCAAAGAACGCACACAGAACGATTCCCATGCTCCAGACGCTGCTGAGTCCCAGTCCCAGAAAGAATAAAAGAAGCTCTTCTTGAAAGCTGAGAAAACAGGCCGACAACAGGAAAAAGAGACCATCTCCCATTCCCAGCGCCCCGCGGGTCGCGTACGACATAAGAATCATCGCCGCTCCCACGGACGCTGCCGCCAGATGCCCGCGAACGTCTGTCATACACATGTTCACAATTCCGGGAACCAGCAACAACAGAAGGATCCGGCAGGAGATCTCCCGGCTCCTCATATCCTTCCATGCCGCCAGTGTCAGTCCCGAAAGCCAGATCCATTTCACAGATTCTCACCTCCATATGCTCATCCTCCCGAACAATACGAACATGCTCCCAGATGTTCCACCTCGGACCTGCGAACCGCCCGCACATAGGCCGTGATTGCCGTACAGCCGCGGCTGCCGTGATAGTGCTCCCCATACGGCAGAATATAGACCATTCCTCCGGCGGTATGCCCACAGCGGGCGCAGGGCGTATAGCGCCGGCCGCCGTCATTTCTGTAGTCTCCGACACTGCCGGCCGGTACAGCCGATAACCGGTTATAGAGATAGTGGCAAAAGGAACTGTTATGATATCTGGTACTGTCCTTTCCGACATATACGACCGGATCTTTCTCTTCCCCGGCGCCCGGCCGCTCACCCGAGAGCCCTCCGTCACTTCCGACCCAGGCCCGAAGCCAGCACCGGTTCACACGCTTTATACCCGCCATCCCGATTACGGAAAACGGCAGTTTCATCTGATAGTTCACTACCAGATCCACTGTTTCTCCGTCCTCCAAAAGGGAAGAACCGGCCAACGTCAAACCCTGAATGGGCAGACCTCCGGCTTTTTTGCGCACTGCCGCTTCCGCATATGCGAAAGCAGCAGCGCTTCCCGCCCAGCCGCCTTCCTCCGGCGAAAGATACGCCGTCTGACTGATATCCTCCCCCACTGACATTACAATCGCCTGCATCTGCCTTTCGGTGTCCAGAATCCGAAACGGCATCATAAGCAATACACCAGCGAAAAGAAACAGCGGCAGTACCAGCGCGGCTTCCACCGTCAGACTGGCGGAGACGGAAAAAAATACCCTTTTTCCGGCCTGTTTCATTTCCGATGGGATTCGTACCTGGAGAGATTTTTTTGTATATAACAAGAAAAGTTTCTTTCTTATGACAGGAAAAGGAGATTTATCCTGTATTTTTTTTGTTTTTTGTTTTTTTACGGCACAGAAAAAGGGCATTTTTTTCCACCTCCTTCCCGATATGTCCTGTTGATTCTAATAGGCCCGCGACGCAGGCGCTTCCAGCGGGTAACCATCCGTCCCTTCGACATATTCCGTCACGACAGGCAGGCGGAAAAACAAATGTTCCCCTCTCGCCCTGCCGGTAATCTTCATCCGGTAAACGCATTTCATCACCGTAAAGCCGTCCTCTTCGCGCTGCAGGTTTATATCCATCAGATCCATCATTCGCAGCTGCAGTTCCTGATGCCCGTCCAGAAATAAAAGCAGCTTGAGATAGTTTTCATAATCCAGACCTCCATCAGTCTCCTGCTGCCCGGGACAGGCAGCATCTTTTCCCATATTCAGCAGTCCTTCCAGAGAGAGCTTCCACTCATCCCGGTTTTTCCACAGCGGCACCTTCCCTCCGGCAAACAGGGTGCGCAGATCCATGACCGCCTCACCCGCAGCCCAGACCACCATAATAAAACACGCCATAATCTCTACCAGCGGCGCCAGTCCGGTCACGCCCACAATCGCCGCCGCCAGTCCGCGGGCCTCGTTTCGTTTGGCCGAATCCGAAAGAATATGGATCAGATTCAGTCCCTGTCGGATCAGCAGAAGCTGTCCCATCACTTCCTCCAGATTCTCCCTGTCGGAACTCTTTCCGCCAAGAAGGTACTCCATCTCATACTGCAGAGGTTTCTTCTCCCCGCTCAGGGCATTCACAAAGAAATGACCGCAATACTCATGAAGCAGCACGCGTTCTACCGGCCCCGGCGTACGAAGACTGCTTCCGGAGGCCATGCGGGAAGGAAGGGAGTCCACTGCAAACACACCTGCAGACACCTGCATATCCGCCGGCAGCACAAGCTCCGCAAGTCCGTTTTGCACCAGTTCTTTCACCTGTTCCAGAAAGCCGCGCTTCTCCTCATCGCCCTTTCCGTAAGCCAGCTTCAGCCCGCTGCGGGAGCGGTCCGCCCACAGCCCGGAAGCCCTGACAAGTGACAACGTCGGTTCCGGGCCGGCAGACTCCGCTTCCCCCTCATACAGTTCCCTGAGCCAGATGCGTTTTTCTTCTTCCAACTCTTTCTCGGCCTCTGAAACCAGCTGCTCTGTCTGCTCCAGTCTGACCAGATTCTCCTGCGCTGATGTCCTCAGATCCAGTATTTCCCGCCTGCGGCTGCCATCAGCGCTCACATACGCTTCAAACGGATTCATCTGCTCCGCAAACAGCTGCCCGCGGTTTTCCTGCCAGTCATCCGCCGCCTCCTCAAGAACCTTCCGCGTATCTCTCAGTTTCCCTTCCAGCTTTTCCGCCTGTTTCTCATACTTTTCCACCAGTCCGTCCATGCGCTTTGCCTCCCTGCGGAAATCAGCCGCAGCGCTGCGGAAGCCGGATGCGTCATCCGCTGCCAGACAGGAAGCAGCCTTGTCTGCTGCTTTCTCCTGGCTCTCCGCACACTCTGCAATCTTCTCCACGACACGTTCCAGCTTCCGCACCTCTTCTGTCTGGTCTTCGTAGGCGTCCGTCACCTTCCCCGCACCTGCCGCTTCTTTCAAATCCTTCAGAAAGCGCACTCCATCATCCGGCGCAATTTCCAAATTCCCCCACACGCCGAACTTCATATAATCCAGAACTTCCTGTGTCAGCCAGTCACCGCCCTGATCCGCCAGTCCTGTCCACTCCGCAATCTCCACGGAATCCGGTTTTATCGGATACCAGTTTTCTGCTTCCAGATATTTCCCCGCATATTCCAGAAGGCGCATTTCCGCCTCCCGATCCGACTCACAGGGAAGCCCCAGCACCCGATACTCTTCCCACAGCTTCCTGTGATAGCAGCTGAACAGGCTGTCCAGCGCGCCGCCCACGGCTGTCTGAAAATAATACCGCGAACCGGCCATCCGCACAGACTCCGCCATGACCGCCAGCAGCGCGAACACACAGAGGATGCACAGACTCAAAAATACCGTAATTTCTCCCCGTTTATTCATACCTTTCTCCATCTGCACATCCTCCTTCCCGTGTTCACGAACACCGGTCGATTTTCCTTTCACCGTTCGCCCGGCTTTCGCAGCCGCGCCGGCAGCCGCTTCACCCCTTCACCGGACTGCACCGTTCACGCGGCCGCGTCCCCATCAATACACTTCCTTCGCGGTCTTATTAATCTGCGTGAAAATATTATTCAGAAGTGTCGTGATCTGTTTCTTAAAAATGATAACCAGCCCGATCAGCACCACCAGAATCAGCACGATCTCAATTGTTCCCAGCCCGCTGTCGTCCGTCATAAACTCCTTCCATTCATCCCACAATCTCATGATATTCCTCCTTCTCTGCTGTTTTCTCGCAGCGCTTACGCGCCGCGCACAATCCTACATCGACATCATCGCCGGCACCATGATGATCACCATGACCACCAAAAGCAGCAGCACAAGCGGCAGCAGAAGTTTCGTCCCCGCTTCCTCGCCCAGACGTCTGGCTGTAGTCTTCTGCTGCTCCCAGGCAGATGCCATCTCCTGCTCCATAAGCCGCATCAAATCCTTCGTTCCGGTACGGCGGTTCTGTTCGAGAAGACCGCTTAACCTGCGGTACGGCTGAAGCCGGCATCTCTGACCGAACTGAATGATTGCCCGGCCTTCGGGCACACCACACTCCATCTGCGCCTGTGCATCCGCCATCTCCTCATACGCGGGCCGTTCCGGCACACGTCCATCCCGCCTGCGTTCCGCATAATTCCGCACGATCCGCTCCCAGGCCCGCGATACCGTAAGTCCGGCGCCCGTAAACACCATCAACTGGTAGACGACGTCCGCATAATCCAGCATCAGCTTCTGTTCCCGCTTCTTTCTCTCCTCCGTCTCACGGTTCCTGTCGTGCGCATAGAAAAACATAGCCAACAAAATCCCTAAAACCGGAATAAAACGATAATCTGCCTCTTCCTGATAATACCTCAGGTTCCGCCCCTCAAACGTCTCAGGGAGTTTCACTGCGGGCTCCGCCGGCGCCTGCACGTCCGCCTCACGGATCTCGTCCGCAAGCGCCGCTGCCAGCCGTTCCTGCTCCGTCAGCGTCTTCGGATACACTGTCACCGCATAACTCCGTTCCGCGTGATGTACACCGTCGCTTAGCTCCACGCGCAGCCAGACCGCCGCACCCTCCGCCGGACATCCTTCTGTCCGGACTTCGCCATAAGAATCCAGAATTTCCGGCGCGTCACTGTACCACTCCGCCGTGATGCTGTCATTTTCAAATGAGACCGGAAGCACCAGATTGTCCTCTACCCGTGACAGACTGTCATTGTCTCCCAGAATCTCCTGCGGAAGCGCGGAAAGAATCCCCCCAAATACCCTCGCCGCTTCCGCATCCGTATACTGACGCGCCGGGATCTCAGCCTGACAGGCTACCGGCTCTTCTGCCAGACCTTTCACATAGAAATCATACGTCGTCACACCCTCCCCATAATCTCCCCGCTCCAGATAACCGCCGGATACACCGTCCGGAAGACTTCCTCCGCTGACGGCGGCACCATAGAGCAGGAACCCGCCCACGACGCACAGAACCTGTACCTTCCATCGATTCCAAACTTTTTGCACTTTCAAAACTCATCCCCCGCCACTGAAATATCCAAAATCCTCTTTGCCAGCCAGCAGGCCAGCAGATAGACACCCAGACAGACTGTCATGATGATCCTTCCCGCCGCTGTCGTATACATCATGTCGAAGAACTCCGGCGATGTCCCGTCGATATAGACAATCATTAAAAACGGAATCGCATTCATCACCTTCTGCTCAAACTGTTTCGACGCCGTCAGCGTCCGAATCTCTTCCTTCACCTGATAACGGTCATTCATGATCTGAACCGTGTGAGCGATAATCGGCACCAGCTGCCCGCCGCTTCTTTTGGCAACCCGGAAAATACGCGCAAAGTTCTCCACCTCCTCCAGACCGCTTCTGGCAGCAAACTCTGTCATCACTTCCTCGACCGGCCGATTCATCTCCATCTGCTGTACCATATGAGCCAGCTCCCGGCACATCATCCCGTCGGGACCGATCGTCACCTCCAGCTCCCGCCCTGCGGACGCAATCGCATTCTCAACGGAAAGCCCCGCTGAAAGCGATGCGGAAATAATCTGGATCGCTTCCTTAAACTGTCCTTCCAGCTGCCGCAGCCGCTTTTTCCGCCACGACTCGCGAAGATACTGCGGAACAATCACCGAAGCCGGAACCGCTAACAGAATAAACACCAGCCAGCTTCGGTAACAGGCGTATGACACCGCCCCCGCAAGTCCGACACCGGCTGCCACGGCCTCCAGCCACTCAAACGGCGACATCCGATAACTTTTGTAATCCGGCCCGCCGCCCTCCGCGTCCATAAGCGTATCATTCCTCCCCGGCCGCTTCGAGCTTCCATCGGTTCTTAAGCTCTCCGCACTTTTGCAGCTCCCCCTTCTCAAACCGGTAAAGCGGATGAAGTCCGATTTCGCCGTTTTCATACCCTTCTACCTCCTCAATCCAAAGCACCTTCCGGCTCTTGTCCCGAAGCCGCCCCAGATGAATCATAATGTCAAGCGCCGATGCAATCTGGCTTCGGATTGCCGGCAGCGGCAGATCCGCCCCCATCAGCACCATCGTCTCCAGCCGCGCCAGCATATCACGCGGACTGTTGCCGTGGCCGGTTGAAAGGCCGCCGTCGTGCCCGGTATTATAAGAATTCAGAAGTTCCATCGCCTCTTTGCCGCGCACTTCGCCAACGATAATCCGGCTCGGATTCATCCTCAGCGACGCCCGGATCAGGTCGCCAATCCCGATGGCTCCTTCCCCCTGGGAATTGGGCGCTCGGGTCTCCATCCGCACGAGGTTCTTCACCTGCTGGATCTTCAGCTCCGCCGAATCTTCGATCGTCACGACCCGCTCATCCGCCGGAATATAAGCTGAAAGCGCGTTTAAAAACGTCGTCTTCCCCGAATTCGTGCCGCCACTGATAAAAATGTTATAGCCGGCACGCACAAGCTTTTTCAGAAATTCCGCCGCCTCACGGCTCAAGGTACCACTCCCGACCAGCATATCCATCGTGATCGTCTGCGGAAATTTACGGATCGTCATGACCGGGCCATCCAAAGAAACGGGCGGCAGCACCACATGAACGCGGGATCCGTCCTCCAGTCTGGCATCGGCGATCGGAGAGGCCACATTCACAACCCGGTTGACGCGGCTGACCACCTGCTGAATCATGTCCTCCAACTGCTCGTCCGACTCGAACGTATACGCCCACGGGTGCATCCGGCCTTTTTCCTCCACGAAAATGTGCTCACGTCCATTGATCATCACCTCGGTGATATCAGGGTTGTCCATCACCTGCTGCAGCACATCCAGCTTACGGAAGGAGTTAAATAATGCTCTTCTCAGCTCCAGCCGCTCCCGAAGCGGCAGGTATTCCCGCTCAGCCAGATCCATGATATGCCGGTCAATGACCTCGCAAAGTTCCGCGTCAGTGATCTGTCGGACGCCGCTGACCTCCTCGCGGATGGCATCCCGAATCCTTGCCTTTCTTTCATTCATGATCCCGGCGCTCCCTTCAGAAGCCTGCGCACATAGTCGCCCAGATCGCTTAAAAGAAGCGTCTCCAGATAATCGCCTCCGCGCCGCAGATTCCCATGATACGGCAGTTTCAGGCTCCGGATCCGTTCCTTCGTCCGTTGCTGCCCGACTGTCTCCAGATAGTCCATGAACTCCTCCAGCTTCGCCGCCGCCACCGCGTCATCCTTCACCGGCATATAGATCACATCACAGCACTCGAGAATCGGCAGCAGGTTCCGACCCGGACGCCCGACATCTACAATTACCGATTCATAGCCGCACTCCGACGCCAGAATCTCAACAAGCTGTCCTGCTTCGTCGCCGCTTAACAGTTCCATATCCTCCGGATAGCGCACCGGGGCAATGTAGTCCATATTCTTCCATGTATAGACCAGACTGCGCAGGCGCACGACATCCAGGCTGTTCTGCCTCATGAAATACAGTACATCCGACAAATCGTTTTTGTATTCTCCGCCAATCATCCGCTGCAGGCCCGAAAACTCCTCAAATCCGACATAAACTGTCTTCCCCTCTCTGGCCAGCTGATGCCCCAAAATCAACGCCATCGAGGTCTTAAAGCACCTACCCACCGGCGAATATACACCCAATACCCTGGCACGTTTCTTAAGAGCCACAAACCTCTCTTCCGCCGGCTGGTCGCAGTAACAGGCCATCACCTCGCGGATCACACTGTCTGCCGACTGGTATTTATAAACAGCAGGATATTCCGTCTCCGACACGGACACCACCTCTCCCGCTGCCAGCGTCACCACCGACCGCGCGCCAATCCCGCGGATTTCTTTTTGCGGCACCTCATCGCTGATCAGCAGAATCTCAATCCGGTGCTTCTCCGCATACTCCCGCAAAAGCTCCAGTGACGAAAACGGCACTACTGTAAACGGCACCTTTTCCTTCAGGTTCACAACATCAGCAAACCGGTTGGCATACTCCCGGTCCACATCGTAAACCGCCATGATCTTTTCCATAGACTCCCCTCTGGCCGCGGCTGTCCGCAGCATCTTTTACTCCCCCGGCTTCCGGACACAGTCATGTCCGGATTCAGTCACATCGTCCTGTCCGGCTGCGGTCACCCGCCCCAAAGCAGATATCCCACATACCCGGCAAACAGACAGAAAGCAAACGGTATCACCACACCGTACCCGTCTCTCTCGATCCGATAGTACGGCACGATTTCTTTTGTAAGGATCAGTCGCCTGATATAGGCAAACAGATAATTCAGACGCTGCAGCAGTATCCGCTGCCGCAGCAGTTTCGCAAGAGCGAGAATCGCTCCCGCAACGCATCCATAGAAGATTGCCCGAAGACCGTTCCCCCATCCGAGGAAACCAGTCATGACCGCCATCAGCTTGATATCGCCCGCGCCTATCATTCGGAGCACGAACAACGGAAATAACACCGCCGCGCACAGGAAAACCCGCAAAAGATACCCTCCCACTGCCGGCAGCATACGTCCTCCCTCTGCTTCAAGCGCCGTCAGTGCGAGTCCGCAGAGAAACCCCGCCAAAATCCACCGGTTTGGTATCCGATGCTCCTTCACATCCAGGTACGCGCTGCCAAGTAAAATGGCCAAAAGTAGCCCGCTGCGCGCAAAAATACCGCATCACCCCCTTGAATCCTTCATCACTTTCGGAATCAATGCCCGATCAGGGCGGTACAAACATATGAATGCTTTCGACTAAATCATGACTGCTGTTGAGTGACTTCCATTATACTCCATTTCCTCAAAACTGCAATAGTAAAAATCGACAAAATTCGACCTGAAAATTCTACATATCATTTTTTATCATTTTCTCCCACGAACATGCGCAGTTACTCGTTGACCAAAGCGTCGGAAAATGGTAAACTAAATGTGTGCATATTTTTCCCATTTCCCAGAAATACTAGAATTATCAATTTTTCCGGGAGATGAAAAGAATGATTTTATGGAAAAAACGGCGCGGGGCGCTGACCGGGCTGAAACGGCAGGAGCTTCAGATGCAGATCGAGAACACGAAACATACCATCGATTCTGTCCGCAACCACTTTGAGCAGGAGGTGGATCCAACGCTGATCGACTGCTGTATCTACGAACTGAATGCGGCCCAGCTGCGGTACCAGTTCCTGTTGCGGCAGTTCAAGGATCTGGAAGGAGCGAACTATTATTGAGTTACCGCTGTCACTCAGAGTTCCGTTCTTTTCACTGTCAACCTGCCGGTCTGGTGTTATAACGGTATCCTGTGCCTGCCAAACCGGACGTTGCGGCATCCTGAGGCAAACACTGTCAGGCCGCCGGACCTGCGCCGCACCATCCGCGCACACAAACACAATTTCGGAGGACATTCTATTATTATGAGCACCTGGTATGACCGAGCTGTCTTCTACCATATTTACCCGCTGGGCCTGACCGGCGCGCCAAAGCAGAACCCGCCGGAGGAGCCGGTGATCCACCGTTTCGACGAACTGAACCGCTGGATCCCCCATATCCGCGCGATGAACTGCAGCGCCGTCTACATCGGCCCCTTATTCGAATCGTCCGGCCACGGCTACGACACCCGCGATTATAAGCAGGT
>CANQFR010000028.1 GCA_947599905.1 uncultured Lachnospiraceae bacterium
CTGTCATACCACATCGGCGACTCTTCGGGCCTGCAGACCACGATCATCTCCTGCTTCTCAAACTGATGGATGCGGTACACACCTCTCTCCTCGATGCCGTGGGCGCCCTTCTCCTTGCGGAAGCAGGGAGAATAGCTGGTCATCGTCTTCGGCAGCTCGCTCTCCTGCGTGACCGTGTCGATGAACTTGCCGATCATCGAGTGCTCGCTGGTTCCGATCAGATACAGATCCTCGCCTTCGATCTTATACATCATGGCGTCCATCTCCGCGAAGGACATCACGCCGGTCACCACATTGCTGCGGATCATGAACGGCGGCACGCAGTAGGTGAAGCCCCGGTCGATCATGAAATCGCGGGCATAGGCGATCACCGCCGAATGAAGCCTGGCAATATCCCCCATCAGGTAATAGAAGCCGTTGCCGGCCACGCGCCCCGCCGCGTCCAGATCGATGCCGTCAAAGGTCTTCATGATATCTGTATGGTACGGGATCTCAAAATCCGGCACCACCGGCTCGCCGAATCTCTGAAGCTCCACATTCTCGCTGTCATCTTTGCCGATCGGCACGCTGGGATCGATGATGTTCGGAATCGTCATCATGATCTTCGTGATCCGTTCCTCATAAGTCCCCTGGTCCTTCTCAAGCTGGGCCAGACGCTCCGCGTTGGCGGTCACCTGCGCCTTCACGGCCTCGGCTTCCTCCTTCTTCCCCTGGGCCATCAGCTGGCCGATCTGCTTAGACAGCTTGTTGCGGGCCGCACGGAGGTTGTCCCCTTCGGCCTTGGCCGCCCGGTTCTTCGCGTCGAGATCGATCACCTCGTCCACCAGCGGAAGCTTCTCATCCTGGAATTTATTACGGATATTCTGCTTAACAATCTCCGGATTCTCTCTCACAAACTTCAGATCTAACATAATCTTCCTCCTGCAAAATATGCGTCTGCAGACGCGTCCCCTGCCGTTTCGCGCGCGCCGCCGCACATCCGCACGGCGCCGCTGCCTGAGACGGTCCGGCGTACGGCCTCGCCGCGCGCCATTTCTTACTTTGCACAGTATACCGCAAACTTTCGAAAAAGAAAACCCCAATTTTGCACGGGAATCCGAAAAAATGCACTGTATTTTTTTATTTCAGGAATTACTGGACTTTCAGACGGATTTATAATACAATGTTGCAAAGGCAAAATGAACAGAAATATTTGGCACCATTATCCTGTCACCGGGATTTCGCGATCCGCCCGTATTAAGGAGAATCATCCATGAAGAAGACGAAATCAATATGCCTCTTATCCTTCCTGTCGGCAGCACTGCTGTCAGCCGTATTCCGCGACGTACTGCCGGCAGCCGCATCATACGCCGCACTGCCTGCGGCCGCCCCATTTTCCATCATTGCCCTCGCGGCCGAACCGTCAGAACAGGAGGCCCGGACAACCGTTCAGACGCCGGTGAGCGAACCGCAGGAGATTCTGAAGGTCGGCTTTTTCGCCTTCTCCGGCTACCATATCATAGACCAGGACGGACGCCGCAGCGGATATGGTTATGAGTTTCTCCAGCGGCTGGCGATTCACGGCGGCTGGTCATATGAATATTACGGTTACGACGGTTCTTACGCCGAGTCGCTGGATATGCTGCGCAGCGGTCAGGTAGACATCGTCACCTCCGTGTCCAAAACGCCGGAGCGGGAGGAAGAATTTCTCTTCTCCGACCAGTCCATCGGCGTCAACTCAACCATTTTCACGGTAAAGGCGGGGAACCGCGATATCGTTGAGGGAGACTACGCCACATATGACGGCATCACCGTGGGGATGCTTTCCGGCAACTCCAAGAACGCCAACTTCGAGCGGTTTGCGGCGGAACACGGCTTTACCTTTGAACCGGCGTATTTTGACGGACAGGACGAACTTACCGCGGCGCTTCAGGAAGGCCGGGTGGACGCCGCCGTCACCGGCAGCCTGCGCCTTTTGGAAAATGAATGGCTGCTGGAATCATTTGACGCCAGCCCGTTTTATATCTGTACCCGCAAAGACCGCGCCGACCTGATGGATCGGATCAATATGGCTATCAATGAAATGGATCTCCACGATCCCAACTGGCGCGAGACCCTGCATGAAACCTATTACACGACCGACATATCGGGCGCGGTGATCATGAATGCCGGAGAACGGGATTTTCTGGCGCAGCATCAGGCTTCCGGCGTTCCTCTGCGGCTGCTGTCCAATCCCGAGTGGATCCCTTATTTTTACTTTGAAGACGGCGAGGCAAAAGGCATTCTCCCGGCCGTCTTTGACACCCTGGCCCAGCGTCTCGGACTGAATTACGAGTTTATCCCAGTGAAGGACCGGGCCGAGTATTATGAACTCCGGGCTGCCGGCGCCGCAGACGTGGTGCTGGACTTTTTCGGTGATTATTACATTGCGGAGGAAGAAGGCTACAAGATCACCGTCCCCTACTTCGAGACGGCTTTCTCACGTCTGACAGGGACCGATTTTTCCGGGACGGCAGAACGGCTGGCGCTTCCGGACCGGGCAGACGCCATCGACCGTCTGGCAGACAGCCGGTTCGCGGACAGGGAAATTCTGCGCTGCAGCACTGCCGAAGAATGTGTCGACGCGGTTCTTGACGGCAGGGCTGACGCCGCCCTCCTCTATTCCTACACCGGCGAATGGTATGCCCAGAACAATACGCGCAGCCGCCTGTCTTCCGTGATTTTCGGCAGCGTCCCTCTCTCCTTTGCGGTACATAACAATGTATCGGGCGGGCGTTACCTGCTCTCTCTTCTGGATAAGGGCGTGGACAGTATCGCTGATTCGGAACTGGATGCCATCGTAGCCCAGGAAATTGACAACAGCCGTGACGACAGCATCAGCCTGACGTCGTTTTTATACCGGAACCCGCTCTACAGCGTCATCGGCGTCGCCATCATCCTTCTGCTGCTCTTTACGCTCGCCATGCTGGCGGTGCGTACCTATAACCAGCGCAAACTGGAGAAAAAGGTGGCCCTCGCCACCGCCGAACTGGAGCACAAGACTGAGGAACTGACCCACGCCCTCCAGGCGGCCGACGCCGCCAACCGGGCCAAGACCGCCTTCCTCAACAATATGTCCCACGACATCCGCACGCCGATGAACGCCATCATCGGCTATACCGCCCTGACCACCACCCATCTGGACAACCAGGAGCGGGCGAAGGATTATCTGTCCAAGATTGCGCAGGCTTCCAATCACCTGCTCTCCCTGATCAACGATGTGCTTGACATGAGCCGGATCGAGTCCGGCAAGGTCACCATCAGCGAACGGCCGGAGAACCTGGCGGATATCCTGCAGGGACTGCGCAATATCATCCAGTCCGACATCCACGCCAAGAATATGGAACTCTTTATCGATACCGTGGACGTCACGGACGAGGAAATCTTCTGCGACAAGCTGCGGCTGAACCAGATTCTGCTGAACCTGGTCTCCAACGCGATCAAATTCACCCCGGAAGGCGGTACGGTGTCCGTGCGCGTCACGCAGAAGCCGTCCCGCTCCGTCAAGCGCGGACTGTACGAGTTCCGCGTCAGCGACACAGGCATCGGCATGAGTCCGGAATTTGCCGAGACTGTCTTCGAGCCCTTCACGCGCGAACGCACTTCTACCGTCAGCGGCATCCAGGGTACCGGCCTCGGCATGGCGATCACCAAGAATATCGTGGACATGATGGGCGGCACGATCAGCGTTGAAAGCGAGCAGGGAAAAGGCACCACCTTCACCGTGAACCTGGAGCTTCGCTTCTCCGCCGAACACCGGGAGATGGATCAGATCACGGAACTTAAGGGATTCCGCGGTCTGGTGGTCGACGATGACATGGTCTGCTGCCAGAGTGTCTCCAAGATGCTTCGCCAGATCGGTATGCGGGCGGAGTGGGCGCTGTCCGGCCGGGAAGCAATCGCCCGTACCACCGAAGCCGTGGATCTGGCCGATCCTTTTGAAGTCTATATCGTAGACTGGGCCATGCCGGGCTTAAGCGGCATCGATACCGTCCGGCAGATCCGCCGGATCGTGGGCGAGGACTCCCCGATCATCCTGATGTCCGCCTATGACTGGTCGGATATCGAACAGGAGGCCCGGCAGGCCGGCGTCACCGGCTTCATCAGCAAGCCGCTCTTCGCCTCGGATCTGCACCATACGCTGGAGCGCAGTCTGGGCCGCGCCGCCGACGATTCCGTACGCACCAATGAGATTCCCGAAGAGAGAACCTATGCTGACAAATGCATTTTGCTCGTGGAAGACAATGAACTCAATCAGGAGATTGCGGTTGAGATTCTGAAAGAAGCCGGCTTCCATGTGGAATGTGCGGGCAACGGACAGGAAGCCTGCGATATGGTAAGCAATTCCCTGCCCGGTCATTATGATCTGATTCTGATGGACATCCAGATGCCTGTCATGGACGGCTATACCGCCACCAGAGTCATCCGCGGTCTCGAGAATCAGGCGCTTGCGTCCATTCCGATCATCGCCATGACCGCCAACGCCTTCGAAGAAGACCGCAAAAAAGCGATGGAGACCGGCATGAACGGTCATCTGGCCAAGCCGATCGACATCGACAAGATGCTCGAACTGCTGCGGGATCTGTTCAGCGGGACGAAATAGGATTTCCTCCATCTATGATCCGCCCGGAATCGGCGGCAGACGAAACCTCAGTCTTTCGATTCCACGCAGATCAGGATTCCCTCCCCGAGGCGGATCTCCGCGGTCTCTTCCACGATCTCGTTGCTGACGCAGAGTCCGGCCTCACGGCCGATACTGAGATTCTTATCCGTCAGCGGATACCGAAAGCCGGTTAGCGTGATCGCCCGCACCTGCTCTGTCAGCGGAAGAAAGGATACGTACTTCCCATAAACCGCATCACGCCTGAATATCCTGCCGCCCGTAAGCAGACTGATCCGGTTCTGCGCGTCATACAGGGCGGCGTCCACACCCGCATCCAGACACAGCTTCAGCAGATGGATATTGGAAAGCTCGTGATCAAGCCGTCCGCCGGTCGCGCCCAGAATGACCAGCTTCGTACAGCCCAGCCGCATGGCCGTATCGATCGCCAGCTCCGTATCGGTCTCGTCCTTCTCCGGCTTGTGTTCGTCCCACAGGACCTCCTTTCCGGCGTACGCCCGATACCGGGCAAGCACCGCCGGATCCACCGTATCGAAATCCCCGACGATCGCCGCCGGCACAAGGCCCAGCGTCCGGGCGTATTCAAGGCCTTTGTCTACCAGGATCACACAATCAAAGCCGTAATTTGCGCCGGTTTTTGCACCGGCGCCCGCGTATCCGCGTAAAAAAGCACCGGCGAAAGCCGTATCCAGACGCCCGCCGGTGATGATCAGCCCTGTCTTCATCAATTCTCAAACTCCTCTAAAATCTTCAGAAATTGCTTTGTGTTCGCAGCCGCGTCGCCCCGGTAGATCGCGGAACCGGCCACAATGACATTGGCCCCTGCCTCCAGACACTGCGATACATTCTCAAGCGTTACGCCGCCGTCGATCTGAATGTCCATCTCGACGTCCCGGTTCCTGCAGAGCTTCCGCAGGGCGCGCACCTTATTCAGCGTGTAGGGAATCATCTCCTGCCCGCCAAAGCCGGGATTCACGGTCATAATCAGCACCATATCCACCGAATTTAAGAGGTCGTGAATCATCAGGATCGGCGTCGTCGGGTTGAGCGCCACGCCGACCTTCAGGCCCGCCTTGCGGATCTCGCGAAGCGTATAGTCGAGATGGGTACACGCCTCCGCATGGACGGTAATGATATCCGCGCCGCAATCGACGATCTCCGGCAGATAACGCAGCGGTTCCTGCACCATCATATGTACGTCAAAGACCTTGTCGGTACAGCTGCGGATCGACGAAATCACCTGCATTCCGAAGGAAATACAGGGTACAAAGGTTCCGTCCATCACGTCCAGATGGATGTACTGGGCGCCTGCGCGGTCCACTTCCCCGATCTGCTGCTCCAGCTTCTTAAAATCCGCGCCCAGAATGGAGGGTGACAGGATGTTCATAAACTAGTATCTCCTTTTCTCTTTCTGCTCTGTATATATCAGCCGGTAATTCTCATAACGGCTGCGGCTGATTCTGCCCGCCTCAAGGGCGTTCTTTACGCCGCAGACTTTCTCGCCGATATGAACGCAGCCGGGAAACCGGCAGTCAGACACATACGGCGCAAATTCCGGGAAACAGTCCCTGACATCTTCCGGCTCCATCCCGTCCACATACAGGGAGCTGAAACCGGGCGTATCCATCAGATAAGTTCCGCTCTCCGGGCTGAACAGCTCAGAATGGCGGGTGGTATGCCGCCCGCGCCGGATCTTCTCACTGATGCTGCCGGTCTCCATGCCCGCCTCCGGCATCAGTAAATTCGTCAGAGACGACTTCCCCACGCCGGACGGCCCCGCGAGCACTGTTGTCTTCCCGCGCAGCAGACTGCGGATTTCCTCCATCCCCTGTCCCGTATACGTGCTTAATGACAGCACCGGATAACCGGCAGGCCGGTAGATCCCGCGGTAGCGCTCAACCGCTTCCTCCCCCGCCAGATCCGTCTTATTATAGACGATGACCGCCGGAACTCCCATCCGGCAAAGCATCACCAGAAAGCGGTCCAGCAGGTTCAGGTTTGGCTCCGGATCCGTCACCGCAAATACGACCATCGCCTGATCTACATTGGCCACAGCAGGCCGTAAAAGCGTATTGCGGCGCGGCAGAATCTCGTCTACATTGCCCTCGGGCGGATCATCTCCCAGCACGGATATGTCCACGTCATCCCCGACAAGCGGCTTAATCTTCCGGTTGCGGAAAATCCCCTTCGCCCTGCATTCATAAATCCTTCCGTCTGCGGCGAGCACATAATAGAATCCGGCAATCCCCCTGATAATCTTGCCCTTCATCGGCTGCGCCCCTCTACTCCGACAGGAAGAACTGAACCGGATAACTGGCCAGAACCTGGCCGGCCTCCGCATTCACCACCTCAACCTCGCCGTATTCCACGCCGGGTATGATGGCTTCGATCGCGCTGAATTCAATCGGAAGGATGCCGTTGCTCGTTACCTGCGTCGCTTCCATCAGCGTCCGGTACTGGGGTACGCCCTCCGATTCCTGACGCAGACGGATCTCCAGGTTCAGCGTCGTCCCTTCCATTCCGGGACCAAACGCCCCCTGCAGGTTATAAGACGTACTGATCGACGCAAGATATCTCTGCAGCGGCGGTTCCGGTCCGTCGCTGACGACAAAGGAAACCGTGCTGCCCTCCTCGATGCTCTCATTGGCAGCGACAGCCTGACTGATCACATAACCGGCCGGAATCACAGCGTCATAGCTTCTGGTAACTTCTCCCGGATTCAGCATCGCGTCGCTTAAGCGCTGTCTTGCCTCTTCCTCCGTGATATTGAAGAGATCCGGTACCGTGCGCATCACCGGCGCCGGGCCGAGACTCACATAGAGCGACACCGTCTCGCCTTCACGGACCTGCTCCGGCTCATAGCGGACAACGCTGTCAACCGCCGCGGTATCGTTGTATTCTTCAATCAGCGTGGCCCTCAGGCCGTTCTGGGTCAGGATGGCGGAAGCCGCCGCCTTATCCATGCCGGTCAGCGCGAGCGTCCGCAGATCGATCATTCCGTTGCCGGTACTGACCACGATCTTCACGGCGGAATAGCGGGAAACCACGCTTCCCTCCACCGGATCCTGAGAGATCACATAGTCTTTCTCCACCGTATCCGACTCTTCGTATTTCAGCTCCGAAAAGAGCGTGTATTCCTTTAACTTGGCCTCAGCCATGTCCAGGGGCAGATTCGTCACGTCCGGCGCCAGCACCTCCGTATCGGCAAGCTGCGGCCCGGTCTCCGAAGGCAGCGTCTCCGCCTCAAACGACGACTGATTCCCGCCGAGTCCCAGTCCGGAACTGCCTCTGAACAGGCCTCCGATCCTCGAAAACAGCAGAATCAGAACCGCCACGATGACTACGGCCACCAGAACGCCGACGCCTGTCAGGATCCGCTCGATCCCGCTGCTCACATCCGAACGCCGTCCCCGCTCCTGCGGATAGTTCCTCTCCGGCAGATAATCCCGTTCCGACGGATAGTTCCGCTCAGGCAGATAATCCGGCTCCGGCGGATAGTCCGGCTCCAGATCCTGTTGCATCGGCCTGTAGGACTGATGGGCCATATTGATGACCTTCAGTTCGTCCTCACTGATCTGTCTCGTATCCGCGCTGTAATCGATCTCAGGCGCCATCGTGACAAAGTTCTCGTCCGGATGCAGAAGCACGCGCCGCAAATCGGCGATCACCTCGGTCACAGTCGCATAACGGCGCTCCGGCTTCTTCTCCGTACACTTAAGGATGATATTCTCAAGGCTCACCGGGATATCGGGCTCATAGATACTCGGTCTTGTGATCGGCTCTTCCACATGGGCAATGGCCACGGCCACCGTATTGTCCCCTTCAAAGGGCAGGCGTCCCGTCACCATCTCATACATCGTAATGCCCAGCGAATAGATGTCGCTTCTGGCGTCGCTGTAGCCGCCGCGGGCCTGCTCCGGCGAAATATAATGCACAGAGCCGATAGCGACCGGTCCCTGGGTCTGGGACGTCACCATGCGGGCAATCCCGAAATCCGCGACCTTCACCTTGCCGTCCCGGGAAATGATCATGTTCTGCGGCTTAATGTCCCGGTGGATAATATTCTGCTCGTGGGCCGCCGCGATCCCCTGAGCCACCTGAATCGCAATGCCCACGGTCTCTTTCGCGTCGAGCTTGCCCTTTCTGGCGATATAGGTCTTCAGCGTAATCCCTTCGATCAGCTCCATCACGATATAATGAAGCTGCCCCTCATCCACGACGTCATAGACGCTGACGATGTTCGGATGGGACAGACCGGCTGCGGCCTGGGCCTCCATCTTGAACTTGTTGACAAACGTCCCGTCGCTGCTTAATTCTTCCTTTAATACCTTGATCGCCACAAGCCGGTCCAGCTTATGGCATCTTGCTTTATATACATCCGACATTCCGCCGGAACCAATCAATTCAAGAATTTCATAACGGTTCTGCAAAAACTGTCCTGCCCTCAGCATAAGTCCACCTCACCAATCCGCGGGGCAGCCAGAATAACGGAAATATTGTCACGCCCGCCATTCCGGTTCGCGTCTGCGACCAGACGCTCCACTTTCTCCCTGAGTGTTCCGTCTCCCGCGAGACAATCCGCGATCTCCCGATCCGTCAGCATATTCGTCAGGCCGTCCGAGCACATCAGGATCATATCGCCTGCGTCAAGTTTTCGTCTGAAACAATCAACCTCAACTGTACGGCCGGTTCCCACCGCCCGTGTGATCAGATTCTTCTTCTCGCGGTACTCCCGGCTGTCGCGCTGCATCCGCCCCATCCGGACCATCTCTTCTACATAGGAATGATCCAGTGTAATCTGGGTTATTCCCCCATTTTTGTATAAATACAGCCTGCTGTCTCCCACATTTGCAACAAACAGCTCGTTATCTCTGACAGTTGCCGCCACCAGTGTCGTCCCCATACCTTCCAGATCCGGACTGGTAAATGATTTCTCATATAACTGCCTGTTGGCGTAACGAATGCCCTCTCTGAAAAGCGCAAGCGGGTCATCCGACTGATTCTTCTGCAGATATGCGACAAGCTGCTCGACCAGGAAGCGTGACGCAAAGTCTCCCGCCTTATGGCCGCCCATACCGTCGGCTACCAGATACAGATTCTCAAGCCCCCCGACCGGAGCCGATGAAGAATAAAGATAATCCTGATTACAGGGTCTCACCCTGCCCGTATCCGTAAGCGCATAATCCTGCATCTTCATCCCTCCTTTTCCGATAATGCCTCGTCATGTCCGGGAACTCAGACAGCTTCGTCTGAGCTGGCCGCAGGCACCCTGAATATCGCGGCCCATCTCCCTTCTAATAGTAACATTTATTCCGTATTTTTCAAGATGATTTTTAAATGCTTCCACGGTTTTTCGTTCGGAGCGGACGTAATCGCGCTCCTTAATCGGGTTCACCGGGATCAGGTTCACATGACCGTGCCGGTCCTTCAGAAGCCGCGCAAGCGCCTCCGCATGCGACGGCGTGTCGTTAACGCCGCCTACCAGACTGTATTCAAACGTCATCCGGCGGCCGGTTTTCTGAAAATAATCGTCGCAGGCGCCGAGGACCTCGCGAAGGGAATAGCGCCTGGCAACCGGCATCAGCTGCCGGCGCGTCTCATCGTCCGCGGCGTGCAGCGACAGCGCCAGCGTAATCTGAAGCTTCTCCTCCGCCAGCCTTCGCATCTGCGGCACAAGGCCGCAGGTCGAAACCGTGATATTGCGCTGGCTGATATGCAGGCCCCGCCCGTCGGTAAGCAGCCGGATAAACCGAAGCAGATGTTCATAGTTATCCAGCGGCTCTCCGCTGCCCATGACCACGACATTGGAAATACGCTCGCCGGTGTCGCGGCCGATGCGGTAAATCTGCTCCAGCATCTCCGAAGGGCGCAGATTCCGCTCCAGCCCATCCAGCGTGGAAGCACAGAAGCGGCAGCCCATCCGGCAGCCCACCTGGGAGGAAATACAGACCGAATTGCCGTGCTGATAACGCATCATGACGCTTTCGATCACATTGCCGTCCGGCAGGGCAAACAGATACTTGCGCGTGCCGTCGATTGCGGAAATCAGCACCTGTTCCTGCTTCACTGTCACCAGTTCAAAGCGCTCCTCCAGAATACGCCGCAGATCCGCCGGCAGATTCGTCATCTCCGCAAAGGAAGCCGCCTGTTTCTCATGCAGCCACTGAAAGATCTGCCCGGCGCGGTAGGCCGGCTGTCCCAGGGCGCATACCTGCTCCATGAGTTCCTCGAAGGTGAAAGATTTGATGTCGTTTCTGTCTGTTGTTGTCTCCATGTTCTCTGTCCTACGGTCGGCTTGTCCCGATTTATCGTTATGCCGACCTTATTGCTGTCGTGTCCGTCCCATCGTTCTATCAGCTGTTGTCTTGTCTGACCAGTCATGATATCCGCCGCGCCTTATCCGCTCCGTCACTGTGATACCGGAGGCATGATACGGCTCCCGTCTGCTCCGGCGGCGCCGTCGTCACCCCCCGGCCGGTCAGCGCCGCTGCATCACGGCCAGGAAAAAGCCGTCGCAGGGGTGCCTCCCCGGCAGGAACTGAATATATCCGTTCTTCAGGGTCTCGTCGCGCAGCTTCTCTCCGAGCCTGCCGCTTATATCCACCGGCTCAAACGGATAATTCGCAAGGAACCAGTCGCGGTTGCGGATGTTCTCCTGCGGCGCGGTCGTACAGGTACTGTAGACCAGTCTGCCGCCCGGTTTCACATACTGCCACACAACCGAAAGAATCTGTCTCTGCAGCGCCGCAAGAATCTCAATATCTTCCGGCAGGATACGGCCCTTGATATCGGGCTTGCGGCCGATGACGCCCAGACCGGAACACGGCAGATCGGCAAAGACCACATCCGCTTTTCCCGCCATCATCTCATCGAAGACCAGCGCATCCCGAATCTCAACCGTAATCATATCTTCATAGCCGCAGCGGCGGACATTCTCCACAATCATGCCGGCCTTTCGCTCGCTGATGTCGCGGACACAAACATGACCCGGAGCCGGGACAGCGGCGGATACGGCCGGGTTTCGGCTGTCCGTCCAGGCTTTTCGCAAAATCGACGCCGCGTGAATCGCCTTACCGCCGGGCGCGCCGCACACATCCAGAACCATATCGCCCGCTTTCAGCCCGGCGGCCTTCGCCACACAGGCCGAACTCAGATCCTGCGCGACGATCAGGCCCATCTGAAAGGCGGTAAGCTGCTCCAGATAATCAATGTTTTCCAGATAGAGCATATCTTCAGCATATGCGCATCTCGTCACCGTCACACCCTGCAGACGGAGACTCTCCATGATTTCTTCCATGGAAGCCAGATCCGGGTTGCAGCGGACGGTAAACGGGCTCCTGACAAGAAATGCCTTCATCATCGCACGGGCCGCGTCCCCGCCATAAGCCTCCGTCCACAGGCCGATCAGCCACTGCGGCGTGGAATAGCGGACGGAATCGTCGGGCCAGACGGCCGCGTCCGGCCGGTACATCTCCTTCTCGCGGACGATGCTGCGAAGGGTTCCGTTTACAAAGCCCTTCAGGCCCGCAAACCGGCGCTTTTCGGCCAGTTTCACCGCCTCATTGCAGACAGCGGCGTCCGGAACCCGGTCCATATAAAGAAGCTGATAGACCGACATTCTGAGCAGCGTGCGGATCAGAGGCTTCATCTTCTGCACCTTCGTGCGGGAATACCGGTCTATTACATAATCGATCTGAATCTGGTACTCGACGGTTCCTTCGGTCACGCGCGTGACGAAGGCACGGTCCTGTTTGTCCAGATACTGATATTTCGCGAGCGCCTGGTTTAAGATCACATGGCTCAGGCCACCGCGCTCAAGGATTTCCATGAGAATATCGAGAGATAACTCGCGCGCGGTCACGGCCGCGCCGGTTCCCTCAGTCCGACTGCTCCGCCCCGCGGCCGCGCCGGTTCCCTCCTGCGCCTGACCGCTCCGGGCTCTGGCCGCACCGGTTCTTTCCGTCTGGTTTCTCCGGGTTCCATCCGTTCCGACTCTCTTCCGTCCTTCCCCGGCCGCCGCACTGCCGGACGCTTTCCGCCGCTTAGTTGTCACGCCTTCTTCCTCCGAACAGGATCAGCAGGCGCAGAAGCTGCAGAATCGAGGCCGCGGCGGCGGCCACATAGGTCAGGGCCGCGCTGCCGAGCACCTTCCGGGTCTGGCTCACTTCCTCGCCGTGCAGAATCCCCACGCTGTCCAGAAGCCGCACCGCGCGCGCGGAGGCATTAAACTCCACCGGCAGCGTGATCAGCTGAAACAGCACAACCAGCACGAACATCCAGATGCCGATTTCGACAATGGGACTTCCCAGTCCGCCGATCAGCAGGCCGATCAGAATCAGCGGCCATGACAGCATGCTGCCAAAATTCACGACCGGTACAATCGCCGCCCGCAGCCGCAGCGGCACATAGCCTTCATTGTCCTGCATCGCATGGCCGCACTCGTGGGCCGCAACGCCGATGGCTGCCACCGAGGCGGAGGCATAGACCGCATCGGACAGATTCACCGTCTTCGTGCGCGGATCGTAATGATCCGTCAGACTCCCCGCGACATGCTGCACCGTCACATCATAGATCCCCTGGGAATTCAAAAGCCGCTTTGCCGCTTCCGCACCGGTCATGCCGGTCATACTGCGAACGGACGAATACTTCTTAAATGTGCCGTTCACCCGTGCAGACGCCCACATGGACAGCACCATCCCCACAAGGACAAGCAGGTATGTCCAGTCAAAATACATCCCGCCGTAACCCATTCCGTAACCATAACCGTATCCGTATGGCATATCATTCGCCCCTTTCTGTGTTCCGTCCTGTTATTCGCTCCACAGGGACCAGATCAATCCGGCGGACGGAACTTTATATCAATAAATCCGGCTCCCGCACAGCCGGGCATGGTTACTCTTCCGCCCGGCTTTTCGTAAATACGGTTCCTTCTTCCACCGGATACCCGCGCAGGAACGCGTCCGCTTTCATCTGCTTCTTGCCTTCCGGCTGAAGCTCGGTAAGAGACAGCGTCCCTTTTCCGCACTTCACATACAGGCGGTTCTTATCCGCCAGAACGACCTCGCCGCAGACCGCGCCTGCCGTTCCCGGCAAAGTCTGTGACTCTGTGTCTTCTTCCCGCACGACTTCCGCCCCCCGGATCTTCAGCGTCTTTCCGTTCCAGCCGGTATAGGTCCCCGGCCAGGGACTCAGTCCCCGGATCAGACGCTCGATGGTGGCCGCGTCCATCGACCAGTCAATATCGCCCATCGTTTTCTTCAGCATCTTCGCATAGCAGGTATTCTCGTCCGTCTGCGGCGTCCGCACCGCGGTTCCGTCCGCCAGCTTCCGAAGCGTTGAGACGATGAGTTCCGCCCCCAGCGCGCTTAATTTGTCATGAAGACTGCCGCCGGTTTCATCCGGCGCGATCGGTATCACTGCCTGCTCCAGAATATCGCCGGTGTCCAGCCCCTCGTCCATCATCATCGTGGTCACGCCGGTCTTCTTCTCGCCGTCGATGATCGCCCACTGGATCGGCGCCGCTCCCCGGTACTTCGGAAGCAGCGACGAATGGACGTTCACGCAGCCCAGCCGCGGGAGTGAAAGCACCGTCTTCGGCAGAATCTGCCCGAAGGCCGCCACCACGAAGATGTCCGCGTCAAGCCCGCGCAGGATCTCCACGAATTCCGGCTCCCGAACCTTCACCGGCTGCCAGACTGTAAGCCCCAGTTCCAATGCCCGCTGTTTCACCGGCGTCTGCTGCACGGCGCCGCCGCGCCCCTTCGGCTTATCCGGCTGGGTCACCACGCCCACGACGCTGTGGCCGGCGTCCACAAGCGCTGAAAGCACCGGCACTGCGAAATCCGGCGTTCCCATGAATACAATCCTCATGCGTTCTCTCCTTCTTCCGCGTCCTCCAGTTCCGAATTGTCGTGAAGCCCGTCCTCCGCCAGATCCACATACAGCGCGCCGTGAAGATGGTCGCACTCATGGCAGATACAGCGGGCCAGCAGTCCCTCCGCCTCCAGCTCAAACGGCTTCATATGTTCGTCCAGCGCCTTCACCTTCACCTTCTGCGGCCGGGTCACCACACCGAACTTGCCGGGTACGCTCAAGCACCCTTCATTCCCGGTCTGGCTTCCTTCCGTGGAAATGATCTCCGGATTGATCAGCACATAGGCCTTGCCGTCCTCCTCGCCCACGTCGATGACGACGATCTGCTTTAAAATGCCCACCTGCGGCGCAGCCAGTCCCGCGCCGTCCTGGTCATACATCGTCTCAAACATATCTTCAATCAGCAGAGCGGTCCGGGGAGTCATGAATTTCACCGGCTTGCACTCTTTAGTCAGAATCTCGTCTCCTATCGTCCGGATATTTCGGATCGCCATTATCCTGTCCTCCTGTTTTCGCGGCCTGTCCGCCCGCGCATACTGCAAACCATGCGTCCGCTTCCAGTCTGATTCCAGTCTGTCCGCATGAAACCGCAGCAACATGAACCTGACTCCGCAGAACCGCCTTCCGCCTTACGCGAAATCAAACTGCAACATCACATGCTGCCGCCACTCCGCCCGGCTGCTCAGCTCTTCCAGACGGTTCTTTATCTTTACTAGTATACCATAGTTTTCCTGTTTCATATATAAAATTTTTCTGTAGATATCATTAACTTTGTAAATGGGCGCCTCCGCGGGGCCGATCAGCTGGATATGCGCCGCCTCCGGCATGTTGAGAACCCAGCCGTGCAGCTGCGTGACGGCTTCATTCAGCACGCGCTCGTCGCGCGAAGAGACCAGCACAGACAACAGTTCGCAGGCCGGCGGGTAATGCAGAACCTGCCGGTAAGCCATTTCCTTCTCATAGAAAGCTTCGTAATCCTGTCTGGCCGCGCAGTCGATGGCGTAATGCGAAGGACTGTAGGTCTGAATGATTACCTGCCCCGGCGTCTCGTCCCGCCCGGCGCGGCCCGCAGCCTGCGTCAGAAGCTGGAACGTCCGCTCCCCGCACCTAAAATCCGATGAGTACAGCGACAGATCCGCCGCCAGAATCCCGACAAGCGTCACATTCGGGAAATCATGCCCTTTGACGATCATCTGGGTGCCTACCAGGATGTCCGCTTCACCTTCCGCGAAAGACGCCAGAATTTCCTCATGTCCGCCCTTCTTTGACGTCGTGTCCAGATCCATCCGCAGGATCCGCGCCAAAGGGAACATTTCCCGGGCGACGGACTCAATCTTCTGGGTTCCGGTACCGAAGGCGGCGATATACGGGGAACCGCAGGAAGGACATTTCTGCGGCGAACGGATCTGATAACCGCAGTAATGACAGACCAGGCGGCCGTTCCGGTGAAGCGTCAGCGTCACGTCGCAGTGCGGGCACTTGACAGCCTGTCCGCAGCTGCGGCAGGAGACGAAATTCGAATATCCCCGACGATTTAAGAAAAGCATGATCTGATGGCCGTTTCCGAGTTCCTGCTCCATAGCAGCCTTAAGGCGCCGGCTGAAAATGGACCGGTTTCCGGCGCGCAGCTCCTCCCGCAGATCCACGACCTGCACATCGGCCATATGGCTGCCCGATTTTGCGCGGCCGGTTAAACGGTAGAGACGATAGCAGGCCCTGTCCGATGCAATTTCCCGGTTCTTTCCGGCGCTTCCGGGAAACGTCCGCGAATACGCCTCCAGAGACGGCGTTGCTGAACCGAGGACCAGCGCGGCGTCATTCATCCGCGCCCGCATCTCCGCCACCTCGCGTGCATGATATCTGGGCGACAGTTCGCTCTTGTAGGCGCTCTCGTGCTCCTCGTCGATCACGATCAGACCGAGATTCGGAAACGGGGTAAAAAGCGCCGAGCGCGGACCGATCATCACGCGCACTTCGCCGTTTAACGCACGTTCGAACTGGTCATAGCGCTCCCCGGCCGACAGCCGCGAATTGATCACCGATACCATGTCGCCGAAGCGCCGGTAGAAGCGCAGTACCGTCTGGTATGTCAGCGCAATCTCCGGAATCAGCACGATGGCCTCCCGGCCCTGCTTCAGCACATAGTCGATCATTTCCATATAGACTTCCGTCTTGCCGCTGCCGGTGACGCCGTAGACCAGGGAAGTCTGCCGGTCGCCGCGGCCATAGCGGGCAGCGAAATCATCGACGATCGCCTGCTGTTCGGGATTGAGGACGCATGCAGCAACCGCGCCCAGACCTCCGGACTGCGGCCGGATCTTTTTCAGCGCCTCCACCGGACTGCGCTCGACCGTCCGCACCGTAAGCGCCGCCACGCCCTTCTCCAGCAGCGGTTTCAGCGTCGCGGTCGTCAGGTTCATCTGCCGCAGGGCGATGCCGTAGGGGATCTTCGGAGTCTCCAGAAAAGCACGCAGCAGGCGTTCCCGGGCTTTGTATTTCCTGCGCACCGCCTCGTCGATGGCCGAGCGCAGTTCATTTTCCGAAAGAAGGCACACCAAAAGACGGTCCTCCCGCTTCTGCACCTTCTGCTTAACCGGCAGCACCGTCCGAAGCGCCTGATTCATCGTAGAGCCGTAGCGCTCTTTCATCCACCAGGCCAGCGAAATCAGCTGCGACTGTCCCGTCACGCCCGTGCTCACAATCCCGGAGAGCTCCTTCAGCTGCTCCGGATTCCATTCCACACGGTCCGTGATCTCGACCACATACCCTTTCCGCTCGTGATTTCCCGCGCCGAAGGGCACGCGCACCTGCATGCCCACGCGCACCTGACCGGCCAGTTCCTCCGGAATCCGGTACTGGAATGTCCGGTCCACCTTTTCATGGGAAATGTCAATGATGACGTTGGCATACATCATCTGCCGCTTCTCCTAAATTCATGCTGTTGGAACCCTTGAACAGGACGCAGTCCCCTGCGCGCAGTTCGTTCCCCAGCCACTCCATCATTTCTCTTTTTTCGGACTCCGCGAAACGGACCGTCCGGATCCCGGCCCCGATATCCTTCGCCAGCTCCCCGTAAGTCACCAGCAAATCAACGGGCCGCTGCGCGATATATTCGCCGATCTCCCTGTGGAAACGGGGACTGTCCGCGCCCAGCTCCTTCATATCGGCCAGCACCGCAATCCTTCTTGCGGCATCTTCAACGGAAACAAGAATATCGATCGCGCCTTTCATGGAAACCGGATTGGCATTGTAAGTATCGTCGATCACCGTAATCCCGCCCGCGTGACGGACCTGCTGGCGCCCTTTCATGCCTTCATATTCGCTGAGCTTTTCAGCCGCTGCGGCGAGCGGCACACCGTAAAGATCGGCCACTGCGATCGCCGCGACGGCGTTAAGGATCTGATGCGCGCCCATGACCTTCAGACGGACGGTAACCGTCCGGGACCTCTCCGTGAGGGGCTTCTCCATGCGGGGATTCTCCGTCCGGGGCTTCTCCGCTCCCGGCTCCCGGCCAGGCTGCCCCCCAGCCGCGCCTATGGCGCAAGCGGCGCCCTTTCCGCCGGCATAACGGCACTCCGCCGTAAATACCGGACAGCCTTTCTCCATGTGAATCTCCGTCGCCCGGTAATCACAGCCGTCCGTTGTTCCGTAGCGGACGGTGCGAAAGCCGTCTCCGGCCTCTGCCTCCGCCAGGAACGGATCGTCGCCGTTTAAGAGCAGGATCCCGCCGGCTGTCAGGCCGTCCCGGATCGTCATCTTCTCCCTGAAAATATTCTCCTGCGAGCCCAGCTGCTCAATATGCGCCACACCGATATTGGTGATGAGCGCCACGTCCACCTGCGCCATCCGCGCGATCACGGTCAGCTCCCCCGGCTCGCTCATGCCCAGTTCGATCACGCCGATCTGGTCTTCCCGGTCAATGTCGGTGATCGTGACCGGCACGCCCACCTGGCTGTTGCGGCTCCCCTTTGTCTTGTATGTCCGCAGTCCCGCGGAGAGCGCCGCCGCCACCATTTCCTTCGTCGTCGTCTTGCCGACGCTGCCGGTGATGCCCACGAGCGGCAGCGTCAGGGTTCTGCGGTATGCCCGCCCGATGGCCTGCAGCGCCAGCTTCGTATCGTCCACGGCAATCCATGCTTTTCCATAGCCTGCGACGCCGTTTTCATCCATCGGAACCGGCTGAGCAGCAGTTTTCCCGCGGCCATCCGTTCCACTGTTTTCTGTTACATTGCCTTCGGTCACGCCGCCTTTTCCGGCGGTCCCGTGCTCGCTCGTCAGCGTCGCCACCGCCCCGTTATTCAGGGCCTGAAGGATAAAGCGGTGCGCATCCACTTTCTCTCCGATCAGCGGAACAAAGAGGTCGCTGCCCTCCATCTTCCGGGAATCCAGGCTGATATGTTCCACCGGCGTATCGCCGTCGCCGCACAGCAAAACGCCGCCGCAGGCGCGCACCAGGTCATTTACCGTCCAGTTCTGCATGCTTACCTTCCGCCTTTCTTCCCGCCGCGAAGCTGCGCGTCCGCCGGCTTTTGCTCTTCCTCTTCTGAAGTGACTCCCGCCGTTTTTTCCGCGCCTGACTGGTTATTCTCTTCCGGCTGTTCCCCCGTCCCTGCTTCCAGTTCCTCGAACACTTCCTCGATCACCTTTCGGTCCAGGAACGGATACCGCACGCCGTTAATCTCCTGATAATCCTCATGTCCCTTGCCGATCACGGCGATCATGTCGCCGGGCTGCGCGTTCACGATACTGTATCTGATGGCTTCGCGCCGGTCAGGAATCTCGATAAACGCCCCGCCGGTCTTCTCGATGCTTCCGCGGATATCCGCCAGGATGTCTTCCACCTTCTCGAAGCGGGAATTGTCCGCCGTCAGGATACACAGATCCGCCAGACGCCCGCCGATCTCGCCCATCGAATACCGGCGGTTCTTCGAACGGTTGCCGCCGCAGCCGAAGACGCAGACCAGACGCTTCGGATGATAGTCCCGAAGCGTCAGCAGAAGACTTTCCATGCTGACCGCATTGTGGGCGTAATCTACGATGACCGTACAGCGCTTCGAGGTGTGGACGATCTCCATACGCCCGTTGACATACAGATGCTCCAGCGCATGGCAGATCTTCTCTTTGGGCAGATGGAAAAAACTGCAGACAGACACGGCAGCCAGCGCGTTATAAACATTGAAACGGCCGGGAATATTGACCCGAACCTCCAGATCGTACTTTCCGCTCACGGTAAAATCCAAGCCGACGAAATCTGGTTCCGACACATACCGGATCCCCCCGGCCTCAAAATCCGCCCTGCTGTCAAGGGCATACGTATAGCAGGCCGCCCCGGGTACGGACGGCCCGTAAGTCATCTGATTCTCTTCCACCTGCTGCACAACTTCCGCATAATGCACGTCGTCCCGGTTGATCAGCCCAACCCGGCAGCGGCTCAGCAGCTGTGATTTGTAGTACAGATACTCCTCAAAGCTCGCGTGTTCATTCGGCCCGATATGGTCATTGGAAATATTCGTAAACAGGCCGTAGTCAAATGTAATCGCGTCCACCCGGTGCATTTTCAGGCCCTGCGAGGACACCTCCATGATCATGTACTCGCAGCCTTCCTCGACCATCTGCGCAAAATAGCGCTGCAGCTCATAGGATTCCGGCGTGGTGTTCAGCGTCGGATACGTATGTCTGCCGATGACCGCGCCCGCGGTTCCGATCAGACCGACCTTTTTGCCCGCCGCCTCCAGAATCGCCTTGATCATGTAGGTCGTCGTCGTCTTGCCTTTCGTGCCGGTGACGCCGATGCAGGTCATTTTCCGCGACGGATGGCCGAAGCGGGCCGCCGACAGATGCGCAAGCGCGATACGGGCGTTATCCACACGGACAACAACCGTCCCCTCCGGCATGGCAGCCAGTTCCTCCCCGGCAAGCGCCTTCTCCACCACGAGGGCGCGGATTCCTTTTTCAAGCACCTGGGGAATGAATCTGTGGGAGTCCACATTGGCCCCGGCCATACAGACAAACACCGCACCCGGTTCCGCCTTTCGGGAATCATAAACGACATCGCTGACCTCCACATCCGGATCCCCCATAAGAACCCCGCAGGAAACCTCCGATAAGCCCTGTTTCAGATTCATAATCAACCTCCGCCCGTCATAGTTATGTAATAAATCACAGGGTCAAAAGAACTGCTCCCGCAGAATGGAATTCTTCCCCCGGTATTATCGTATTCATCGTCATCCGTTTTGGCGCCTGCTTTCACACGGATCAGAACAGTCCCACAATCTTTCCTTCTTCATTCACATCGATATTGTCCGCCGCCGGCTTCTTCGGCAGTCCCGGCATGGTCATGATCGCGCCGGTGATCGCCACCACGAAGCCCGCGCCCGCCGACACATAGACGTCGCGGACATTGATACGGAAACCGGTGGGCCGTCCCAGCTTGTTCTGGTCATCCGACAGCGAATACTGGGTCTTGGCCATACAAACCGGCATACGGCCGAATCCCATCGCCTCGATCTGCTTAAGGGCCTTCGCCGCCGCGGGCGCGTAATCCACGCCGTCGGCTCCGTAGATCTCCTTCGCCACGGTCTCGATCTTCTCCGCCAG